>NZ_JADGIA010000072.1 GCF_019683635.1 Thermogemmatispora sp. | reverse complement strand
GTACCTTGCTGCTTGCCATCTCGTCTGGACTGGACAAGAAGGGTGTGGCCGAGTAGGAGGAGAAGGCTGGCGAAAGTCCGGACGACCCTGACGACGGTTGGTTGGCTCTTGCTCAGAGAAGAGAGGCGGTCGAGGGCGCCTGGCCTGGGTAGTGTGGCAGATGCCGGGTTGGGTTTGGGCGCAGGTTGAGCGCGTAGAGGAGGAGCAAAGCCTTAAGGACCATGACCTGACTTTGCTCATCCATTGGGGGCGAGGCGCCCTCGCTTGCCTGGGTGGGTCGGGTGCCTGCTAGACGGCTGGGCTGTGTTGAGTAGAAAAACATCCCCCCTTTCCCGTAGCTTCCTGTCACGACGGGAAGGTGCGTCCCTGGCCTGACCAGCAATCAGCAAACGTCAGACCGTATAGGTGCCGGCACTGGCAGCGAAACGCTCTATACCTAGAGTATAAACGATAGTTGATCCGTGCGCCAGGGTCAGCTTTTCTTGGTCGAAGCGGTGGGCGATGGAGAGGGAGCTGCTTGCTGGCTGCTGGCATTGAGCTTAGCCTTCTCCTCGGCGAGCGTGCGCTGCAGACCGCGCAGGTAGGTTTGAGTGCCGTCGAGGTCGGCGTCGGTAATGGCCTGCAGCTGTTTGGGCATCTGCTTCACCTGCGTTGACCAGCTCTCCAGCACGGTCTGCAAAGCCGCCAGCACCTGGTTATCCTGGCCGATATTCGCTAGCCACTGGCGTGCCTGCTTGAAGGCGCGCAGGGTAACATTCAAGAAATCGCCGGTGACGTTGGCTGCCAGGGTCAGGAGCGGGCTGACGAAGACGTCGTAGGCTGTGCGCAGCAGACGGGCAGCCGTAATGGCGGCGTCTAGCGAGACGCCTTCAATGTTCTCCAGGGAGGAGATCAGTTCCTTGCGCACAGAGTCGGCGCCTGCCTGGAAACCGCGATTGAAGGCGTCGGCCACCTGGCGCTCGATATTGCTAGCGGTATTGCCGAGAGTCTCGGGAATTTTAGGAGCCAGCTGCGAAGCGGCCACTACCGCCCCACCGGTAGCCGCCACGCCCAAACCAACCAACACGCGGCGTCGCGTCAGGATGCGCTTTTTGCGACGCGGCTTCTCCTCCTCGTAGTATTCCTCCTCTTCGGGAGGGAAGAACTCCTCTGGCTCTGGCTCGGCCAGTCGGCGCGTGGTCAGATGTCTGGTAGCTCGTCGCCTGACCGGCGGGAGCGGCTCGCTGTTGCTGAAGGCGCTCCCTTCCTCTTCGTCTTCTAGCAGCTCATTCTCGTAGCGACCAGCCGCGGCCATCGATCTGCCGTAGCGCTCCTGGCTGTAGCTCTCCTCAAACTCTGGAGAGGCAAAGCCATACTGCTCCGCCTCGTCTTCGACCACCGCGATGACTTCGTCGCTCCATTCTTCGGCCTCTTCCTCCTCTGGCAACGGGCGGCGTGAAGGCAGGCGCGAGGGGCGCAGTCCAGCTGTGGCGTACAGCTCTCGGCTATAGAGCGTATGGCTTCGGCCTCGCGCCGACGGAAGCAGCTCCTCCTCCGTCTCTGGGGGCGCGGTCAGGACCCCTTCGCTGTGTAGACTCATCTCCTCGCGTTTGCTCGCCAGAATGCTCTGGCGCATCAACTGTCGCGTCCGGCGCAGATCTGGGCGTCGTGTTAGCAGGGAGCCGGAAGGGGTGCGGCTGCTGCTAGCGGAGGGCCAGCGCGTCTGCTCTGTCTGTCCACGATAACTCTGCGACCTCAGATCCTCGTAATCCTCCTGACTGTACTGGCGGCCCGGGCTTCTGCGGTATAGCCTTCTCTCCATACGCTCGTTTGTCATGCATTCCTCCCAACACTGATCAGGCTGTTTGGTCGGCGGCGTAGTCTCCTTGCCAGCGTCGGTGGCCTGAGTAAGCGTTGAACACTGTGCGCTTTATACTCATTTTACCTCATCGAAGAGCAGTTCGTCTAGCACAGCGCGCTGTTCTACAGAGAAAAAACGCTCGCCTGACGACTCTTTAGCCCTCGCTCTCCATGGCGCCGGTCGCGATCATGGCCTGTGGTTCTGATTATAGCTCAGGTCCCCCTTGATGTCAAACGTTTGTTCTAGTTTCGCCGCTGCTGCTGGGCTCTCCGCCGCCGGCGCTGGAGGAGCAGGAGGGTACCCAGGGCGAGGAGTGCGCTACCGGTCAGGGCCAGGGCGCTGCCCAGACGGCGTCTGGCCGCTGGCAGGGGAGGAGCAAAGAGGGCCGCTCGCTCTGGGTAGGGTCCCAGCCGCGCATTGGTCGGCAGGCGTAGGGCCAGTTGCAAGACTTCGGCCAGGTGCAGGGCGTGGCGTGGCGTGGTCTGAGCGATCTGCTCGCGGCAGCTGAAGCCATCTGCGACAATCAGGGTTTCTGGACGGGCCGCGCGCACGGTCGGCAGGAGCAGCCGCTCACCGACCTGCCGGGAGAGACTGGCATGCTGAGCTTCGAAGCCAAAAGCCCCGGCCATGCCGCAGCAGCCGGCGTCAGGAACCTGTACCTGCAGGCCGAGCTTGCTGAGCAGGGTACGCTCGGCGGCGACGTTCATCAGGGCGCGCTGGTGACAGTGGGGCTGCAGCAGGACCTGGCCCTCCAGCTGTGGCCAGGGGTAGTCGCTGGCGTACCGCTCTAAAAACTCGCTCAGCAGGAGGACGCGCTCTTTGAGCTGCTGCGCCTCTGGACGCTCGGGGAAGAGATTGGGCAGCTCATCGCGGAAGACGGAGACACAGCCTGGCTCTAGCCCGACAATGGGAATATCCTGATCCAGATAGGGACGGAGCACGATCATAATCCGGCCTAGCTGCTCTTTGGCAGTGGCCAGCATGCCGTAGTCGTAGAGAGGACGCCCGCAGCAAAGGGCGACTGGCGGTAGCTCGACCTGGAAGCCGAGGGCTTCGAGAACCTCGACGGCGGCGCGCGCCGTTTCTGGATGAAAGTAATTGTTGAAAGTGTCGGGCCAGAGGAGGACTCGCTGGTGCTGGCTCTGACGCGGTGGGCGCGGGCGGCTCTGAAACCAGCTACGGAAGCTGAGCGGGGCTAGACGAGGCAGACGGCGCTCGGGAGCGATCCCGCCGACCCACTTGAGCAACTGGCTCAGCAACGGAGCCTGAGTCAGCAGGTTCGCCAGCTCGGGGGTGCGGGCCCCCAGGGCAGCCCAGCGATGAATGAGGCCGAAGAGATAGGCGCTGCGCGGTCGCAGGCGGCCTGCGTAATAATGCGCCAGAAATTCGGCTTTGTAGGTGGCCATGTCTACATTGACGGGACACTCGCTTTTACAGCCTTTGCAGGCCAGGCAAAGGTCGAGAGCCTGGCGCACTTCTTCGGAGCGCCAGCCGCCGCGCAAGGGGTCGCCGTAGAGCATCTCGAAGAGCAGTCGCGCTCGTCCACGGGTGGAATGGGCCTCTTCGCGGGTGACCATGTAGCTCGGGCACATCAGGCCGCCGTCGGTGCGGCGACATTTGCCCACGCCGACGCAGCGCATGACAGCATGGGCAAAGTTGCCGTGATCGGCGGGAAAGCGAAAGTAGGTGGCGGCGGGACGTGGCAGCGGCAGCGCATGACGCAGGTCTTCGTCGAGCCGGTAGGGGTTGACGACTTTGCCAGGGTTCATGCGTCCAGCGGGGTCCCAGATCGCCTTGAACTCTTGGAAAGCTTCTAGCAGTTCTGGCCCAAACATTTTGGGCAGCAATTCGGCCCGGGCCTGGCCGTCACCATGCTCACCGGAGAGCGAGCCGCCATAGCGCACGACAAGATCGGCGGCCTCTTCCATGAAGGCGCGAAACTGGCGAATGCCCTCCTGACTCTCCAGATCGAAGCTGGCGCGCATGTGGACGCAGCCCTCTCCGCAATGTCCATAGAAGTTGGCCTGGTAGCCATAGCGGTCAAGGAGGGCGCGTAGCTCACGTAGATAGGCGCCGAGGCGACTCGGGTGAACGGCAGAATCTTCCCAGCCTTCCCATTTGAGAGGTTGGCCTGGAACGAAAGTGGAGGCGCCAAGGGCTGATTCTCGTACCTCCCACAAGGCCCGGGCTTCATCCTGGCTGCTGCAGAGGCGCATCTGTGGCGGAGCACTCCCTCGCTGCAGGTGGGCCATCAGGGCCCGGGCCTGGTCTTCGGCCTCGGCGCGCGTCTGACCACCAAATTCGAGCAGCAGCCAGCCGCCGCCTTCGGGTAGCAGACGCAGGTGTTCAAGGTTGAGACCTTTGCGGCGGCTATCGGCAACGAGGCCCTCGTCGAGACCTTCGAGGGCGATGGGCCGAAATTCAAGCAGGGCGGGTACTTCATCGCAGGCGCGGAAGAAATCAGGATAGCCGAGGACGAGCAAGACCCGCGCCGGGGGACTGGGTACGAGGCGTACGGTGGCTTCCAGCACGGTGACGCAGGTGCTTTCGCTGCCGACGAGGGCGCGAGCAACATGAAAGCCATTCTCCGGGAGCAGTTGGTCGAGGTTGTAACCGGAGACGCGGCGTGGGATGGCCGGATAGCGCTGGCGAATGAGGTTAGCGTAGCGGTCGCGCAGGGCTTTGAGGCGGGCATATATCTCGCCACGGCGTCCTCCGGCGGCGATGATCTGGGCCAGCTCTTCTTCGCTGGTGGCGCCCACGCGCAGACGTAGGCCGTCGTAGGTCAGAATTTCCAGCTCTTCGATGTTGTCGACGGTTTTGCCGCCCATCAGCGAATGGGTGCCGCAGGAGTTATTGCCGATCATGCCGCCCAGAGTACAGCGATTATGCGTTGAGGGATCGGGGGCAAAAGTCAGGTGGTGTTGCTCGGCGGCCCAGCGCAGGTCGTCCAGGACTACCCCCGGCTCAACGCGCGCCAGACGCTGCCTGGGGTCGAGACTGAGAATGTGCTGCATGTGACGCGACAGGTCAAGCACGACGGCAATGTTACAGGTCTGGCCGGCGGTGCTGGTGCCACCACCGCGCGCCAGAATGGGGACATCGTAGGCGCGACAGACGGCAATGGCGGCGCAGACGTCGTCGCCGTCTTGTGGAAGCACGACGCCTAGTGGTACCTGGCGGTAGTTCGAGGCGTCGGTCGAGTACATGGCGCGGCTGCCAGTGTCAAAGCGCACTTCGCCGCGTACCTGGGCGCGCAGGGCGCTTGCCAGTTCGTTAAGCCGGCGCGAGCTGATCAGCTCTTTCCTCGGTGGCTGCTGCTGAACATGCTCCACAGGTTGATCTTCCGTCCTTCCTGGTCCTGATGGTGCCGGGCCTGAATGCGGGTCGAGGTCAGCAAGATGCATTGCCGGCCCGGCCTGATCAAAGCCCAGGCGCAGAATGGGTCAGAGCGCGTGCGGTCGCTCATCGCCGCGAGGGCAGCGACAGACACGGGTGAGAGGCCACTTCCATGTGGCTCAGAGCAGGCGCGCCAGCCGTTCCAGGAAGAAAGTGGTGAAGCCAGTGACGTCGACGGCGGTGGCCGCCAGGACGTTGGCCGGCGGGGTCTCGGGACGGCGACGGAACCAGGCCACAGTGGCCCCTGGGGTCTGATGGCCGCTCAGCTCGACGTCGATGTAGACCGATTCCCACTCAAGCAATTCGGGATGGAAGGCAGCGGCCAGCGCCAGTGGATCGTGCAGGTGAAAGCGCTCGTAAGCGGCGCGTGGGGCGAAGTCCTCAAAGTAGTGGGCGAGCATAGCGTCGATACAGCGCCCGATGCGACTCTCGGGCCGGCACAGAGGAGCGAACTGCGTGCGGGTCAGACCGACCTGCTGGGTGGTGTCAAGGCTGACAAGGCGCAGCGGCCAGCCGGCGTGGAAGACGACGTGGGCAGCCTCGGGGTCGGCATAAATATTGAACTCGGCGGCTGGGGTAATGTTACCAGGGACGCGCAGGGCGCCGCCCATAATAACCACTTCGCGCACCTGCTGGGCGATCTCCGGGACCAGCCTGACGGCCAGGGCCAGATTGGTGAGCGGCCCTACGGCGACCAGGGTGATGGCGCCTGGAGCAGCTTTGATACGCTCGCAGAGGAAGACAGCGGCAGGCTGAGAGACAGGGGCTGAGGTCGGCTCTGTCAGCTCGGCCCGTCCCAGACCGCGCTGACCATGCACCTCGGCAGCGTGAATCGGCTCGCGCACAAGTGGACGCGCTGCTCCTGCAGCAACAGGGATGTCATCGCGCCCGGCCAGGGCCAGTAAGGCCAGCGCATTGCGCGTGGTGTCTTCCAGCGGAACGTTGCCGCTGACGGTGGTGACGCCTTCCAGGCTGACCTCGGGCGAGGCAAGGGCCAGCAGGAGGGCCAGGGCGTCGTCAATGCCTGGATCGGTGTCGAGGATGAGACGCAGCGGCTGCTTGCTTGTCATGGATTCTCCCTTGTTGTCTGACCTGGCTGGCTGCCCGGCTGCTGCTCTTCCTGGGGGCAACAGCCGGGAGGTGAGTGAGTAGCCTGGCTGTGTCTGTCGGCTCCCGCTCTTTTCCTTTGTCTGTCTTGTAGGTAGCATATCCCTGATCAGGGGCCAGGGTCAAGACCTCCTGCCTTCTGGTCTGGGGAAGATGGGAAGCAGCTCGCTTCTCGCTGCCCGGAAGCCAATTCTGCCCTGCTCCGCACAGCTTTTCTGCGGGGCCTCAATTGAGAAAGTAGTTGAGTATCCATAGATAAATATCTATGATAGAATATAAATGAGAAGGGCGTGACGCTTTTCTCCAGGAAAGAGTGGCCTCAGTCATCTTTCCAGATCATCGTCAAGAAAAGAGTTTCGCCGGAGCAGGATAGCAGTGTCTGTCTATTCGATGAGAGAGAGTTAAAGAGTGTAGAAAGGAACTTGTATGCAATCGTACCCTCCTCCTTCTGATCAGACGCCGCCTGGGGGCGGATCTGCTCTGCCCCCGCCGGGGGGCCAGACGCCTCCACCAGGAAGCCCGCCTTCGTTGCCTGGTTATGAGCAGTGGGCCCGGCCTGATCCGTATACGCCGATGCCTGGTTCTCCCGGCATTATACCTGCCTCGCCGCTGACACCGCCGCCACCGCCCGCATCTGGGCAAACGCTCTGGCCAACGGTCTCGGCAACTGGAGCGCCAGTGATCCAGACGCTTCCTCCCCCGACCCAGGCTCCGCGCCGCAGCCTGACCTGGCTCTGGATTATTGCCCTGGTCGTGGTCTTTCTAGCTGGCCTGGGGCTGGGAGATGTCATCGGGACGCTGACAGCAACTCCCAAGGCGAACAGCACGACGAATCGCTCCGCCCCATCGGTGTCGACGACAGTCAGTAACACCAGCACGACTGCGACCGTTGCTACTGGTAGCACGGCGACGACGTCCTCGCCAACAGCTACGCCGGCCTCTTCATCCTCATCTTCGACAGCGAATAGCAGTGGAAGCGTTCATCATAAGGTGGGCGAGGCGGTCACTTTTAATAACACCTGGCAGATCACCTTAAACTCTGTCCAGACCTCTCCGGGTCAGGGCTTTGATCAGCCCCAGGCTGGAGATCAGTACCTGCTGCTCGACATCACGCTGCTGAATGTCTCGAATGATGAGCAGGAGGTGGCGGCAGACTTCAATTTCACGCTACGTGATACCGAGGGACGAGAGATTCAGATGGCTTTTGTGAGTTTTGCCAGCCCACCCCCGACTGGAAAAGTGGAGCCGCAGCAGAAGATTCGCGGGACCCTGGTCTATGAGGTCCCGCAAAGCCAGCACGATTTTGTCCTCTCTTTCTCAGATATCATGCAGAGCGGCCAGCTCTTCTGGGACATCCATGTCTGAGCGCCGAAAAAGAGTTTTCTGTTGGGCGGCCAGTTGATGCAGCGTCAGGACTGCCACTGAGCCTGCGGTTCTTCTCCATAGTAGTAGGCTCCCACGGAATCCGGCGCTGCCTCTTTCTTTTTGCCGCTCCAGGCGCTGATGCGAATCTCGTAGACGCTGGTGCGCTTCAGTTCCTCATCGGTGACGGCGCGGTAGTCATGTCCCGCCTCCAGGTGAGGGGCATACTTTTTGAGCAGCAGGTGTAAGGCGGCCCGGGCCCGCTCACGATCCTGAATGATAGCCCCTTGCCCGAAGACCACGACACTGGCGTATTCGACGCTGAAGTCCAGAGCCGTCTTGGCGGGCAGGAGTCGCCCCATTTCGTAGACGGTGAAACAGACACGCTCGCTGCTTTCGACATTGCGGCGTGTCCGTCCACGGGCGGCAGTGTGGATATAGATGGCGTGCGCTGCCTCATCGTAAACGAAGAGGTTGCTATTGAGAAAGGGCTGCTCGCCCTCAACGGTAGCCAGTACCCCTACTGGGGCACGTTGGAGAAAGTTGCGTATCCAGCTTTCGTCGTTGACAGCCCGATCACGCCGACGGATGTGATGTAGCTCTTGCTGCTCAGATGGTTGCTCCATCCAGGTGACTCCTTTCACTGGTTCAGAACCTGCTGGTCTCAGGGTACCTTACCTGCTGCTAGAAGCGCTGACAAGAGCCAATGTTTTGTTGAGATATGCAGCCATTGACACTGGCCCTTGGGTTGGCGCTTCCTATGGTATTGATAGCGACAACAGACAGACAGCTTTCTCTTGAGCGGTCAAGATGATGGACCGAGACGAGGCGCCGCTCCTTTACCGCAGGAGCCGCCAGGGGGGCCTGCCTTCCATTCCATGAGCTGCTGCAAAGGGTGTGCCGCATGGCTGCCTGGCTGGCTTTGCTTTTCCCGGTGCTCTGGCGAGGCTTGGAGCGGATATCTGAACGAGCTGTAAGAATGGATCTACCTGCTGAGAGGGAAGCGTTGATCGACCAGCGAGAGAGGAATGCGGCTGTCGGATTACCAGCGCTGAAAGAGCGCACCTGTGAGGCCATAGTGCTGGTGTTGACGGCGCTGGTCAGGCAGGCACAAAGACTGCTCGCGGGCCAGGCAGAGCAGACGGCCCTCTCTAAGCGCGGGCAACTGGCCAGGCTGGCTCTCCAGGATCTGGCCGGCCTCTATGAGCAGACACTGCGCCTGATCTATCGCCTCTTTGTGACCGAAGCTGTCGAGCGTGCCGGTCTCCTGGCGGAAGAGCGTTCCCTGGGAGAGCCGGAGGCTGCTGAGGATAAAGAGGACCGTGCTTACCGTCTCTGGGGAGATCTGCAGCGCCGGTGGACGCTGATGCGCGTGGGCTATCGGCAGCCGGGGCTGACTCTGGCTCCCTATCCTGGCCACCTCTTTGATCCTGAGACGACGCCCTATCTGGAAGCTCTGCCACTCCCTGATGCGGTGCTGACGCGGGTCCTGGCTCTGCTCAACGGTCTCCCCCTCTCCTACGAGGTGAGCGCTGAGACCGGCTGGACCTGGCAGCCGGCGGCGCTCTACGAGGATCTGCTGGCCTATGAGCCACGTCTGGCCGGCGAGCTACTGCACGAGGTGCAGGATCGAGGTCGACGCTTCGTTATTCCGGCGCGCCTCAATGTCTCAGCGGCCAACGATGGTCAGGTGCTGTACTCCGTAGTGCGCATTATTGCCCCTGGTAGCATCTATCTGGCTCCCAGCAGCGGTCGCAAGAGCAGCGGTAGTTACTCGACGCCTCCCGCCCTGATCTCCTATCTCGTGCAGCGTACGCTGGCGCCACTGGTGAGGAGTTGCCAGCGGGCTGAGGAGGTTCTGGCGCTCAGAGTGGTCGACCCGGCGATGGGCACGGGGGCCTTTCTGGTGGCGGCTTGCGACTACCTGGCTCGGGCCTGTGCCTGCTTCCCGGACACAGTGTCTGCGCCGGAGCAGGCAGGGCTGGCGGAGTCGCTGCCCTATCGTCGCCTGGTGGCCGAGCGCTGCCTCTACGGTGTTGATCTCGATGAGCTGGCTGTTGAGCTGGCGCGCCTGTCGCTCTGGCTCTTCACTGGCCAGCCTGAGCAGCCAGCCACCTTTTTGCGTCACAACCTGCGCTGTGGGAACAGCCTGATTGGTATGCCCTGGCCGTGGGAGGCCGCCGTCAGTGAGGCAGCCAGCCAGCCTCAACACCTCGCCAGCTTGCTGCGCCTGATTCCGCTACCGGGCGCGGTCCTGCCGCAGACGAGCGCTGAGCGCGCGCAGGCCCGACGCCTGGCCGATCTCTGGGTGGCCCTCTGGTTTTGGCCACGCTCGCAGTCTGCCGCTGAAGAAGGAGGCGAAGCAGCGGGCGTGGAAGCTGCGCCGCCCTTACCGGACAGGCGTACCTGTGCCGCGCTTGTCGCTGCGCTAGCGCGCCCTGGAGGTGATCCTCCGTCAGAGGACGGAATGCAGGGAGAGCCGCCGGCGCTCACTTCCTATCTGCGCACCCTTGAGCGCCTGATCAGACGCCTGCGCCCTTTCCACTGGCCGCTAGAATTTCCCGCTGTCTTCTTTGAAGGAGATGGTCGTCTGCGCGCTCAGCCGGGCTTTGATGCTGTGCTGGGCAATCCGCCCTGGGAGATCCTCAAGCCCAACTCACGCGAATTCTTCGCCTCCTATGATCCTCTCTACCGTCGGCTGGAGCGCGCCGAAGCCGAGCGTCAGCGTCAGTCTCTGCTAGCTGATCGCAGTGTCGAGCGCTCCTGGCGAGGCCGGACCCACTGGCTTGCAAAACTGAGCCGCTATGTGCGTGTCAGCGGACTCTATCCTGCTCAGCGCACCCCTATCGGCGGTAAAGCGAGCGGTGGCGATCTAAACAGTTACAGGCTCTTTGTCGAGCGCTCCTATCGCCTGCTGCGTCCCGGCGGTCACTGCGGCCTTGTCGTACCGGCTGGCCTCTATACTGATCAGAGCAGCACCGGACTGCGCCGCCTGCTCCTGGAAGAGGGGCGCCTGCTTGTGCTGCTGGGCTTTGAAAACCGTGCCGCCCTCTTTCCCATCGATATCCGCTGCAAGTTTGCCCTGCTGGTTTTCGCCCGCGAGCAACCCCAGCCCGCTGCTCACGTGCGGGTGGCCTTTATGCTGCGCGATCCTGCCGTGTTGCAAAATGATGAGGAAGAGTTTACCATCCGTCTGCCCTGCGCGCTGATTGCCCGCTTCGCCCCGGAAACCCTCTCGCTGCTAGAGCTGCGCACTCAGCGCGAAGCGGACCTCCTCAGCTGCATCTATGCTAACAGGCCGCTCCTCGGCGAGCAGCAGGCGGAGCAGGAAGCTGGTGCCTGGTCGGTGGTGCTGATGCGCGAGTTTGATATGACGAGCGATCGCCCTCTCTTCAACCGCGCCGGCCAGGGCTGGCCGCTCTACGAAGGCAAAACCATTCACCAGTACTGTGCTACTTTTGCCGAGCCGCGCTATCATGTCCTTCCCGCCGTTGGGCGGCAGGCCCTGCTACACAGCGAGATGGCACGTCTGGAGCGGGCGCTGGATGCGCTGGCCAGGGAGCGCTGGCCTCAGCTCCTGCCTGGTAGTGGACGCCCCGAGCGTGTGGCGGCTCTGCTGGCTGCTCATGGCCGCGGGCCGCTGAGCGCCGAGGATGTTCGCCTCGACTGCGAGGCACCGCGCCTGGTCTTCCGCCGTGTAGCCAGCAGCACCAACGAGCGCAGCCTGATCGCCACCATCCTTCCCGCAGGCTGCTTTCTCGGCAACACCCTGACCTACATCCGCCCCTGGCGTCTCGACCAAGGCAAGCTGGCGGACCTGCTGAGCGCTGGACCAGCTCAACCGCTCAGTCTGGCTCTGGCCTACGAGCCTGCCCTCTCGCCGACACTGCTGGCCTGCCTCTGCGGCCTGCTCAATTCCTTTGTACTCGACTACGTGATCCGGCGCAAGATCTCGGTTGACATCACCATGTTCCAGGTTCGCCAGTTACCCGTACCGAGCCTCACGGAGGACCAGCCCCATTGTTGGGCCATTGCGCGTCGTGTCGCTCGCCTCGTCTGTCTCGGTCCCGCCTTCGGCGCGTTGCGCCGCCAGTTGCTGGGAAGAGAAGACGCGCCCGTGCTGCCACTAGAGCGACGCCAGGCGCGCCAGCAGCTGCGGAACGAGATCGATGCCATCGTGGCTCATCTCTATGGCCTGAATGCCAGGGATTTGCGCGAGCTGCTCTTTGCTCCCCAGAACTTCCCCCTGGTGCCCCACACTGTCAAAGAGGGAGTGCTGCACGCGTTTGCTGCCGTCGAGCGATTGCTTGAGGGCAAGTGATCAGCGCAATGGTGGCCAGTGTGGCCCAAACAGTGGCCGGATTTTGGGGGATGGCCATAGGACCATAGCATAGGACGATTGGGGAGGCGAGCGAGAGGTGGAACGTGCCTGCGTGTAGGTGTGCGGTGATAAGGAAGGAGCAAAGATGATTTGACGTCCAGGCCCGGTCAGCGTATAATCTTGGCCGATACCTCCCAGCGCCACAGGAAAAAATGCTTACTTAACCCGGCAAACCGGGCGTGTCGACCGTCAAAGCGGCATGTCGTCCGGTCCGTTGCCAGCCCAACACAGGAAGGAAGCAGCGTTCATGCCAAAGCTCTACGGTTGGGTGCGTGAGGTGGTGCCCGACAGCCCGGCTGACCGCGCGGGTCTGCAACCAGGCGATCTCATTCGCACGATCAATGGCCATCTTATTCGCGACCTGGTCGATTACCAGTTTTACAGCGCCGACGAGGTCCTGACTATCGCCTTCGAACGCCAGCAGGAGCAGCACGAGGTCACTATCGAGCGTCAGGAAGGCGAGAGCCTCGGCCTGATCTTCGGCGAGGAGCCGACGCCTTTTATCCGTCAGTGTGCTAACAAATGCGTCTTTTGCTTCATTAAAGGCTTGCCGCCGCGTTACGCATCGCAGCCGGGGTTACCGCATGGCCTGCGCTCCACCCTCTACATCAAAGACGACGACTATCGCTACTCCTTCCTCTTCGGCAACTTTATTACGCTAACCAACCTTAAGGAACAGGACTGGCAGCGGCTGGCAGAGCAGCGCCTGAGTCCGCTCTATGTCTCGGTTCACACGACCGAGCCGGAGCTGAGGCGCAAGATGGTCGATGGGCCGCGCGCTGGCGAGATTCTGGAGCAGATTCAGCGTCTGGGGGAGCTGCATATCACCTGTCATACGCAGCTTGTCCTCTGCCCGGGGATCAACGACGGCGAGCATCTCGAACGTAGCATTCAGGATCTGGCCGCTCTGCGTCCCATTGTCGAATCAATCTCAGTGGTACCCGTGGGCCTGACCAAATACAACAACCTGCTCAAGACTGGTGACCTGCCGCCGCTGCGTCCCTACACGCGTCAGGAGGCGGAGCAGATCATGGCCCAGGTCGAGGCCCATCAGCGGCGCTTTGCCGCCAGCCATCCCGAGGGCTATCCCTTTGTCTATCTCTCGGACGAGTGGTACTATCTTGCGGGCCGTGAGGTGCCGCCCGCCGCCCACTATGGCGACTATGCCCAGATCGAAAATGGCGTTGGCATGACCCGCTACCTGCTCGATCAGTGGGAGAGCGCCCGGCGTCGCCTCCCCGCGCGCATGCCGCAGCCACGGCGCCTCACCCTGGTCACGGGCACGATGGCCCGGCCCATTATCGAGCGTCTGGCGGCGGACCTCAACCGCGTCGAGGGCCTGGAGGCGCGCGTTGTCGCCGTCGAGAATCGCTTTTTCGGCTCTCAGGTCACGGTCGCCGGGCTGCTCTGTGGCCAGGATGTCCTGGCCACGCTGCTGGAGCAGGAATGGCTCGGCGATCTGGTACTCTTGCCGCGCATCATGCTTGACAACGCCGGCGAGCGCTTTCTGGACGATGTGACCGTTGAAGAATTTCAAGAACGCCTGCCGGTGCCTTCGCGCTTCGTGCGCAACGCCCAGGAGACTGTCGCCGCTGTTCGTGAGCTGGCCGGGCTGCCAGCACCGCGCCTATGGGCAGCTCTGGCTGCCCGCTAAAGGGCGAGCGGGAGACCGGTCTGCTTCTATCTACCTGGTGGCCACGGTCAGCAGGCGTCGACTCTCCAGGCTGAACGGAGCACCCTGCTCATTGTAGGCTTCCACCTGGCTGAAACCTGCCTGGCGCAGCCAGTCTCTCAGCTCGGGCAGCGTGAGCAGACGCACAAAGAAATGCGTCTCGCGCTGGCGCCCATCGCGCAGGATCACGCGCCTGGTGTGCAGGCGTCCACTGAGTACATCGTAGTGCAGCTGATCGATCAGCCAGGCCCCATCGCGCTCCAAGACCATATCTGGCTGAAACACGCGCAGCAAGCGGTCGCGATTCTGCAGATCGAGCAAGAGCCGTCCGCCAGGTTGCAACACGCGGGCGATCTCGGCCAGTACCTGGCGATTCTCTTCATCGCTGAAATAGCCGAAGGAGGTGAACCAGCTCAGGACCGCCGCGAAGCGGCCAGTCCACTCCGTTGGCAAGGTCCGCATATCGCCCTGACGGTAGTCGATCGCCAGTCCCCGCTTCTCAGCCTCAGCGCGAGCCTGATCCAGGAAAGCCGCGCTCTGGTCTAGCCCGCTCACCAGACAGCCGCGAGCCGCCAGCCGGTTGGCGATCCTGCCGTAACCGCAGGCCAGATCGAGCACCGGCAGCCCTGGCTGCAGCCCAAGCAGCCGCCAGACCAGATCTGCCTCCTGCTCGCTGCGCTCCTCCGTCAGCAGCCTATCGTAGAAATAGCGGTAGTCAGAGACCTCAAAGGTACCTTCGACATCGAAAGCCTCCGATTCCAATGGCGAACTCACAATGACCTCCTCGTATCGGAGCAAGGCCGACAACAAATGAGGCTCCGAGCCTGCTCGGAGCCTCAAGGCTTGGCTAACAAGCTTCCTCACCGAGCCTTAGCGGGACGACGCCCCCGGGTCGCGCTCTGCTCCCAGGCGGAGCAGCAGCCAGGCTGAGGGCAGCAAGGCCACCGCCAGCAGCAACTTCAGCGTATCGCCGATCAAGAAGGGCACCATCCCGAGCAGCAGGGCCTGACCTGGCCCCAGATGCAAGACCAGCGCCAGCCAGGGCACCCCTACAGCGTAGATAATCAGCGAGCCGGGCAGCATGGCCAGCACCGCTGTCAGATAGCGGCGATCCAGTCCTCGCTCGCATAGCCAGCCGGTGACCCAGGCCGCCAGCGGATAGGACCAGAGATAGCCCCCGGTATAGCCGAGCAGGACCGCCACACCGCCAGCGCCGCCAGCGAAGACCGGTAGTCCCGCGGCTCCCTCTGCCAGGTAGGCCAGCAGAGCCAAGGCCCCGCGGCGGCTGCCCAGGACCGCCCCGGTCAGCAGGACGCCCAGTGTCTGCAGCGTGATCGGTACTGGTGTAATCCAGGGAATATAAATAGAAAATCGAGCACATAAGGCCATGAATGCACTAAAGCCAAGCACCAGTATCCCATCGCGCAGCAGAGCCGTGGAACGTGACGGCGAGCGAGCTGGCAGCACGCGATCCACCAACGTTGTACCGGACACAGAAGCCATCGAGGCACTCCTTTCTCAGGAACATAGCATCAGCACTGCCTGGAAGGCAGACAAAGGCAGGGACCCGGTCATGCCGCGCAGGTCCGACGGACTGGCGGCCAGCGGGTCCCTCTTCCTCTGCCACAATTATAGAAAGCCAGGCGTGCTGCTGGCAAGGCGCAGCGGAGTCGAACAAGGCGGGAGGGCCTGGCCTGGCTCTTCTCACTCAAGCCAGCAGGGCCGCCCCCTCGTTGCGAGGATCGTTGACCAGGCGCGAGACCGGGCGGGCCTGCATCTCCGCCGCCGGATAAGGGCGCAGCAAAGGCAAGAGCGCCTCCGCCTCCTGCACAGTGGGATCGAGCCAGCGCTCGCAGGCCTCGCGTGGCAGAATCACCGGCATGCGGTTATGGATCGTCGCCAACAACTCATTCGGCTCGGTCGTCACAATCGTACACGTTCGCAGCAGGCGGCCATCGGCGGCGCTCCACTGATCCCACAGACCAGCAAAAGCGAACGGCGACCGATCGCGCAGCGTAATATACATCGGCCTCTTCGAGCCATTGGTCTGCTGCCACTCATAGAAGCCGTCGGCCACCACCAGGCAGCGGCGCGAGCGCAGCAAGCGCTTAAAGCTCGGCTTCTCAACCAGCGTCTCAGCGCGTGCATTAATCATCCGGTTGCCGATCGCCTCCTCCTTGGCCCAGGAAGGGATCAAGCCCCAGCGTAGCCAGGCCATCTGGCGTTGTCCCTCATGCAGGATTGCCACCACCTCCTGTGAGGGAGCAATATTGTAGCGTGGCTGAGCCTCCAGCGTCGCCGGCACCCCGAAGATCTCCGCAATCGTCTGCAGATCAGTAATCAACGTAAAGCGACCGCACATAGACAGCGCACTCCTTCCTTCCTTAGCGGCCAGCCTGTCCCACCTTCACCGGCTAGTGAGAGAGAGCTGGCCAAAAACACAACGGCCCCCAACCCTCTTTCTCTCTCTATTCTGCGCGCCGCTCTCACAAGCGGCAAGGGCCAGATTCGCCTCAAGCCCCTCTAGCGGGAAGGTTCCCGCGCGATCGGCCACGGCAAAGCTCGCTCTGGACAAAGCCGGCCTGACCCTGCTACCATAACAGGCAGATTTCCCTTGCAGACGCTTAAGGAAGGAAGAGTTGTCATGACGCAGATAGAAGCGTATATAGCAGAGCATGAGCAGCGTTTCCTGGAAGATCTCAAAGGATGGCTGCGTATCCCCAGCATCAGCACTCTGCCAGAATATGCTGCCGACGTGCGCCGGGCTGCTGAATATGCCGCCAGCCAGTTACGCAGCATCGGCCTTGACAACGTGCGCCTTATCGAAACCCAGGGCCATCCACTCGTCTATGGTGAATGGCTCAAAGCGGCGGGCCGGCCCACTCTCCTTATCTATGGACATTATGATGTCCAGCCCGTTGATCCCATCGAACTCTGGCAGACACCGCCCTTCGAGCCGACCATTCGCGGCGAAAACCTCTACTGTCGAGGGGCCTGCGACGACAAAGGGCAGACCATGCTCGTCTTCAAAGCGCTGGAGACCCTCATCACCACCGAGGGAGGGCTGCCCGTCAACGTGCGCGTCCTCATCGAAGGAGAAGAGGAGGCCGGAGGCGAATCCATCGAGCACTACGTCCGCAGCTATCCCGAGCGCCTGAACTGCGACGCCGCCTTCATCTGCGACACCCACATGCCAGCGCCTGACCTGCCGGCCCTCATCTCTGGTCTGCGCGGCATTATCTACACCGAAGTCGAAGCGCGTGGGGCCGTGCGCGACCTGCATTCAGGCACCTATGGCGGTATTGCCCCCAATCCCTTCCACGCTCTGGCCCTCATCATCGCCGGCCTCAAAGACGCGCGTGGGCACATCCACATTCCCGGCCTCTACGACCGCCAGCGTGAAGCTCCACCGCAGGAACAGCGCTTCTGGCAAGAAGATCCCCTTCACCTGGCTGAGACCCTGCGCGAAGAGATGGGCGTAGCCCAGCTCTCCGGCGAGCCAGAATATCCGCCGTTGCAACGCATCTGGGCCAGACCGACCCTGGAAATTCACGGCTTTGTCGGCGGCTTCAGTGGCGAAGGAGCCAAAACTGTCATCCCTGCCAACGGCAAAGTCAAGATCAGCATGCGCATTCCACCCGACCTCGGACTCAAAGCCGAAGAAGTCTATCGCCTTTTCGAACGGCGCGTCAAAGAGCTGGCACCGCCCGACGTCGAGGTCACTGTCCACAAAATTCATGCCGGCGAGGGAGTGCTCGTCTCGCCCGAAGCCCCCGTCATTCGGGCAGCTTCAGCAGCCCTCAAAGAGACCTACGGACGTGAGCCGGTCTTCATTCGCGAAGGTGGCTCTATTCCCGTCGCTGCCCTCTTCAACGATATCCTGCAGGTGCCCATTGTCCTCATGGGCTTTGGCCTGCCCGATGACAATCTACACTCGCCCAACGAAAAATACTCTCTCAAGCAATTCTTCAGAGGAGTGCGCACCGTCGCGCGTTTCTTGCAGCTCTACGGCGCGGGCGCCTGAGTGCGAGCGAACCGGGCCAGCTCGCAGTATCGGGAAAGAACAGAGAAGAAGGCCCAGGGCCAGAGCGACCTGGGCGGAACAAAAAAACAGAGCAGGAAAGAGCGCTCTCCTGTAGAGGGCTGCCTTTCCTGCTCTGTGACCTACCTATCCGTTCCCGTGGCACAGATGGACTCGGTTCCAGTCATGAAGGAAGATCAATCTGGTAGAAAACAAACGCCTGACCAGCGCAACTCAGCGACCGCGCTGAGCGGAGGATTACCTGGCAAGCCAAACGTGATGCGGACAGATACGAGCCAGCCTGCGCCGCGCAGCACGCACCGGAGCCGCGCCTCTGGCCTGGGGAACGACAACCATTGAGGGCGAGCGGCGTGGACTGGGAAAGTCAGCCACGGCGATCGCGCCAGTCAGGTTAGCCGCGCAGACGCTCCAGGACCGGCGGCTGGCGCAGCTTCGCAAGAGCGCCGGCCTCGATCTGGCGCACACGCTCGCGCGTAATCCCCAGCTCGCGGCCCACCTGCTCCAGCGGATGAGCCTGGCCATTGCCCAGGCCGAAGCGCAGCTGCAGCACCAGGCGCTCGCGCGGCGTCAGCACCGACTCAAGCACACGCTGGACCTCGTCCTTCAGCGTCTGGGTTGTCGCAATATCTTCTGGTGAAGCGGACTCTGTGTCAGCCAGCACATCGCCCAGCTCCTGCTCCTCATCCTCGCCGACAGGCAGTTCCAGGGAGACGGGCGCGCCCGGGGCCGACTGCAGCTCCTGCATGCGGATCGGGTCCAGCCCCGTAGCCTCGGCCAGCTCCTGCTCAGTCGGCTCACGGCCCAGCTCCTGTAGCAAGCGCTGACGCTCACGACGGATGCGGTTCAACGCCGTATTCACATAGACGGGCAAGCGGATCGTGCGCCCTTTATCAGCCACCGCGCGACTGATGGCCTGGCGAATCCACCAGGTGGCATGCGTCGAGAAGCGATGACCCCGACGCCAGTCATAGCGCTGCACGGCGCGGATCAGACCGATATTGCCCTCCTGGATCAAATCGAGCAGGCTCAGCCCGCGCCCAACATAGCGCTTGGCGATGCTGACCACCAGGCGCAGGTTGGCCAGAATGAACTGCTTCTTGGCCTCGCGGTCGCCCATCTCAATGCGCTTGGCCAGCTCGATTTCTCGCTCATGCGAGATCATCGGCACACGCCCGATCTCGCGCAGATATGCCATCACGGCATCCGATTCGCCGGTGTCTAGAGCGCTCGCCGTGCTCTCGTCCGCATAGTCGGCGCGGCGCCGGCGCCCACCGGAGCGGCGTGCCGCACCCCCGCGCGTCGCTGGCAGGGGAGGAAGAGAGAGCAGCGAGGCAGTGTCTTCTAGCTCAGGCGAACCTGGCAATTGCGTCAGATCTTCATGCATATCAGGCATCTCTTCTAACTCCAGGGCTGCTGGCTCCAGACCGCTGAGGTCCTCGTCCAGTTCAGGCTCTTCGTCCTTGCCAGGTTCCTCCTCTCCATCATCAACAACAGCATCGTCGTTGTCGTCATCAAAATCTATATATTCAAGATCCTTCGTAAGCAACTGGTCAAGCTGCTTCTCCAGATCTGGATCGTCTCGTGTGGGCTGATCGTCTAAGGTAAGCGCATTTCCCGTGTCGGCACGCTCCAGGTCTAACATGTGCGCCCTCCATGAAAAGGTAGTGTCTATCTTAAGCAGCAAGATAGCGGCTGTGAGGCTGTCTGACCCTACACGCAGGGAAAGCGAGCCTTCGACCTGAGAGAGACCAGGTCTAACGCCGGGTAGGAGAAAGATGTAAGATGAGACACGTTGCTTCTACCGATAGGAACACAGTACGGCCCAGAAATATTCCAGCGCTATTCCAATTATACCCTAAAGGTTTCCTTCCGTGCCAGTCTGTGGCAGCATCGATGCTCTAAAGCTGTTTTATATCAAAAGAAGAATATTTTAGTGTAAAAGATGCATGCTTCTTCAACGTTGCAATCACTATTACATACGCGTGAGGGTGGGCTAAAGTGGCAGGGAACCCGAGGAACCGGGGGCGGCTCCTGGAGAGGTGGCCCGCTCTGGCTCTTCCAGCTGTGGCCGTGGCTGTGGCTGTGGTTCTGTGTGAGTTGCGCGCAGGCGGCGCAGCAGCAGCAGCAAGTGGTAGCTCAACCAGGTGGCCAGGGCCAGGGCCAGCAAGAGCAGCGAGATCGTACCGAGAATCTCACCCACTGCCTCCCAGCTGGCGCCGAAGAGAAAGCCCAGGCTGAGCGGCAGGCCGACGCCGACCAGCTCGCCGAGTGCATCGAAGAGCAGAAACTTGCGGTAGGGATAGCGTTCTGCCCCTGAGAGGAGCGTGATCGGCACCCCGATGGCCGAGAAGACGGTGCGACCGAGGAAGATCGCCCACCCTCCTCGCTTATGGAAGAGCTGCCGTGCGCGGCTGAGGGCCTGCTGGGGAATCCAGCGCCGCGGCGAGTGTTCCAGGTAATCGAGCAGGCGGCTTCCCCAGCGACGACCAAGGCTATAGCCGACGCTATCGCCGGCCACTGCGGCGCTCATCGCCAGCGCTACCAGCAAGCCAAGGTTATAATCTCCCAGAACGGCGAAGGCACCCGCGGCCAGCAAGAGCAGCGTGATCGGGAGCGGAACTCCGGCGGCCCCCACAAAGACCAGCCCCCACAGGGCTGGATAGCCGTACTCTTGCAACCAGTTGACCAGGTAAGGAAGCAAGGCGCTCATGGCCGTTCTCCCTTTGCCAGTGCCGAGGATGCCGCAGGCTCTCTCGTCGGGGTGCTTTTCGGCCCTGGGTGCTGCTGGCGGTAGGTCTCGATGGCCTGTTGCAACGTGCGAATCAACTCGTCAACCGGGCGTTTTGTGCGTAGAGCCAGCGCATGGAGGGTCAGGTGTTGTACAGAGGGCGTCTCTGGGATATGCAAGGCCCGATAAAGGTATGAGGCTGGTACATGGCAGACATGAGCCACGTAGGGTATCGTCATCCAGGGGCGAATGCTGCGCACATCCCCAGCTTTGGCCAGGGCGCTCTGCTGCTGCAGATGCTGCACGGCGTGATAGGTTGAACTGGCAGCATACACCGTCGTGCTGACGGCCAGACAGAGCAAGAGCACCAGCCCAAGCAACTTGAGTTTTAGACTCAACACCAGGCTGCGGCCCGACATGGCAGTGGCAAAGGTAGGAAAGCCGTCACCGGCGCCCGGCGACGCTGACCACCCATTTCTCTCAACAAGGAAATCCAGCACCTTCTCTTGACGTCACAGAAGCTCTTTTCTAGAATAGCAGAAATGGACAAGTATCTGCAACCGCTAGACGTGGCGATCAAACGTGTGGACCCAACCTTGCCGTTGCCGACCTACGCCACTGCTGGCTCGGTTGGCTTTGATCTCCTCTGCCGCCAGGATACAGAGATCGCGCCCCGCGATCTCGGTTTTATTCCGGGCAATGTCATTGTGAGCACGCCACCGGGCTACCTGTTGCTGGTGACCCTGCGCAGCAGCACGCCGCGACGCAAGGGGCTGCTGATCCCTCATGGGGTGGGTATCATTGATCAGGATTACTGTGGCGAAGGTGATGAGGTGCTGATCCAGGTCTACAACTTCCGTGATGAGCCTGTCCTGATCAGGCGCGGCGAGCGCATTGCCCAGGGTATTTTCATTCCGGTAGTCCGCGCCTGCTGGCAGGAGGTGACGGCCCTGGGGCCGGGGCGTGGCGGCTTCGGCAGTACGGGTGAATGAGGCCAGCGATGCAGGACTATTATTCGATTCTGGAAATAGCGCCAACCGCCTCGCCCGAGGAGATCAGGCGGGCTTATCTGCGTCTGGTACGCCGCTATCATCCCGATGCGCATCAGAACGCGGCGGGTATGCAGGCTAGATATGAGCAGCAGATGAAGCTGATCAACGAGGCCTATGAGGTCCTGGGAGACCCACGACGCCGCGCCACCTACGATGTGCACCGGGCCGCCGAGCTGCGCGTGCGTGCTCTACGTGAGGCCCGTCTGAAATATCAGGCTCAGATGGGCAAGCACAACTCCTCGACTGAGATGACCTGGCTCGAAGGTCTGGTCGGCTTCGTGCGTGAATTGAAGCGTAGCCTGCGCGAGGATTAGCTCCTCTGAGGACGCGAGAGGCCCCCGCCGTCGCGGTAGCGACTGCGCAGGCTGCGCGCGGCGAAACCCAGCGCTGTGCCCGTTGGCCGGCGTTGGCTGGCCTCTCTCCAGCGCTGCTTTCCCTGATTGGCTGGCTGGCTGGCTCTGCACTGGCTCTCACTCCCTCCCGGACAGGCCAGCCGGATAGCGGCCTAAACCTCGGCCTCGGCTCGCTGCTCGCCGCCGGTTCCCAGCCTGGCCAGGCCCTCGGCGATGGCCGTCACTACTCCCTGCTCCGCTGTTTCGCGTGCCACCCGCAGCGCGTTTTTGATGGCCTTGGCGTTGGAGCGCCCATGAGCAATGACCGCCACACCATTGACACCCAAGAGAGGGACGCCGCCATACTCGGCGTAGTCGAGGCGTTTGAAGAGCTGCTTCAGACTCGGCTTGAGCACCGCCGCCGCCAGGGTATTGATTGGGTTGCTGGTCATCTGGCTGCGTAGCATGGCGATCAGCGTCTCGGCCAGTCCCTCGCTGAGCTTGAGGACCACATTGCCCACAAAGCCATCGCAGACCACCACCTCGGCAGCGCCTGCTGGGATATCGCGCCCTTCAATGTTGCCGATAAAGTTCAGTCCGAGCCGCGGAGCGCTCTCTTTGAGCAGGCGATGGGTTTCCTGGACCTGCTGATTGCCCTTGGTCTCCTCTTCGCCGTTGGCCAGCAGCGCCACCCGTGGGCGGTTGATGTGAAAAATGCGCTCCATGTAGACAGCGCCCATCAGGGCAAACTGCTGCAGGTACTCGGGCTTGCAATCCGTATTGGCGCCCACGTCGAGGACCAGGGTTGTGCCGGTGCGCGTTGGCATGACCGTACCCAGGGCGGGCCGATCGACGCCGGCGATGCGTTTCAAAACGAACAGCGAGGCGGCCATCATGGCACCGCTATTGCCAGCGGAGACCGCCCCTACCACCTGGCCGCTGCGCACCAGCTCCAGAGCCACCACCAGCGAAGCGTTCTTCTTCCGCCGCACCGCGGTGGCTGGGTGCTCATCCATCGCGATGACCTCATCGGTGGGGGTAATCGCCAGATCGAGGCCGCGGGTGTCGTAGCGAGCCAGCTCCGCACGGATCTGCTCCTCATGACCCACAAGCTGAACGCCGATGCCGTATTCACGCGCCGCCTCCACCGCCCCCTGCACTGTGGCCCCGGGAGCGTAATCCCCCCCCATTGCGTCGAGCGCGACGCGTACTTTCGCCTCCATAGCCT
>NZ_JADGIA010000291.1 GCF_019683635.1 Thermogemmatispora sp. | reverse complement strand
TTTGATGCCTTTGTGTGGATCAAGCCGCCCGGGGAGTCGGATGGCTCCAGCAGCCTGATCCCGCAGGGGCCGAACAACCCGACGGGCAAGGGCTTCGATCGAATGTGCGACCCGACCTACGGGGGCAATTCGATGAACAACAACCAGCCGACGGGAGCGATGCCGAACGCGCCAGTGGCTGGGGCCTGGTTCCAGGCGGGCTTTGACACCCTGGTCCAGAACGCCTATCCGCCCTTCTAGGCCAGTCTCATCGGTCAGCAGGATCTTTGCTCTGGCGGCAAAGCTCCATTACCTGCGCAGCAGCCTGGTGTTGCGGCTAAGGGACTAGCCGCGGCACCAGGCTCGTTTTGCTGCTGTGGCGGATGTCTCCCGAGCTGGATCGCTCTAGCATGCTGCTCGTCATTTATGGTATCCTTACTGGCAAGCAGGAGGACAAAGATGAGACAGGCGCATCGTTGAAGAGACGAGCGGCGCCTACGTCAGTAGGGTCACAGTGTCTGCGACTGCACCGGGTAGCTATACTGGCAAACAACTTGGGCACTACCGCATTGGAGAGCGCTTAGCCAGCGGCAGTTTTGGCGAAGTCTATCTGGCCGAGCATCTGCTGCTACCTCGCCGCGCGGCGATCAAATTTCTCAGCAGCGCGCGTGGCGCCTCGCTAAAGGAGCAGCAGGCATTTCTGCAAGAGGCCCGCCTGCTAGAGGCGCTGCGCCACCCGCATATTCTGCCGCTCTATGATGCTGGCTTCGACCAGGACTTCCCTCCTTATCTGATTGCAGCTTATGCTGCTGGCGGATCGCTGCGTGAGCGCTTGCATCAGCAGCCGGACGGCTTACCCCTGGAGGAAGCCCTGCAGATTCTGGAGCAGGTGGGACAGGCTTTAGAGCATGCCCACTCCCAGGAGAAGCCAGTGGTCCACCGGGATTTAAAGCCGGAAAACATCCTGTTCGATGCTGTCGGCTGCGCGCTGCTCGCCGATTTCGGAATTGCAGTCATCCTCGATGCGGCAGCGACGCAGCGCCTCTCGATTGCTGGGACACTGCCGTATATGGCCCCGGAGCAATTTGCAGGAGAGGTCTCGCCAGCCAGCGATCAGTATGCACTTGGGTGCCTGGCATATGAGCTACTGACCGGTCGCAAGCCGTTGACTGTTCCTCCTGGAGGGGGCTGGTTCGCCTGGGCCCAACGGCAGCGTGAGGCGTTGCCGCCCCCTGCGTCGCATTTTCGTCCGGAGCTGCCCATCCATATCGAATTGGCAGTTCTGAAGGCCCTGATGAAGGAGCCGAAACAGCGCCACGCCTCGGTCGCTGAGTTTCTATCTGCCCTGCGCACGGCCCCCCATGATCCCGAGCAGTACCGAGAGCTGAAAGCTTGCTGGCTCCAGCGCGCTCGTGAGGAGGCCGCCCGAGGCCAGGTTGAAATCGCCTTGCAGCGCTACCGGATCGTGGAGCGCATTGATCCTGCCGATCCGCTGCCGCTGCGCGAAAGTAGTGCACTGAAGCAAAGTCATCAAAAGTCATCTGTTGCCGCTCCTGCCATTCAGCAGTCACCCTCTGTGTCCGCTCTCTCTGTGGCTCCTCCCCCAGCTCAGCCCGTGGAGCTGAAACCGCCGTCAGTGCTCGTCGGGTCGCCCGGGTTGTCCCCTGCTGAGTCTCCGCCGGCGGCGGATCGAGAAGCGGTACAGAGGCGCCAGGAAGAGGAGCGGGTCCGGCTCCAGGCGCGGGCGCAGGCTCAGGCGCTGAAGGCAACTGGCGACCAGCTGGTCCGGCAAGGAAAGTATAGGGAGGCGCTGCAGAGTTATTTGCAGGCCACTGCCCGTGATCCAGAGCTACCATTTGACTGGCGCTGGCTGGGTGATACGTGCTGGCAGCTGGCCCATTTCGAGGAGGCACTCACAGCTTATGAGCAGGCGCTGCGCCAGAACCCGCAGGATAGCTCTGCTCAAAGCGGGCGTGCGGCTACGCTCCAGCGGCTTGGCCGGGATGCGGAGGCCTTGCGGGCCTACGAGCTGGCGCTAGAGATCGATCCGAGCAATGTGGCTGCCCACTATGGCCGCGGTCTGATTTTGCTGGCCCATGAGGCATATGGGAAGGCGCTGGCGGCTTTTGAACGGGCGGTGCAGCTGCAGCCGACCTTTGCCGCCGCGCACTGCGCGCGCGGCGATGCGCTCTATCAGCTGCGTTCGTATCGGGCCGCCCTGGCAGCCTATGAGGAGGCGCTGCGCTATGACCCTGGGCTAGTCGATGCCCGCTATGGTCAGGCGGACACACTGCTGCAGCTCAGGCGTGAGCGGGAGGCGCGCGAGGCCTACCGGCTGGCGTTGGAGGCCGAGGAGAGGACTGGCCTGGGGAGGCTTTCGCTGCGGCGGGCTGATGCACTTTTTATTGTGGAGCGTTATATTGAGGCGTTATCGCTCTATGAGCAGCTTCTCCAGCAGCAGCCTGATGAGCCAGATTTGTATGAGCGTCGTGGCAATGTCCTCAAGAAGCTGGGGCGAGAGCGCGAGGCGCAAGCGGCTTACAGAGAAGCGGACCGGCTGCGGGGCTATGTGTGAGAGAGGACCCGAGCCGGTCCGCTGGCTTGTGGGCGCCAGCCGGATGCCAGGGAGCCAGACCAGCGGCGTTCCTGGGGAGGTGACTGCAGCCTGCGAGCGAGCGCTTGCTCAGAGCTGGAGGGGGGAGCGCCGCAGGGTCAGGAAAATGGCGCCTCCCAGCAGGGCCAGGCCGGCGATGCCCAGCGCTGTCCAGATGATGAGGGCATACTGCTGGCCGCCAAGAAAGGTGTAGATGACAGCTCTGATAGCCCCTCCAACGACCAGAGCGGCCCCCCCCAGGAGAAAGAAGCGCACGCGCATAGCAATGCCAAAGATGAACAGGCTGAGCGACTCAGCCAGGACGAGCAGCAGCGAAACGAGCTGCTGCTTTGTTTCAGAAGCGACAATGCTCAAAATGAAGGAAGGGATCAGTAGCAAGCAAGCGCCGATCACGATGGCTATGCGTCCTATCCCCTGGCTGCCCGGCGTCTGGCGATCGCGGAGCAGGAAGGGGCTGAGAACGACCAGATAGCTGGCCAGGGGCAGACAGAGGAGATCAAACGTCGGCTTCCAGAGCTGCCATATTTCCCAGGTCGAGGCCAGGGTGAACAGCAAGCCCGCCGTATAGCCCAGCCAGAGGCGGAAGGCGCGCCGCGGCTGCAGCAGAGCCAGCCAGACCACGAAGAGGCCCAGGACCGTCAGAGCGAGCGCGCCGGTCTGCGTCTGAGTTATGAGAACGAAGTAGATCAAGATGATCATGACCTGGCCACTGAGAGCCAGCAGCTGGGCGGGCACGGTGGGGGCCAGCCAGAGAGGTTCTGGCCTGATGAGGCGCCAGGTGAACTGCGATAGGAAAAGCAGGACGCAGACAAGGCTGGCCAGAAGCAGTGCCTCGTCGAGCGAGAGGGGGAGTGCAGATGGCAACAATGCCAGCAGCCAGGCCAGCAGTGCTGCTGGCAGGACCAAGGCCTCGGGAAGACGCTCGCGGAGCATGACGAGCGTGGCTAAGAATGCGAAGATAGCCAGTTCCAGAAGTCGTAGCCAGGAACTGCTGAGCAGTCCAGTCATGGTAGCGGCGAGAGCGGCGAGCAGGTACCAGGGCCAGCTCCAGAGCAGGAGGCTGGACCGCGGAAGGGAGTGTTCTCTCATCGTACTGTCTCCTCACGGCTGGGTGCGGCTGGAGAAGGCGCGCGTCGTTGTCAGGGGACACTTTGCTCTGGTCGACGGCGCGGACTCAGCAGGCCCAGCAGGGTAGCGATGGTCCCAATAATCGTTAGGATCTGGTCCCTTGTGAGGGACAACGGCAGGAAGGGAAGCGATAGCTGCTGGAATCCGACAAGCAAGACCAGACCCCAGGCAGTCCAAAGCCCGGTGAGCAGCGTCAGCACAGGCAGGCGCAGGCCCAGGGCCAGGAGCCAGATCAGGAGGCCATAGCCAAGCAGCAGAGCGGTGGCCCCGAGGACGCTGCTCTGCTCTGTCGCGAGACTGCCAGCGATGCCCACGGCCAGAACGCCGGAGCAGTTCGCGGCCAGGAGTGGAAAGACGTAGGCCCGCAGAGGCCAGTGCCGTTGTAGAAAGGCTCCGCAAGCCAGCCCGATGGTACACAGGAGGCAGAAGAGGGCCAGTCCGGCCATATCTGGCCTGCCCTGCCCAGAGCCAGCGCTGAGCTGTACGATGGAGGAGAGAGCCAACGGCACGCCCAGCCAGCAGATTACCACCTGGCGCAACAGCAGGCCGGAGCCATAGACGAGCAAAGCGGCCAGGGCGGGTCCCCAGGAATCGGCTGCGGGGAGCCGGGTGACCGGCCAGGGGTGTGGGTGAAAGAGGCCCAGCACGCTCCAGGTCAGAACGATGAGCGGCACCCAGGCCCAGGACCAGGAAGGACGGATAAGCCCGGCCAATGCTGGTGACCAGCGGCTGGCCCTGGGTTGCAGCAGCCGATCGGCGAGGAAGGCTATGGCAAGCGCTCCGACGCCCACAGGCAGGAGGCGCCAGGTTGGCTCTGGCATCCCTGTGAGCGCACCCAGTCCCCACAGGCCGAAGATGCTGGTGGCCAGTGAAACCAGGGGCCAACGCTCTACAACGGCAACAATGAAAGCCAGCAGGGCAGAGACCAGCAAAAGGATAGCCACGGCAGCCGTGCCGAGCTGCTCCGTCACGAAGGGGAAGGTAGGAGTCGCGCAGGCAGCGAAGGCCGCAGTGACGTACCAGGGAGTCCCCAGTCGCAGGCGCAGCCGGTTGGCCCTGGGAGCTGGCAGGTGTTTCCAACGCCCCTGCGCGATCTGGTTGGTCCCGAGCGCAACGAGCGTGCAGAGCAGAACGAGGACGGGCGGGAGCAGGGCGGGGCCATTGTAGCGCTGAGCGGCGAGTG
>NZ_JADGIA010000290.1 GCF_019683635.1 Thermogemmatispora sp. | reverse complement strand
TCTCACCACTCGCCGTAGCGATAGCGGGTTTCTTCTTCGATCAGGGTGCGTTCTGGCTGATCGAGGGCGAAGGCGTCGTAGACGGCGTTGTTGAGAGCGGTCTCCAGGTGGACGATCTCGGCGGTGAGCTGTTCGATTGCCTGGCGGCGCTCGGAAAGCAGCTCCTCCCACTCGTCGCGATCCTTGAGGGGGATGTCGCGTTTGAAGCTGCGGCGCAGCTCTTCGCGGAAGGTGTCGAAGGGGAGCGTCCACCACTCCTGGAGGCGCTCGCTCAGCCTGGTCTGGCCGGCGCCCAGGTCTTTGATGATGCGTTGGGTGGTGCGGCGCCGCAGGCTATAGCGCTGTTGGGCCACCTCGGTGAGCTGCCGGGCCAGGGCGCCGATCCTCTGGCGCTGCTCCTCGCTCAGCTCGGGAATGGGCAGGCGCTCAATGTATTGTATCTTTTGCTGGTAAATCATCAGCCCTTCTCGCTCGGCGAGTGGAGCGCAGAGATTTGAGATACAGAACCAGATCACGCGTGATTGGAGAAGGCCCAGAAGCGAGAAATCTATAGCTTCCAGGATAAAGCCTTTATCATTGCAGAAGTAGCCCTTCTCATCCCAGGAGAAACGCGGGTACTTGGCCATGTCAGGCCAGAAGATTTTCGTCGTCTCAAACGCATCGTAGTAATCGCACGCGCGCAGCTCCCACCAGAACTGACCCTTATCGTAGCGCTTCCTGGCGGCGTTGGCAAACGGCTCCAGATGGGCAGCCAGGTGAGGATAGCGTTCGGCAAGCTGCTGCCAGGCTGCGGCCTCGCCCTCATCGGCCCTGGGGAACGTCGCCCGCGTCCAGCCGCTCGGAATGCAAATCAGCCAGCGGCCCTCGTTCTCCTGGTACCAGGGGCGCAGGTCCTCGCCGCGCACCAGCGGCTTGAGCAGGGCCGCGCTGGCCGGATCGGCCTGCACCAGGCGCTCGCGCGTCGCCGTATCCACAATGAAGGCCTCGTTCAGGCCCGTCAGCACGCCGCGATACATGCGTCCGGCCACCACCTCCTTCAGCGGCCTGCCGCTGGTCAGCAGGCGTTCGAAGAGGCGGCGCGAGGCATCGCTGCGGAGCTGCCAGCCGCTATCGGGCTGATCGCCGATCGTCACCGCAAAGCGCAGCTCCTCCAGGCGGTGGGCAAAATCCCTGACCCCCTCGCTGCGCGTGAAGACCGCCACCTGGGCCTGGCTCCCTGGCGGCGGCGGCGCCTTGCGCACCATCTGGATGGCCGGGCTGAGGTCCGGCGCATCGGCGAAGATGCGCGTATTGCCCAGATCGATCAGCTCCTCGACCGTCGTCTGCGTCCGCAGGAACTGGCGCAGGGCCGTCGCATAATTGGCGCGCAGCCAGCTATTGCTACTGATATAGGCCAGGCGGCCACCCGGGCGCAGCAGGCGCAGGCCCTGCTCAAAGAAATAGACAAAGAGATCGGCCTGCCCGTGGTAGACGGCGTAATGCGCCTGGAAGAAGGGCTTATCCTCTCCCAGCTTCTCCTGGCGTACATAGGGTGGGTTGCCGATCACCACATCGAAGCCGGCCTTCTCGCCCAGCGGGCGGCCATCGGGAGCCAGGAAGACCTCGGGAAACTCCAGCTCCCAATGGAAGAAGAGGCGACGCTGGCTCAGGGCATGGGCGGCATCCAGCAATTCCAGCGCCTGCCGCTCATACTCATAGGCTTCTGGCTTCCCCACCGCATAGGCCGTCAGCCAGCCCCACCAGCCTTCTTTAACCTCCACCCCATAGAAGAGAGCCGTCGCCAGATCCAGAATCCCCTGGTACTTCGCAATAAAGTGGCTGCGCAGGCGCTCGTAGACCTCCTCCTGGTGGCGCACCTCAGCCAGCGAGCGCCCCTCAATCCCCTCGATCTCGCTCATCCACTGCAGCGCCTCCCCCACTCCGGTGCGGAACTCCTCGTCTTCCAGCAGCACCAACTGCAGCGGCTGCGGCTCCTCCCCGGCTGACCCCGTGCCAGCCTCGCCGTCCGCGCCTGTCGCGTTGCCCGCGCTGGGGGCTGGTGCCGGCCTGCTTCGGGCGGGCCCGTTCCCCGTGCGGCTGCGACCGCGGCGGCCATTGGCGCTCGACTCAGCGCCTGCCAGCTCCTCCAGGCGGCCTGCCAGCGGATGGCGTCCCGCCGCCGCCTCGGCCAGCCAGGACCCCACCAGGGCATTGCCCGGGCGCAGGTGGTGGTCCAGAAAGCTCAGCGGATACTCGCGGGCCGCCGTCGCCAGCCAGAGCGACAGCTTCGCCAGCTCCACCGCCAGCGGATTCAGATCCACCCCATAGAGGCACTGCTGCACCACGCGCCGCTTCCAATAGACCACATCCGTCTCGCCCGTTCCCTCCTCTGGCACGGCGCCCAGCTCCACCAGCGAGCGCGCCAGAAACTCCAGCGCCTCCACCAGAAAATGGCCGCTGCCCATCGCCGGATCGAGCACATTGATCCCCAGCACCGCCGCAATGCGCTCCTCCTGCGACTGTGCCTTGCGCAGCGCCTCATCGAGGACCGGCTGCAGCGTGCGCTCCACCATATACTTGACCACAAAATCCGGCGTATAGTAGCTGCCCGTCAGCTTCCGCTGGCCGCTATCGGTCACCAGATAGACCTCGCCCGGCTCATAGCGGCGGGCGACGGCGCGGCCATTGACCTGAGAGAGCGGCACCACCTCGCTCGTCGCCTGCAGCTCGGCCATTGGCTCCTCGGCCACATAGAGCGTATACTCCAGCAGCCCCTCATAGATCGTTCCCAGGTGGCGCTCCGACAGATCGCGGTAATCGATCGGCACCTTGCGGCTGCGATCGTGTGGATCGGGCGCATAGGCCAGCAGCTCCAGGGCCTGACAGAGGGCCTCATCGCCGACCGCGTACTGCTCCAGGAAAGGCGCCTTCTGCGGATCAAAGAGGCCGCCGTCGAAGACGCTGACCCCCATCAGGCGATTGCCCGCATGCAGGCTCTCGAAGAGCGTCTTCAGATGGGCCCAGACCAGGGCCACGTTGGGTAAGGCCGTCTTCTCCTGCAGCAAGCGCGAGGCCTGCTGTGCCAGCAGCCGCAGACTGAAGCGCTTGCTATAGATCGTGCCGCTCTCCACCGGCAGCAACTGGCGGGCCTCCGCATAGAAGATAAAGAGCAGGCGGTAGAGCAGGATCAGCGCATGCTCATAGACCAGGCGGCGGTTCTCCGGCGTTGGGACCAGCTCATTGCGCGGAAACTGGAAGAGGCCCTGAGCGATCAGGCGCAGGGCATCGTAGACCTGTTCGCGCAGATTCTCGCGCACGCGCTGGGCCGACTCGCTGCTGGCCGTCAGCAGATGATCCAGCGAGAGAGGCGAGAGAGGTCGGAATGCCTCCGGTCGGAAGAAGGCGTAGAAATAGAGGAACTGCTGAGGGTCGCCATTTTCCAGAAGCTCGGGCAGATCGACCTCATAGAAGACATCCAGTTTATGGGCGGTCGAGCGGTGGTAGAGGCGCCACTTGCGACCGTTGGTCAGCAGGCCCCAGGGCAGGCCGCTATGCAGCATATAAAAGAAGATCTGCCAGGAAGGATTTTTATTCGAGAAAGCCTCTGAAGCTGAGCGGGTCATCTGATCGAGGGGGCGGTCCCAGTACTTGGCATCGCCGACGGCGAGCACCCCGCGCTCCGAGGCCTGTTCATCGAGAGGGAGGCCCTGGCAGGCCACGCGTGCGGCTTCCGTCTCAAAAAAGACATAGTCAGGTTTCTGCGTGCCGCCGGGCACCTGGAGCGACGGCTGCACCGTAAAGATGTGGCCCAGCGTCTCCAGCACCGGCTGAATCCATTCATGTTCCGTCTGAGCCTCATTGGCCGTCTTCTGCAGCGGGCGGAAACGCTCATAGCGCTGGCGCAGCTCCCGCTGCACGCGCTCCGCAGTGGGGATCAGCTTCTGCCACTCGGGCTGATTGGGAAGCACCTCATCGAGGAAGTAGTCGGAGAAGAGGCGCTGATTATTATGGCGAGCGATCAGCAACAACTGCCTTGTCTCGGGCACCTGATCAGACCCCCTCTTGTTCGGAACTGGCAACGGAGAGGCCACATCGCTGACCAGCTAAGCTATGCGGCTTAGTACGTTACTATAGCACAACAGAAGCGTAGAGGCAAGAAGCCGGCGGCGCGAGGCCCGGCCTGGCGTGGCGGCGCTGGTCTGCTCGGGCGTCTTGGACCGTAGGCGGCCAGGAAGCGCCAGCGTGCAGCGCCGCGAGCCGCGAGCGCGCCGGGGGCTGGCCCTGCCCTTATTCACCTCCCCTGGAGGGTGGCGAGCGTCTCCTTGAGCTGACGATAGACATTATCGAGATGCTCGGGGATCACCTTCACATCGGCGATCACCGGCATAAAATTCGTATCGCCGAGCCAGCGCGGCACCACGTGCAGATGCATATGGTCGGCGAAGCCGGCGCCGGCCACCTTCCCCTCATTGATCCCCAGATTGAAGCCATCGGGGGCCATCAGCTTGCGCAGCGCGCGCAGAGCTAGCTGAGCCTGAGCCATCAGCTCGCCGAGCGTCTCCGCCTCCAGCTCCGTAATGCTGGGCACGTGGCGGTAAGGGGCGATCATCAGATGGCCGTTATTGTAGGGATAGAGATTGAGCATCATAAAGCAGCGCTCGCCGCGGTAGACGATATGGTTGCTGGCATCGTCGTTGGCGGCGGGCTTGCTACAAAAGATGCACTCATCGGACTTCGCCTGTTGATCCTTTGGCGTGATGTACGCCATGCGCCAGGGAGCCCATAAATTTTCCATGCGCGCAGTTCTCCTTACTGAATCTGGATAAGAAGGAGCGGGCGAGGGCAGCGCAGGCGACAAATGAGCTGCACCTGCTTGCCTGGGCGAAGACGAGTATAGCAGGAGGGAGAGAGGGAGGTCAATCTATC
>NZ_JADGIA010000289.1 GCF_019683635.1 Thermogemmatispora sp. | reverse complement strand
GATCCAGTCGACGGGCAGGTAGCGCTCCAGGGCGCGCTTGTAGAGAACGCAGGCTTCGCGGTCGACGGCTACCAGGAAGGCTTTGAAGCCCATCGGGTGGACATTCTGCAGGAAGTGCTCGGCGACAAAGCGGGCGATGGCGTCGACGCGCTCGGGGGCTTTCATCATCTCCTTAAGGTTGACGGCGCGGTCGAGGATGGCATTTAACTCCTGGATGTCGCTGACGCCCTGGGCTTCGGTCAGGTTGAGAAACTCGCGCTCCAGGGTTGGGCGATCGACGCGCAGCGAGGAGGGGGCAAGGGCGTAGTTGAGGGGGACGGTGGTGCCATCGGCGATGGAGTCGGCAATGGAATATTTGTCGAGGTAGCCCTCGGGGTCTTCGCTGCCGAAGACCTTGAAAGTACCCTGGCCCTGAGAGAGGCGATCGATGGGGGTACCGGTGAAGCCAATGTAGGTGGCATTAGGCAGGGCGGCCATCAGCTCGCTGCCCAGGTCGCCGCCGGTGCTCCGATGGGCTTCGTCGATCAGGACGATGATGCTCTTGCGCGGGTTGCTTTGGGGGCGAATGCCGTCGAATTTGTGGATCATGGTGACGACCAGGCCGCGATAGTCGGAGTCGAGGATCGCCTGCAGGTCTTGCTTGCTGGTGGCGAGGCGAACGCTACCGAGGCCGTAGGCCTGGATGTTTTTAAAGAGCTGCTGCTCTAGCTCGTTGCGGTCGACGACCATGATGACGGTGGGTTTTTCGCGCTGGGGAGCGTGCAGCAGGCGCGCGGCGATGGTGAGCATGGTGAGGGTTTTGCCGCTGCCCTGGGTGTGCCAGATGAGGCCACGGCGTTTCTGGCCCTCTTCGACGCGAGTGACGACTTTTTCGACGGCGCGCATCTGGTGCTGGCGCAGGATGACTTTGCTGAGCTGGTCGTCTCGGGTGAGGAAGATCAGGTAGTCGCGCAGGACGCGCAAGAAGCGGCGGCGGTCAAAGAAGTCGCAGATCTTCTGTTCGAAGGTGCTGAGCGGGCCGACGACCTCTTTCCAGTTGAAAAGGCTGTTGCGGTCGGTGTTCCAGGTGGCGCCGTAGTAGAGGTCGAAGAGCTGGGTGACGACGAAGACCTGGGGGATGACGAGCATTTCAGGGGTTTCGCGGTGGTAGCGGCGGATCTGGTCGATGCCCAGGCTGAGACCCTCAGCGAGGGCGGCTTTTTTGGTTTCGACGATGGCTACGGGGAGGCCGTTGACGAGAAAGACGATGTCGGCGCGGTTGGTGTAGAGGTCGTTGCGCTGGGACCATTCTTTGGTGACTTCGAAGGTGTTGTTGTCGATGGTGTCGAAGTCAATAAGGCGGATGTTGCGCTCGCGCTTCTCTTCGGGGATATAGAGGGATTGCTGACCGCGCAGCCAGCTGAGGGCCTGGCGGTTGCCTTCGATGCTGGTGGGGAGCTGAGCGAGCCGCTTGGCGATCTCCGCCGCCCGCTCGTCGTTGACGAGGCCGGGGTTGAGGCGCGTGAGTTGCTCCTCCAGGGTGTCCTGAAAGAGACGACCCTGGGGACCGCCGCGCCGCTGGAGGGCGCTCCGCGCGTCGACGAACTGCCAGCCAATCTGGCCAGCGTAGTGGATCAGCGGGTCCTGTACAGTCTTCTCTTCTTTGCCCACGATTGATACTCCCTTCTACGTGTCTAGTGCCGGCTCCTGCTCCAGAAGCGGCTGTACTGAGAGACGACCACTCATGAGTTCCTCTAGCAGCGTGCGAAAGAGTTCTTGGTAGAGGGCTAGCTCTTGCTCTAAAGCGCTTATCTGAGTGTCACAACCTACAAGTATCTTTGCTATTGTATACTGCTCATCTAAAGTAGTCAAAGGCACCAGAAGATTTTCTATAACAGGTATATTGATTCCTTTCTTTAATCTTCCTGCCTTTTTCTGGTTAATCTGCTTCCAATAGTTGTCTGTTTGGAGAAAGAAGAAAAGATACTCAGGATCTAGGTTTTTCTCCTCTTTTACCCTAATTCGTAGGAGGTAGGAAGCAAAAACGCTTTCGGGGCAGTCCCTGACGAGTAACGCCTTACCTGTGGAGGCCCCTATACGTGCTATCACTATATCCTTACTATGCAGCAAGTAAGCTTTCTTTAGCTCCTCTCCGCATTGACAATAAGGGACGCTAGACCAGTCTGTATAAGATTCTTGAAGATCGCTAATCCTCAGAAATTTAGGACCCACTGGCAGCTCGCTAGCACTAGTACTCAAGCCATAATCGGGTCTAGAGCAATAATCTCCTAGCCTCACCACCTCCCAGCTCTGCGGAATCTCGCCGATCTCGGTCTGCTTAGTTGGCTCGCCGCGCGTGCCGTAGCGGAAAAGATGGTGCATGAGAGCGGCCTTGCGCTCGCGCTCTAGCTCCAGCTCGCGCCGCAGGACCTGCATCACTTCCTGCACGGCACGCAGCACGCGCGCAATGGCCCGCTGCTCGGGAAGAGGGGGAAGCAGTACAGGTAAAGTTTTCAGCGCTTCTGTGTTGAGCCTTTGACGTCCTGTTGTTCCCTCCATCCTGCTGGCTAAGCTCTGTCGAACATCGCCCTTGAGCAAGAAATAGAATAAAAAGAGCTTATCACTAATATTAGCTTTCTCTCTTAATGGTATAACTTCTGTAGTTGCTATGCCAAATGGTAAGGGTAAATCTTCAGCAATTGCTTGCTTGCCATTTTCGAAAGAAGGCGTAATTTTGGGTAGAAGGATGTCTCCCTCTTTAAAGAAAGTACCGCTTGATATTACAGATGGATCTTTCATCAAGAAGCCGTCAATAGCTATTTTATCGGAAGGAATTAGCTCCATAGGTACAAAAGGAATAGCTTTATAGTCTGTCAGTCGCAGTTCCCTAGGTTTGCTTGTAAACTCTGCAATTTCGGCGAGAGGGACACGTTTCCAGCTACTAGCCATGCTCTATCGGTGTCTGCTTTCTTTGAAGCCCTAATTGATATTGAGTCTGGAGAGAATCCTCTCCAGCTCCCGCTCGGCCTCCTCGCGTTGAGCGCGGACGCGAGCCAGGTCAGCCAGAATCTCCGGCAGGGGGCGATAACTGGCCGTCGGGGTCGTGTCCACGAACTGCGACGGACTCAAATTATAATCCGTCGCGCGCGCCTCCTCCAGCGTAATCACCCGGCTCAGGCGCGGGCGCGACTCCCAGGCCCGGTAGACCTCCACAATCGAGGTGATCCCCTCCTCGCTCAAGACGTTCTTCGGCTTCTCCTTCACAAAAAGCTGCGAAGCATTCACCAGCAACACCTGATTGCGCCGCTCCTCTGGCTTCTGACGCCGCAGCAAGAGCACAATCCCCGGCGCCGACGTATTATAGAACAGATTATCAGGCAAGAGGATCACCGCCTCGATCAGATCCCGCTCCACAAAGCGCGCCCGGATCTCGCGCTCGCGGTTACTATTCCGACTGCCCGAGCCGCGCGAGACCGCCCCCGTATCCAGGACCACCGCCGCCTGTCCCCGCTCGTTCAGCGAGGCATAGATATGCTCGATCCAGCCCCAATCTGCCGAATTGGCCGGCGGCTTCCCAAGGCCCTGGCACCGTCCGTACGGATCATGATCATAGAACTCATCATCGTAGCCATCCTGATTCCACATCGGGTTAGCCACCACATAATCGAAGCGGCGCAGGCCAGCCCCCTCGGCCACAAAACCAGGCCGGCGCAACGTATCACCAGGCAGCAAGAGCGCATCCGTATAATCGTGCAAGAACATGTTCATCTTGGCAATCGCCAGCGTCACCGGATTCAGCTCCTGCCCGAAGAGGCGCGGCGCCTTACTGCGCTCCTCGGGATGATGCTCTTCGAAATACAGGCGCGCCTTAATCAGCAGCCCGCCAGAGCCGCAAGCCGGGTCATAGATCGTCGTGCGCGGGCGCGGATCGACCAGCGACGCAATCAGCCAGCCCACCTCTTTCGGCGTATAAAACTCCCCCGCGCTCTGTCCCTGGCCCTCAGCAAACTTCCGCAGCAGATACTCATAGGCGCGGCCCAACACATCCGGCTCCGCATTGTGCAGGCCCAGGCGATGACGACTAATCACCTCAATCAAAGCCGCCAGCCGCTCATCGTCCAGCGTCCGCTGGCCGCTCTGACGCTCGTTATAATCGCGGATATTGATCACACCGTCGAGCGTCGGATTCAGCCGTGCCACCTGCTGCATCGCCTCCGAAACAAACTCACCCAACCCGGCCAGGCCATGATTGCGCAACTGCTCCCAGCGGTAGGCCGCCGGAATCAGAAAGCGCACCATCGGCCTGCGTCCCTCCAGCAGCGCCTGACGATGATCCTCTTCAATGAACTGCTGGGCTACCACCTCATCCCCGAAATGCTTGCTCCAGTACCCGCACTCGTCGTCGAAGACATCCGAGAGCCGCTTGTAGAAAACCAGCGGCAGAATAAAATCCTTGAATTTCGGCGCATCGGTCGCCCCGCGGATCGCACAAGCCGCATCCCAGAGCCATTGCTCCAGCTCGGCAATCGTCAAATGATCATCGGAGCGCAGCGCCAGCGGCAGGATCGGGTTCTGGGCCGTCTGGGGATCTACCTGATAGCCATTGCCCTTGTTCCCCGGCCTCCCATTCTTCTTACGCGGCACAAAGGACCTCCTTCAGCAGCGGAGTCGAGTTGAGCAAGTCTTTATTATACACGCGTTGAAGCGCCCTCACAAGCCTCCTGGGGCTGTACGTAGCCGCCGTGCTGGGTGAGCGCCTCCTCCCTGTTCTCCCTCACTGCAACTTCGCCAGGTCCCGCAGCACAGTAGAGAGAGCCTGGCTACGACAGCAAAAAAAGCGGCCAGAGCGGATGCCTGCCGGCTATAACGCCACGCACGACACCGCTCTGGCCCTCTCCCCTCGCATCGCAAAGGGAAGAGCTGCGAGTAGA
>NZ_JADGIA010000288.1 GCF_019683635.1 Thermogemmatispora sp. | reverse complement strand
CCTCCCTTCTTTCTTTTTCCTTACGCGACGCCCTCCCCCACCTGGCCCCTGTTCTTCGACGAGCACAAGCAGGCCCGTGGTCCGGCCTCGTCTCACGAGGGGCGGCTGCCAGGCTGCGACAGACTGCGACTGCTGCGCACCGTCTCCTCGCCGCGCGCCGCGGCCCGTCCGTCAACAGCGGCAGGGAAGAGAATCGTGACCGTGGTCCCTTCGCCCAGCCGGCTATCGAGGCGAATCTTGCCGCCCTGGGCCTCCACCAGCTCACGAGTGATGGCCAGTCCCAGCCCGCTGCCACCGGGCCGGCGCCCTGCGCGGCTGCGAGCGGGGTCAGCGCGGAAGAAGCGTTCAAAGACATGGGGCAGCGCCTCGGGCGGAATCCCCTCGCCCGTATCGCGCACGCTCAGCATGACCAGGCCACCGCTGGCCGGACTGGCCTGCAGCTCGACCGTTCCCTCGGCAGGTGTATATTTCAAGGCATTATCGACAATATTGAGCAGAGCCTGACGCAGACGGTCCTTATCGCCCAGCAGGGCCGGTGTACCCGGGGCTACGTTCCAGCGCAGCGTCTGGCCATGCGCCAGGTGTGCCGCCTGCTCACAGACCGTTGCCAGAATGTCGCCGGCTCTGATTAACTCACGCCGCATCTCCAGGCGACCCGCATCGAGACGCGTCAGTACCAGCAAATCCTCGACCATGCGCTGTAGACGCTGCACCTCAGCATACATGCCACGCGCCAGGCGCCGCGCCGCCTCCAGGTCACCGCGATCGGCCCCCAGCAGCAACATCTCCAGACTTCCGCTCAGAGCCGTCAGCGGCGTGCGCAACTCATGGGAGACATCCGAAACAAAGCGCTTCTGACGCTGGAAAGCCTCCTCCAGCCGCGCCACCATGCGATTAAAGGAGTGAGCCAGACGTCCGATCTCATCATCCGTTGGCGGCGGCTCGATGCGCATCGATAGCTCGCCCTGAGCAATGCGCTGGCTGGTGCGCTCGATCTCGACCAGCGGATGGAGGGCCACGCTGACCAGCGGGTAGATCAGGGCTGTGGCCAGGCCCAGCAGCACTATCACGCCCATGAAGAGCGTCAGATGCAGCGTGGTCAAAAAGTCATCGATCGGCGTCGTCGAGGTGCTGATCTGGAGGATGCCCAGCGTGTGGTCGCGGAAGGTATCGACCAGCGGCAGGAAGACCACCAGCTGCGGCTGCCCATTGCTGCTTTTGAGCACCAGGTAAGGCGGGCGCTGGTCGTTGCGCTGCAGGGCCAGCTGCACCTGCGCGGGCGGTACACTGATGGGCTGCAAGGCAAAGGGGGAAGTGCTGCCCGGCACCAGCACGCTGCCATCGGTGGCCAGAATGGCGGCGTTGGTGCTGGGACTCACCAGGCGGAAAGCCAGCGTCGAGGCGGTATAGAGAAAGTCCGTCGACGGCTTCTCTGGCGGCAGAAAGGTGTACGAGAGGCGGAAGGGGTGGTCCTGGTTGCCTTTCATGATGCCCTTGATGGCCACCTGAGCCTCGTTGCAGAGGACGTCGACCTGATTGGAGAGCAGGTCTTGCTCGGCAATCAGGGAGATGACCACCCCGAGCGAGCCGAGCAGGAGGGTCAAGAGGCCAAGAGAGACCAGCACCAGGCGCCAGCGGATCGGCACGTGGCGTAAGAGTCGCGGCAGAAGATTGGCGCGCTTCTTCATGCTTTAGCCTCGCAGGGTATAGCCAATACCCCGCACCGTTTGCAGCAAGCGTGGCGGATTGTCGTGCAGCTTCTCGCGCAGATGGCGGACGTAGACCTCGACAATGTTGTCGTCGCCGACGTAGTCGTAGCCCCAGACGCGCGAGAGGATAGTGTCGCGCGAGAGGACCTGACGCGGATGCATCAGGAACAGCTCTAGCAGGCTGAACTCGCGCGGCGTCAGCTCGACTGGCTCACCGCGCAGGGTGACGGTATGAGTCCCCCGATCCAGAGTAATGTCCTGGAACGAGAGGATGTCAGCGACATTGTTGCCGTGACGGCGCAGCACAGCCCGCGTGCGCGCCATCAGCTCGCGAAAGGCGAAGGGCTTGGTCAGGTAGTCGTCGGCGCCGCAGTCCAGGCCGGCAACGCGGTCGTCAACCTCGTCGCGGGCCGTGAGCATGATAATCGGGATATCATGACTGCGCCGTAGCTGGCGCGTGACCTCCAGGCCATCGTAGCCGGGCAGCATGATGTCCAGAATGATGATATCCGGCTGATGCTGCGTGGCCATGCGCACCGCCTCCGGCCCGCTGGTGGCCACCAGCACTTGAAAGCCTTCGTAGATAAAACCCATCTGGAGAAAGTCTATGATCTGCGGCTCGTCATCGACAATTAAAACCGATGGTTGCTTGCTCTTGCTACCGTTATGCTCCTTATTGCTCGCTAGCATGCTGAAATCCTGTGCCCTATCTTATACAAGGTGCCAAAGTAGACGCTCTCTCTTCTTGCTATACGCTCAGCGGGGCCTGAAGTGGCAAACCTGCCAGCCCCCAAGGGATAGTGAACAATACCTGCATGGTATATAGCAAGCCCGGCTGAAAATTTGCTGAATCACCCTTTTTCTCTCCCTTTCGCCCTCCTCCAGCGAGTGTGCAGCCCATTTTTCTTACGGCCAGTCTCAGCGACTAGAGCGCTTGTAGAGCCGCCGGCGACGCCATTTCAGCGAATTTTCAGGCTCGCTGCGGCCTTTTTTCAGCCCCAGGTGGCAAGATGAATGGCAGTTTCAAAAGACAATGCTTGTGCTACTCAAAAGCTGTGCTCACTATGGTGTCAATCCAGCTGCCCTATCTCAGGCAAAGCAAAGCAGCACGATTCGCTTGCAGGTTGTCTGTCTGATTGCAGAAAAGCAGAGATGATCTCTCTCAGGAACGGATACGTCTATGACTACTATCAGCCTACCACCAACGAGAACTATCGAGCCAACGCTCCCGTCGCGGACTGTACTCACGCCTGGTCGTCTCCTGGCCAGTCTGCAGCGCGGCTCTCAGCAGACGCCCCACAAGGCCCTGCTCATTGAGGCCGAGAGCGGGGAAGAGCTGAGCTACAGCCAGGCGCTGGCTGGTCTGGCCCTTCTGCGTCAGCTCTTCGGTCCTCCGCCCCAGCGCATCATGCTTGCCCTGGCGGGCAGCCCGCTCAGCGGTTTGATCTGGCTGACGGCCCTCAGCAGCGGCTATGACCTGATCCCCGTGCCACCGGCGGCCAGCGCTGACGAGGCCCGTCGTCTGCTGGCGCGTCAGCGTCCGAGCGTGCTCTGTGCCGCCGACGAAGGAGAGAGCGCCTGGAGCGCCCAGCTCCTGCCCTCCACAGTCCGACTCTTCACGGCCTCCCAACTGAGCGCCCTCATCAGTCGGGCCCCGGAGCCAGTTCGGCGTCTGCCGGTGCGCGAGGGGCACGTCTACCTGAGCACCTCCGGCAGCACAGGAGAGCCGAAGTGGCTGGCCCTCAGCGAGCGCCAGATCGTCTGGACCGCCGAGCAGGTGCGCCGCAGTCACGCCCTGACCAGCGCCGACCGCGGCCTGACCACCCTGCCGTTCTTCCACATCAACGCCCCCGTCGTCAGCCTCTGCGCCTCGCTGCTGGCCGGCGCCTCGCTCATCGTGGCCCCGCGCTTCAGCCGGCGACGCTTCTGGTCCTGGGTGGAGCGCTACGAGGCCACCTGGATCAGCGTCGTGCCCACCATCGTGGCTCTGCTGCTCGAAAATGAGGAGCGCCCGGCCTTTCTGCCAGGCCGGCTGCGCTTCGCGCGCAGCGCCTCGGCTCCGCTACCGCCGGCCAACCTGCGCGCCTTCGAAGAGCGCTTCGGCATTCCTCTGATCGAGACCTACGGACTGTCGGAGGCCGGCAGCCAGGTCGCGGCCAACCCTTTGCCGCCCGCGCTGCATAAGCCCGGCTCGGTGGGCCGTCCGACCGGCGTAGCCATGCGCATCTGTCTGCCTCGCGCCCAGGCCGCGGCCCAGGGCCTGAGCGAGGCCCTGCTCTATGACCTGCCGCCTGGCGAGGTGGGCGAGATCTGCATCGCTGGCCCCAATGTCATCAGCGCTTACGAGGACGGAGCCGGCGCTTCCTCTTTCCAGAACGGCTGGTTCCGCACCGGCGACCTGGGCTACTTCGACGAGGACGGCTATCTCTTCATTAAGGGACGGCTGCGCGAGGTCATCAACCGCGGCGGCGAGAACATCGCTCCACGCGAGATCGAGGAGACCCTGCAGGAACACCCGGCGGTGCGCGAGGTTGCCGTGGTTGGGCGACCTGATCCGCTCTACGGAGAGGTCGTCGTGGCCTACCTGAGCCTGCAAGAGGGCCGCCAGCTCAGCGTCGAAGAGCTGCGCAGCTATGCCCGCCAGCGCCTCAGTCCGCCGCGTATCCCCGTCGACTTCCTGATCCTGCCCGAGTTGCCGCGCAACGCTACCGGCAAGATCGACCGCCGCCTGCTGCGCACCCGTGAACAAGCGCGGGGCGAGCTACAGCAGATTGCCAGGGAGGAGGTCAGGAGTTAGCTTTGAGCCAGACCAGTATCAGCCTCAGCAGTAGCAGCGCGCCTCGCCCCAGCGATAGCCGCAGCTCCAGCTCCCGAGCCGGTAGCAGCAAGCGACCGCACGTCTACGAGCTTGATCCCTTGCGCACGTGCACCGCCCTCAGCGTCATCGCGGTGCACGTCCTGGCGGCCACTGCCTTTCTCAACGGGAGCGGAGTGGGCTATGCCATCCAGAACGCCCTGCTGGTCTCGTTCCACTTCACGCGCGAGATCTTCATGTTCGTCACGGCCTTCGCTCTCGTCTACGTCTACAACGGGCGCCGCTTCCCGCTCGGGCAGTTCTGGAAGAAGCGCAGCCTGGGCGTCATCTTTCCTTATGTCTTCTGGAGCCTGGTCTATGTCGTCGTCAACACGCACCCCAGTTCCTGGAGCGCCTTTCTTAAGACAGCGCTCTTCGA
>NZ_JADGIA010000071.1 GCF_019683635.1 Thermogemmatispora sp. | reverse complement strand
AGCCTGCTCCGCTCACCCCTCAGCATGCCTCTACAGAGGAGTCCCAGCATGGCAGCCCCACCCATGAGGTTCCCCAGGAGCTTAGCGGCTGGTACCGCTAAGCTCCTGACTCCTCCCTCCAATAGCGCCCACCTGTCTTGGCCTCCTAAAAGACACTTGTGCAATATCTGGCTGAGAGATATAAATCAATAAATTGATGCTTTTCATTTTGTAGTTTTGTCAAAGCGTGTTATAATTAGACTAGTAGTTCTCTGTTCAGCAGGGGCTACAAGCTCTGGCAGATACCGCAAGCTAGCTGGGAATGCTGGAAAGGAGTGCAGTTGATGAAACGCTGGGTTCTTGCCTTGAGTGTTGCCCTGACGATGGTTGTCTCCTGCTGGTTTTTGTTGCCGGCTCATGCCCAGGCGGCAGCCCTGGCCCATAAGCCAGCCACGGCGACAAGGGCTCAGCTGCCTATCCTTCGCTCACGCTTCTATTATAATAGCCCCGATCAGCACTATAGCTTCGGCTATAGTTTTTCGGCGGTCACGCGCAGTGACGAGTATTATCTGGATGCTGGGACGCACCAGTGGATCTTTACTTCCTACGACTACCGCCCCGGCTACGTCATGCTGCTGACCCTCTATCTGAATGATGTGCCCATTGGGACGGTCTGGCTACCCGAAGCCGGCGGGACGGTGACGGTCACAGGTGGCGCCGGGTACTATTCGTTCCAGCTAGAAAAGGCTCAAGATGGCTTCTATGTGCAGGGAAGTGTCCAGAATTTCTGGCCACTGATCTGGGTGAGCATCTGAGAACCTGAAGAGCCTCTCGGTTCCCGTCTTCCTGGCCAGGAGACCGGCGGAACGGAGCTGCGGGCTGGGCCAGTTCTGACTTCACTGGCCAGAAATAGCCCCCAGCCCGTTCTCTTCTACCTCATCCGGCTCTGTCCGCAGGCGTGGGTGTATCTGGTGTCCAGGTCTACGCCTGCGGCAGGGACGGCGCCCCTGCCCCGGCTATCTTCTCGCCTGCTCGCGGCATCGGGTCCGTTGCTGCCAATGCCGTGCACCCGGCGAACCTACAGGGGCCGTCTCTCACTCCTGGGTTGTCTCTGCTCTGTAGCGATAAGCCCGCAGGCGGTGGCCATCTGCCCCGGATCAGGTGGCGCCACAGAAGCGCCAGGCTCCTTACTCTCCGACGGGCTTCTCCCCCTTCGCCTGCCCTCCTTCACCTTCGTCCGCTCCCTCGCCTGTTGTCTCCTCCTCAGCAGAGAAACGATAGCCGACGCCGGAGATGGTGAGAATAAAGCGAGGATGAGCCGGGTCCGGTTCGATCTTGCGCCGGAGCTGCCCGATGTAGACGTGCAAGTAGTGAGCCTCGCCGCCGTAGCCGCTGCCCCAGACGCGAGTCAGGAGCATCTGCCGTGTCATGATTTTCCCTCGGTTCTGCACCAAGACCTTGAGTAGTTCGTATTCTGTCGGAGTGAGCTTGACCTCTTTACCGTTGAGCTGCACCAGCCGACGGGCAAAGTCAATGCGGAGCGGGCCAGCCCTGAAGACGGCAGCTGTCCCCCCCTGCAGCGGCGCCGCATGCCGCAGCGCAACTCGGATGCGGGCCAGCACTTCGTTCATGCCAAAAGGCTTGGCGACGTAATCATCAGCTCCCAGATCGAGCGCCAGCACCTTATCGCGCTCACTGTCTTTGACCGAGAGGACGATGATCGGCAGATTCGAGTGAGCACGCACGCGCTTACAGACCTCCAGCCCGCTGATCCCTGGCAGCCCCAGATCCAGCAGCATGACATCTGGACGGAAGTGGCCAAGCGCTTCCAGGGCCTCTTCGCCGCTGCTGGCAGCATAGACTTCATAGCCGTAAGCACTGAGGCTGCGCTGCAGCGCCCGGACAATCTCGATCTCATCGTCGACAACCAGGATACGTGCCCCTCCTGCTGTATTCATGAGAGCGATTGCTCCTCCTCCCTCTGCTCTCTCTTACCAACCTGAGCCAGATTGCTCGACTCTGCGGTCTCTTCGCCCAAGACAGGCGTTTGGACAGGCAAGGTTGTTGGCGTGGTCGCTCCCGGCGCAGCGGCGGAGGCTTCAGTTTGCTCCTCCGCGGTTTGGCCCTCTTGATCGCTGAGCGGCAAGGTAAAGTGGAAGACGGCGCCCCCCCCTTGACGGTTCTCGGCCCAGATGTGTCCTCCGTGGGCCTCGATCAGGCCCTTACAGACAGCCAGACCAAGTCCGGTGCCCCCGGCGCGCCCGCTCCCGCTACCTGGACCTCCTGCACGCCTCACGCGATAGAACTTGTCGAAAATGCGCTCCAGATCAGCGGGAGGAATGCCTGGCCCACGGTCGGCGACACTGACCTGCACATATCCATCGCACCGTCTGGCGGCGATCTCGATGGGACTGCTGGCGGGGGTATGGCGCACAGCATTTTCGATCAGGTTTGTGAGCACCTGACTGAGCTGCAGATAGTCGACCGGTACGGGCGGCAGGTCCTCCTCCAGGTCAACTTGCACCAGCCGCTGCTGCAGCAGCGGCTGCAGTTGCAGCAGAACATCATGGATCAACTCGTCAAGAGGATACCATTCCTTCTCGGGCTTGAGGGCGCCACCCTCGATGCGCGACATGTCAAGCAGATTTTCGACGAGGCGGTTGAGGCGGTCGGCCTCACGCTCGATGGTGAGAGCAAAGCTGCGCCGGCTCTCTTCGTCCCAAACAATGTCTTCCTGCAGAAGGCTGCTGGCCGCCGCTTTGATGGAGGCCAGAGGCGTGCGCAGGTCATGCGAGACGGAAGAGAGCAGCGCTGTGCGCAGCGCATCCGTCTGGCGGAGCAGCTCCAGCTGCAGGCCCTCCCGCCTGAGACGGGCCCGCTCGATGATTGCTGCGGCCTGGTCAAGGAAAGCCGAGAAGAAAGGCCCCTCCAGGACCGCCGACGCACTATCGAGGCGAGGCTGCCGGGTTCGCGCTTTGCCCAGGTGCGGCCATCCGGTTTCTTCCATCAGGAGCAGAAGCACGCCCAGGACGCGCTCGCCTGTCTTGAGCGGTAGCAACCGGGCATAGCGGCGCCGGCCCCAGCCATGCAGCGAACTTTGCAAGGTAGCGCGCAGGCCGCGCCCATAGGGGCCACGTCCTTCCAGAGGGACATCATGTAGCTCAGCGGCCTGGCCGTTGGCCATGACCCAGGCTGCGGTAGCCTGCTCGTCCGACGAGAGCCGGAAGTGCTCCCGAGGCGTCCGCGCACTCGCGAGCACTTCTAGTCTGCCTTGCTCATTAGGCAGCAGCAATACGCAGTCGCCGACCCCCCAGGGAGCAAAGACCTGAACTACGGCCTGGGTCACAATGGCCAGCTGGTGCAGGAAGTCCTCCTCGTGGTTGGCTGCTCGCACCAGGTCATAGAGAATGCGGGTCTCCCGTTCGCGCCGCCGGGCCTCATCCGCTTGCCTGCGCAGCGCATTGGTCATCTGTCCGGTGATAATCGCCGCAGTGAGAAAGACGAAGAGGGCGAGCCATTCCTCCAAACGGCTGACGGTCAGGCTGTAGAGCGGCTGAACCAGGAAGTAGTCAAAAAAAAGGAAGGCCAGAACAGAAGTCAGCACCGCAGCATAGAGGCCGCGTGTGCTGGCCAGCGCCAGAACCACGAGGAGATAGAGCAGCGAAATGTTAGGAATGCGCGGGTAGAGCGCAAAGGTATAGATCACAGCGGTGACCAGAGCAGCAGCGAAGAATGCCAGCAGGGTATCTACCAGCAGGCGTTGCCAGCTGCGCTGTGGTCGCTCCAGCAAAGGTGGAAAGTGGTCACCCGGATGACGTTGCTCTCTCATGGTCACGATGCCCCTTGATCTGCACCTGGCGCAGGCACGGTCCCCCGGGGCCGACTGAGCAGCGCCGGGGGACTGCTCCCGTTCCTCCAGAGGAAACAGGGAGAGATCTCTCCCTGCTTGACGCTTCCCTTTATTATAATTCTTTGCTTGCTTTCCTGCTAACAGGCAGGGGAGAGAGGGCGAGCAGGAGAGACTGGCATCAGGCCATCCAACCGAGAGCGCGAGAAGGCACAGGGGTCAACAGGCTTAAGGCATCCGCCAGATAGCGCCGCCAGGAGCGTCTTCTATAAAGGAAGGAGTGCCAGAGAATGGCCTTCTCCCATCATTCACCATTACCTCTGAAGGAGCAACGCTTATGCGACCAGCCCGTTGGAGTGGCAATCGCGTGGCCTGGGTGGTCTTCCTCTTATTAGTAGTGCTGCTGAGCGGCTGCCGTGGGAGGGCAGCTTCAGGTAATTCCAGTGGGAGCACTAGCCTCCAGAGTGGAGATAGCGGCCAGGTGTCCGCGACGCCGGCAGTGACGAGTCAGAAGAGTCAAGGCTGTGGACAACCTGCCGTCGCCCGCGGTACCACGCTGGTGGAGACGCTGCTATCAGGAGGGATAACCCGCAGCTACCGTCTGCATATTCCCTCGGGCTACCAGCCGGATCAGCCCTTGCCTCTCGTCCTCAACTTTCACGGTCATGGCAGCAGTGGCAAGCAGCAGGAGACCTATACGGGTTTTTCTGTGCTGGCAGACCGCGAAGATTTCTTTGTGGTGTATCCCGATGGCGTTCTAGCTCCCGACGGCCAGACTGGCTGGAACGCCTATGGTCCTCATCCCACGCCCGTCGATGACGTGCGCTTTACAAGTGACCTGCTGCAGACGCTGGAAACGCACTGGTGCATTGATCTGCGGCGCATCTTCGCTACCGGTATCTCGAATGGGGGAGGGCTGACGGCCCTGCTAGCCTGCCGCCTCTCGACGCAAATTGCAGCCTTTGCTCCGGTTTCAGGCGCTTTCTACCCTATTCCCGGGGGCTGCCACCCTCAGCGTAGTGTCCCCATCCTGGAGATTCATGGGACAGGCGATTTCATTGTCTCTTACGAGGGAAACGTGAGCCTGGGCCTGCCCCCTATTCCACAATGGCTGGCGGACTGGGCCCAGCGCGATGGCTGTCAGCAAGGCCCAGACGTCTTTCTCACCCGGGACGATATCACCGGCGAAGAGTGGTCCCGCTGCACGGCACCTGGTCTGGTGGTCCACTACCGGGTGGCCGGAGGTGGCCATACCTGGCCTGGCTCGCTGATTCCTGTGCCCTACCTTGGGAAGACAACCCATACCCTCGACGCGACAGCAGTGATCTGGCAGTTCTTCGCGGCCCACCCGCTGCCTGGCCTGGCATAGGGGCAGCCTGATCCCTCTGGAGGGCAAGCGGCAATCATAGCAAAGAGCAGGCTCACGAGTGAGGCCCTCTTGAGCTTCATGGTCAGCCAGAGGCAATACCCTCACGTCCGTGAGCCTGCTTGATCATTGGTCATTGAACCAGTGAGACAGACTCTCTCGTTTTGCGTGCTGGCACGCGAAGCCTGTCTACCTGCATCCAGGTTCGGCTTGAACCACCCTCTTAGACGGTGCTACCGCGCCCACGCGAGAAGAGGCGCAGGAGAAAGATCAGGATACAGGCTCCGATCAGAGCCACAACAAGGCTGCCCCAGAAACCGAAGCTGGCACCCGGCGCCAGCAGATCCATGATGAGCCCACCAAGGAAGGCCCCAATGAGTCCAACAATGATATCTCCAATGATGCCGAAGCCGCCTCCTTTGACTAGAAAGCCGGCCAGCGCTCCCGCGATCAGGCCAATGATGAGCCAGGCGATGATGCCACCAGGATTCAAAGTGGCTGCGAGCACAAGCGAAGCTGCTGTCATGATAGATGTCCCTCCTCTGAATAGAGTAAAAGAAGACTAAGTATAATTGAATGGCAATTTGTACCAGGTAAGCTTTTTTACTTTTCTCTCCGATCACTGGTACAAATCACACTCACCATTCCTAACACGGCGAAGGGATGAAAAAGGGATACAAGGTTTGCCTTCCGAGAGCGGGGGAGGAGGAAAAGCCAGGGATCTCTGGCGTTGGTCTCCAGGCGAGGTTGACGAGCAAAGGAGGGAGCGCTATACTCTGGGGCATGAATTGCAGCAGGCGGCATATCGTGACTCTGGTCCTGCTGAGCTGGATCGTGCTCGCGCTGGGGCCAAGCGCCTGCAGCCCGGGCTACAGCGGCACGGCCAAAATTGCTTTTGTGCGCGATGGTCAGCTTTGGACCATCTACCCCGATGGCAGCGGCGCCTATGAAGTAGCTGACAACACCCCTCCAGTGGTGGGAGTAGGCTGGTCGCCCGATCATCATCTGCTGGTGTTCCGCACGCTGGATGGTGATTACGCGAAGAGCACAGCGGGACGCCATCTCAAGCCAGATCCCCTGACCGGGCTGGTGACCGACGTGCCTGCCGGGCTGAATACCGTTGGCGTTGACGGGGGCTCGCCCATCCCCATCTTCTTCTCCAGCGCCGCCGTGCGCATCAGCGATGCCTGGTGGGACCCCAAGGGTAGCCGTCTTCTCTATCGTCTCACCCTCAGCGGAAGCACATCCCAGCTACGTTGGGAGCTTGCCCAAAACGACCAGCCGGGCGGTATTGCTACGCGAACGCTGCCGGCCAGTCTGGCAATCCCCTCGCTCAGCAACGATGCCGAGAGCATTCTAGAGGTTGACCAAGACGGTCTTTTCACCGTCAGCCTCACCAGCATTGAACAACGCTGGCTCACCTCTGGACTTCCGCCCGGTCATCCGCTGCCGGCCACCCTGGAGCGTGTTCTCTGGCAGCCGCACCAGACACAGCCGGCTTTTCTCTACGCGGTCTCAACGGCGCCAAACGGCTCGGCGAAGCAGGTTGCTCTGCTCCTGCAGCGGCCAACGGGCGAGACGCGCCCGCTGCTCACCTGTAGCTGCCAGCAGTTTGCCTGGTCGAGCAGCGGGCAGCAGGTGCTGGCCCTCACAGCCGATGGCCGCTATCTCATCGTTAACCTGGATGGAAGCGTTCGCCTGAGCATCCGGGCGGAGAGCGACAGCGTCCCTTTCTGGTCGCCTGACGGGCGCTTCTTGCTGCTCGATGGGCGCCATACCCTGTGGCTGGTCGATGTCCAGACGGGGAGACAGCAGCTGCTCTTGAGCGATCGGACTCCGTTGGGGCCGCTCGGTGCAGCCAGCAGCCAGCTACCAGCGGTGGGCGCGCTGTTAGAGCCTGTGCCAAATAGCCTCTGGGGGAGCGATAGCCGGAGCTTTGTCTTCCTGACGCGCGGGCGGCTGTGGTGGCAGGGAAACAGCCTGCTTCACGAAGGCAACGGCCTCTACCTGCTGACGCTGAATGCCCAAGGTCAGCCACTTGCGGCTCCCCGTCTGCTGACAAACGGCCCCATCACTCAGGTCGGCTGGAGCTATCAAGATAGCGCTGTCTCTTTTCTCTTCCAGGCCCCATTGCTATAATGGGCAAGTGGTTCACGCGCCGCTGGCTCAGCCAGGGCAGCAATCTCAGAAGGGAGTATAACCATGACCGATGATCTCGAACAGGAAGAGTTTGATCCTGAAGAGTATGACGACCTTGAAATGCTAGAAATTCTGGAGACTATTCGCGATGACATGGAAGAGCTGGGGCTTCGGACCCTCGATGAAGTTATCGAGCGTATCGAAGAGCTTCACCGAAAGCTAGAGAACCAGCATAAGGAATTCTAGGAGAGGCAAGGCGCGAAAACCCTGGGAGGGCAGGGAGGTCTCTGGCTACGCGCCAGGCTGCCCAGAGCGCAGGGTTCCGATCAAAGGTGGCCGTTGTAGCCTGGCCAGGTAGGGTCGCCAGGCAAGGTAGCAGCGAGAGATCAGGAGCGCAGACTGACTGGCAAGAGGGTGGGCCGGCCAAGAAGGCCGGCTCTATTTCCTCGCTTCTCAGCGAGCGCGTGCTCAGGAGGGAGGAAAGCGCTGGCAGAAGCGAGCGAAGGCCCTGGTCACCTGCTGGCGGGTCTCCTCCAGAGAGCCACTGTTATCAATCACCTCATCGACCAGCGGAAGACGCTGTTCGACCGAAGGTTGAGCGCGCAGGCGCGCCAGAGCCTCCTCCTCGCTGAGGTGACTGCGCTCTATCAGGCGACGGAGTTCCTGCTCAGGCGAACAAATCACCAGCCATTTGCTCTGGCAGAGAGCGGCGTGCCCACCTTCCAGCAGCTTGACGGCGTCGATCACTGCGATGCCCGAGGGGCTGACCCGGCTCAGCTCTTCCAGAATGGCTGCCCCAACTGCGGGATGGACAAGGGCTTCTAGCCGGCGCAGTGCCTCGGGGTCCCGGAAGACGATATGGCCAAGCTCCTGACGATCAACTCGCCCCTCCGGGGTCAAAACGGAGGGGCCAAAAACTTGAGCAATCCTGGCCGTAATCGGCTGGCCCGGCTCGTAGAGCGAGTGGACCAGGGCATCAGCATCGATGTAGCGCTCTGCTCCCAATTCCAATAACATCTTGCCCACGGTTGTTTTCCCGCAGGCAATATTTCCTGTCAGGCCAATGACACGCGGCATCGCTAAACAATGCTCCTCTCACAACAAGATGATCGGGGCAAGCAGTTGTCTGCCAGGCTGGCTTGCAGTTCGAGGGCGGGAGAGCTGGTCAGCCTCCTCACTTGGTCTGGCTTCTTATCGCCCGGTCCAGCCTTTGCTTTCACCCTGCCAAAAGTACCGACGTACACCATTTCTTTCCAAGCTGGCGAATTTTATCGTACAATAACTCCGCAATCTTTGCTATCGCAGTAAGGAGCGTGCATGGGCAGACGCCTGGGCCTTCTGATCGGCATTAATCAGTACCAGGATAGCAGTTTTCGACCACTTCGCTACGCCGAGACAGATGCCAGGGCCATTGCGCACTGGCTGGTAAATAGCCGGGGAGGACACTGGAATCCCTCTGACGTGCAACTTCTGCTTGGGGCGCAGGCCACGCGACAGTGTATTGAGCAGTGGCTCGCGCAGCTCTGCCTCCAGGCTGCGGGCCCCGATGATACGCTCTTCCTCTACTTCGCCGGGCACGCTTTTCTCGATGAAGGGCGGGCTGAGGGTCACCTTGCGCTGGCAGATACTTTCTATCAGCAACCCGCCAGCGGTCTGCCGCTAGCCACAACCCTGCTGCAGCTGCTCGGGCGTAGCCCAGCGCGGGCTATTGTCTGCGTCCTCGACTGCTTCCAGACAGGACGCTTCTGGGGGCAGCGGCGAGCCTCGCCATTCGATTGCAAGCCCCTGCCCGGTCCCATGTTCCTGGCAGCATTGCAGCAGCTACCTAACCGTTTTCTGCTCTGCTCCTGTCGCGGGAACGAGTTCGCGCCGGAACAGGGAGAGCAAAATGTGGGCATGCTGGCCCATCGCCTGCTGCTCGGGCTGTGTGGGGGAGCAGCTGATCCCACAAGCGGGCAGATTATTTTTCAGCGTCTTGCCCTCTACCTGCAGCAGAGCCTCGGGGAGCAGCAGCGTCCGCAGCTCTTTGGCCAGGGTCTCGGGCCAGTGGTCCTGGTAGGCGAAGAGGAGACCGAAGGACCGGCGACAGCCGTAGCCAGGGCCGGCGCCGGCGCCGGTGGAGACAACGGTCACCCCGGCCTACCCCAGCGGCCAGGAGGCCCGGGGACGGTTCTGCAGGCCGTTCACCAGATGGGCCAGATGCCGCAACCGACCCAGACCCCCGCTGGCATCGCTCAGCTCTCTCCCCTGCAGCCGTCCTCGGCCATAGCGACGCCAAGGGCGGAGCAGCAGGCCGCTCTTTTGCTTCAGCAGGCGCGCGCCCTGCTCCAGCAGCAACAGCTTGCCGAGGCTCTCACTTCTTTGGAGCAGGTATTACAGCTTATGCCGACCCATACCGAGGCGCTCCTTCTTAAAGGCCAGCTGCTCGGTACAGCAGGCCGCTTTGCTGAGGCCATGCAAGCGGTCGAGCAAGTGCTACGCCAGGAGCCAGGCAACGCCCTGGCCTGGAGCATGCGCGCCGCCCTCCTGGCGAACCTGGGACAGTTCGAGGAGGCACTCCGGGCAGTAGAACGCTCGCTGTCCCTTGATCCACACAACGCAGAGACGCAGACGATCAGATCGGCAATTCTAGTCAAGATGGCGGTCGCCCAGACGCCGGCAGCGCCCACTGGCGCGCCTCTCCCCGGCGCCAGCCCTAGCGCGGCTTCGTCTAGCGCCGGGGCTGCCGCAACGGCTGGCGCCTCTGCGGAGAGTGGTCGAGGCCCACGTCGGCGGGGACGGGCCTTGCTGATGAGCCTGGCGTTGCAGGTGGCCGGTTTGGGGCTGGGATTGCTTGGGGCCTGGCTGGCCATCAAGCATCCAGGAGCGCCTGGAGCCTTGTCCTTGACCATCGAGGGCCTGGGCCTGGCTTTGCTCTGTGCCAATGCGCTCTCTGGTTGCTATTTCGACGGCATCTGGCGCTTTCTCCCTATCCCTTTGGTAAGCCTGCTAGCCACGGCTTTGCCTGCCTATCTGCTTCTGACCCAAAGCGGACGAACGCGCCTGGCGGCTCTGGTTGAGGCCAATCCGCGGGGCTTTACGGCTATCCAATTTGCCTTGCTCTGGTTCGGCCTGGTAGCCATCTTGCCATTCCTGCTGGCCCTTGTTGGATTGCTGAGCGGCTGGCTGCGCGGCGCGCGCCGTCGCTAAGGCAAGCCAACAGAACAGAGGCGCCGCCCGTTCTGTTCCTTAGCGGGAGGCCTCCATCTGGCTCTGGCTTGCCGCCAGTTGCTCCCACTCAGCGAGGAGCTGCTCTAGCTCTGCTCTGGTTGCCTCGTAGTCGCTGGTCAGTCGCTGCAATTCGGCGACGTCTCCTCTGCCAGCGGCCTCATTGAGGGCCTCCTCCAGGGCGCGGGCACGCTGCTCACGCTGTTCGATCTCCTGCTCAACCTCGATCAGACTGCGCAGGCGCGGCTGCCCTACCCGGCGGCTGCGCCGCTCGCGTCCGGGACGCCGCCCAGCCCCAGCATGGTCTGTCCCGACCTCCGCGAGCGCTGTCTCCGGCCTGGCCGCCTCCTGAGAGGCCGCGCGAGCGTTTTCCTCCTGGCGTTCATGCGCCAGCAAGCGCCCGCGTTCGCGCTGGAGATGCTGGCGATAGTCACTATAGTTGCCCTCATAGGAGTGCAGCCTGCCCTCACCAATCACCCAGACCTTGCTCGCCAGGCGATCAATGAAGTAGCGATCGTGCGAAACAAAGAGCAGAGTTCCACTGAAAGTAGCCAGTACCTCCTCCAGGAACTGACGAGAGGGCAGATCAAGGTGATTGGTAGGCTCGTCAAGCACCAGAAAATTGGGTCCCTGCAGTGTCAGCTTGGCCAACACCACGCGGCTACGCTCGCCGCCGCTCAGGCTCCCGATAGTCTTAAAGACATCGTCGCCCTCGAAGAGGAAACGTGCTAGCAGGGCACGGGCACTTTCTTCGCTGAGGGCCGCTACTTCGCGAATCTCATCCAGGACCGTGCGACTGGGATCGAGATCCTCATGAGTTTGCGAGTAGTAGCCGACATGGACATTGTGGCCAAGGACCACTTTGCCACGCAGCGGCGGCAGCTGGCCAATCAGGGTACGCAGCAGCGAAGTCTTACCAGCCCCATTGGGACCGAGCAGACCAATGCGCTCGCCGCGGATGATCTCCAAGTCGGGCATATGCACCAGCACCCGGGGTTCACGACCCGGCTGGCGATAGCCGACAACCAGTCCCTGCGTAGAGAGGACGACACGCCCACTTTCCACCGAGGGCTTCAGATCGAAGTGCAGCTCCTGGAATTCCTGGGGGCGGTTGAGGCGTTCCAGGCGGCTGAGCAGTTTCTCGCGTCCCCGGGCCTGCCGGCTGCGCTGACCGGCTTTGTAGCGGCGGATGAATTCCTCGGTTCGCTGGATGAATTCCTGCTGCTCTTCGTATTCCTGCAGGCGGCGCTCAAAGCGCTCGGCACGCAGCTGCAGATATTTGCTATAGTTGCCAGGATACTCCTCGACCCGCCCAAAGGCCAGCTCCAGAATGCGGGAGACAATCTTGTCGAGAAAGTAACGGTCGTGCTCAACGACGACCAGCGCCCCTTTCCACTCCTGCAGGTAGTCCTCCAGCCACTCCAGAGCTTCCAGATCAAGATGGTTGGTTGGCTCATCCAGCAGGAGCACGTCGGGTTCTTGCAGGAGAAGACGAGCCAGGGCCGCCCGCCGTTGCTGACCGCCGCTGAGCTGGGCAATGGGCATATCGTGCAACTCGCGACTGAATCCCAGGCCATCGAGCACCTGCTGCACACGCTGCTCATAGGTATAGCCACCGGCATGTTCAAAGCGCAGCTGGAGTTCGGCGTAGCGCTGCAGCAACTGCTCGCGCTGTCGGATGTCACCGCGCTCGCTGGCGCTGGCAATCGCATTGGCAAGCGCCTGCAGCTCCTGCTCCCAGGAGCGCAGGTAGTCGAAGACCGCCAGCAGCTCCTCGCGGAGAGTGCGCTGCGGTTGCAGGTCGAGCGTCTGGGAGAGGTAGCCGATACGGGTCCCGCGCGCGACCAGGATGGTGCCCTCATCGGGTTCCTCGTAGCCGGCCAGGAGCTTCAGCAGCGTTGACTTACCGGCCCCGTTGGGGCCAACCAGTCCAATGCGATCGCGCTCGTTGATCTGGAAGGTGACACCGGCAAAGAGATGCTCAGCACCATAGACTTTCCCGAGACCGTTGACGCTAATCAGTGGCATAGAGCAGTGCAGTTGCTTCTGAGTGAGAGTGTGTGAGTACGAGTATAGACCAGCCGCGCTTCGGCCACCTTCGCTGTGGGAAGGACTGGCCGCCCGCGCCCGCCGGCGAGGTCGCACGCTCGCCAGGTCAAGCGGACGCGCCGCTCTCTCCTCGCCCGAAGGTCCCGCGTCGCATCCCGGATCGGCAGGCAGAGACAGGGTATCATAAAAGCAAGCCTGGTGCAAGCACTCCCGGATTCCTCCGAGATCTTGCCCCCGCCCAGCAGGAATGGCGGGTCTCCAGAGAGAGCGGTGGCCCTACCGTCCCCAAGACAGAGCGGCTGACCAGATGCTCGACGGTCTTTTCTCCGTGCACTGCCCAGAGAGGACCGATCAGAGAAGCGTCCAGTCAGCCGCATGGTGGAGAGAAGATTGCCCGTGAGCGATGCCACCTACTCTCATCCCGCTCCCTTGCCACCCCATCCTCCAACACTTCCCTCTTTGGGATAAGCCCAAACAGCGGTTGGTTCCTCCAAGCCCGTTCTCGTTTCCTCGGTGCCGGTGATTCCGCTCTGCTGTCCCTTTTGCCTCCCTACCATCCACTCCCCGTCATCGACTTTTTGCCTTATACAGCGGATTCTCCTCCCCTCTACACTGTCAGCCAGCCACCCCTTGTGATCCCTATTCACCTCCCTACCTCCCGGCCTCATCCCTTGCCACTGATCCCCGCCATATCCAAAGATGCATGTGCTTGTATAAGGCACGGGCAACCATCTACGTCAAAGAGTATAGCTCATTCTCGTGAACACTGCATGAACGGCGCGCCTGGTCAGATGAATATTTTTTCATGGAAAGGGGAAGATATGGGTCGGATTATTCCAGTAGCATGACAGTTTTTTCATTAATGATGAGAGACGACAGGCAGAGGGTTTTCCTCCCTGGTTGGATTCTTGCTCCTCTGCCTTCTTGCTTTGCTGGTATGGTATACTGTGCTCAAGCGAGAGACCTATTTTATCCTCCTACCACCCAACTCTTCGTCGCAAGGAAGGATGTCACGTGGTCAAAGAGCAGTCTCTTGACAACCTCTGGCTAGCCCAGGCCCTATTCGATCTAAATGGAGTCCAGTTTGGGAACTTCACGGTCAGCGAGTCGGCGGTAAGTTCCCCGGTCTTTGTCAATCCCAAGGTGCTGATCAGCAATCCACTGGCGCTGCGCGTGGCCAGCAAACTCATGCAGCAAGAGATCAGCCTTGCCCAGTCGCTGAGGCGTCCGCGGGTCCACCCCTTCAATGTAGTTGCTGGCGTGCCAGTCGGCGGGCTGCTTCTGGCAACGGCTTATTCCTTAGAGACGAATACGCCGCTGATTTACGCGCGTATTCGTCCAGAGGGGACTGGCCAGCGAGGGATCGAGGGCCGCTACACACCGGGAGATACAGCGCTGATTATTGATGATCTGATCACGCGCGGTGGCAGCGTGCTGGAGACAGCTGCCCTGCTCGAAGAGCACGGCCTGAAGGTCAAAGATGTTATTGTGCTGATCGACCGCGAGCATGGAGCTACGGAGCGTCTTCGTCAGCATGGCTATAATCTGATCAGCATCCTCAAGCTCGATGTGATGCTCAATCACTATATGTCGCGGGGTCTGATCTCCGAAGAAACCTATCGGGTGTGCTCAGAATATCTTCAGAGCAAGCGAGCAGAGCTGCGGCAGTCATAGCTCGCAAGAACTGACAGCCGCTCGCTACGTGGGACCTGGTCAGCTGTTGGATGGCCAACAGCGTGGTACAGAGAGGGAAGAGGCCAGGGACTCCTGCCAGCTGAGGTTATGGGCCGTGGCCTCTTCTCTTCACCTGCTGCAAGCTGTCAGTCTGTTCAAGCAGCGGCTCTCAGCCCTGGGGGTAAGGCGAGGCAGGGGCAGGACGCGGGCCATCCTGGGGCACTGGTGCAGTCCGGCCCTCACGAGCCGTATGCAGCGTCTTGAGAAGCGGCTCGATGAGATCAAGCGGCAGCGGGAAAATGATGGTCGAGTTTTTCTCCACGGCGATCTCGGTCAGGGTCTGCAGATAGCGCAGCTGCAGGGCCCCTGGCTCCGAGGCAATGATATTAGCCGCCTGGGACAGCTGTGTGGCCGCTTGTAGCTCGCCTTCGGCATGAATAATCTTGGCGCGTTTCTCGCGTTCAGCCTCCGCTTGCTTGGCCATAGCCCGCTGCATGGTGGCTGGCAGTTCCACGTCTTTGATCTCTACCGCAGTCACTTTCACACCCCAACGCTCTGTGAACTCGTCAATGATGGCCTGCAGCTCGCGATTGATCTTGTTGCGTTGGGCGAGCAGCTCATCTAGCTCTGACTGCCCCAAGACATTGCGCAAGGTAGTCTGGCCAATCTGTGTCGTGGCCTGCAGGTAGTTCATGACGTTGACAATGGCGGCCTCGGGATTGACCACGTAGAAGTAGACGACAGCGGTCACCTTGACGGTCACATTGTCTCGGGTGATGACCTCCTGCGGCGGCACAGTCAGGGTGACGATGCGCAGGTCGACTTTCAGCAGGCGCGCAATCACGGGAGGAATCCAGCATAGACCCGGGCCGCGCGTGCCGCGCAGGTTGCCAAGAACGAAGAGGACGCCGCGCTCATACTGCTGGATGACGCGCAGGCCAGAAAGCAGAATGAGCACGACAATGAGGACAATGACTACAATGGCGCTTATAGCGAGAGAGCTTCCCATTGGGAATCCTCCTTTTCTGAGGGTGGGACTGTCGGTGTGCCATCGGCGGGTGGGGCCGGCGGCTGGTTTGGTCGGACATAGAGACGGAGACCCTCGACGGCCACAATGGTGACCTCGCAGCCTTCATCGAGGGAAGTATAGGGCTCAACCAGACTGGCTGCCCAGTTCTCTCCGCTGTAATTCACTCTGCCGCTGGGCGTCAGCGGCGTGAGCGTGACTGCGCGGGCTCCAATCATGCTCTCGACTCCCGAGGGCCGACGCTGGCGCTGGGCCCGGACAACGACACTTACCAGAGCCAGGCTGAGCAAACCAACGACCGCCGCCATGAGGTAGACGATCCAGGGGGTAACACCTGGTCCATGCTCTACCTGATCGCTGTTGAAGAAGAGCAAGGAGCCGATAATAAGTGAGATGACCGCGCCCACGGTCAGCACACCATGCGAAGGAAGACGGACATCCAGGATCAGTAAGACCAGGGCCAGGCCCATAAGCAGCAGGCCAGTCCAGTTGGGGGAGAGTGACCCGGCCCCCAGAAGGAAGAGGATGAGAGCAATGCCGCCAACAACGCCCGGCACGATGGCCCCAGGATGGGAGATCTCAAGGTAGAGGCCAATCAGGGCGACAATGAAGAGGAGAAAGACAACGTTGGGGTCGAGCAAAAAGCTATAGAGCGCCTCAAACAGCCCAGGGTTGAAGGTCGTGAGGGCTACTCCAGTGGTATGCAGCACAACACTGCGCCCGGAGATCAGGGTAACACTGCGTCCGTCCACACTGTGGAGAAGCTCGGAGAGTGAACGGGCACCGAGGTCAACGATGTGCTCGCGCACAGCGGTCTGATCATCGTAGGAAGCGGCCTCAGTGACCATTTTGGCTGCCAGGGTGGCATTGCGCCCGTAGCGATTCTGCGTGCCGGTGATCTGAGCTACCAGGTCATTCTCGATCTTCTTGAGCAGGGTAGAATCGAGGTTGCTGCCAGTGCTACTCACAGGACTGGAGGCGCCAATGCGAGTGGTTGGAGCCATAGCAGCGATAGGGGCGGAGAGCGCTACGAAGGCTCCAGCTGAGGCAGCTCGCGCGCCAGGTGGATAGACGTAGGTGATGATGGGGACGGCGCTAGCCAGCTCGGCCTGGGTGATTTGCTTCATGGAGTCCAGATCACCGCCAGGTGTGTCGATGACGATGACAAGCGCTTGTGCTCCATCGCTAGCCGCAGTGGCAATGGCCTGCTGGAGGAAGCGCACTGCGCCCGGGTTGATGTCGCTGTTGAGATTGGCCACATCAACGTGTGGGGAGGCGGCCCACGCGGGTTGTGCGCCCAGGCAGGCTATTCCGGCCACAGCCAGTAGGGCCATAATCAGGGAGACAAGCCCGAGCGCCAGGGATCGCACGCCATTTGGCGCTCGTCGATGGTGGCGCATGTCCATAGCTTCTGTCCTTTGCGGTCGAAGGCTGCAGCGCCCCGCTGCAGCTCTGTCCTGCTGCCGATCCCAGACCCCAGGCCAGTTCCATCCAGCGAGGTACCCACTCAGTCCGGAAGGAGATTGCCGGTCACAGTCCCTCTTTCTCGGCCTCTTCCCTTGCGTTCCCCTTCCTCTTGATCAATCTTGCGATTTCTCTTGCCTCTCTTCCACTCCTCTCCGAGCCTGAGCCTGAGTGGACCCGACCGGCGCAGTGCTCGCTTTAGCTGTGCTTACCGCTGACTGGTCCGGGGTATTGCTTATTGCTATACGAGATGATAGCGCAAATTTCTCGCCGCGTCAATGTGCTCTGTCTGGTTGCTCTTGGGCGGAACAGGAAGGGGGCGTAGTGCTTGGCAGGTACATTGGCCTGTTTTCCAGCCAACCAGCCGGCCAGGTCTCTCGCTGGTGCTGGCAGAGGCTGGCCGTCCGATTGGCTGGCTGGTTGGAAAAGGGACGCTCCTGGTGAGCTAGCTAGCTGGTTTGAGCCTGGAGAGCGTGCAGGACTTCGAAGAGCCGCTGGTTGTCAGGCAGCTCGGAAGGGCTAGCGGTAACCTCGATGTGACGGATGATGCCCCCCTTATCGATCACGATGACGGCACGCTCCGCCATACCTGCAGGATGGCGCAGCCCATAGAGATCGACGACAGCTCCCTGGGGATAGAAGTCGGACAGCAGCGGGAAGGAGGTGCGCATTGCCTGTGACCAGGCGTCCAGCGTATAGACACTGTCCATGCTGATCGCAACAACCTCGGTGTCGGCGCTTCGGAAGCGCTCCAGTTCGCGCTCATAGGAGGGCAGCTGTGCAGAGCAGACTCGGCTGAAGGCAAAGGGCACGAAGGCAAGAACCACGTTCTTCTTGCCGCGGAAGTCGGCGAGATGCCAGTCCTCGCGCACATGGCTTTTGAGGGTAAAGTCGGGCGCGACATCGCCGATCTTGAGGGTCTTTGTGTAAGAACGGGCGGACTCAGCCATGTGAATTGGGTCCTCCTCTCACAAGCAGTGCAATACTGTCTGGTCTCTGGGTCTGGTGGCGGCTGGGGCTATGAGCGGGCAGCATGTCCGTCCCCAGGCTGCTTGACAGACCAGAGGCTATTGCCCTATCCTTGGTGCGAGCTGCCTTTCCCAGAGGGGCCTTCTCGCCCTGCTTCGACTCGGTTCAGTCTTACGCTGCGTGCATGCAATGCGCGAGCAGGATCGATCTGCGCTGGCAGCGTCAGGGCCAACACGATAGGGCAGTGGGCGCGCCCCGCGCTGAGCACCTCGCTCCCGCTGTCTCCCGATGGGATAAGGCAGGCAAGGCAGTAGGCCAACATTGAAGAGAGGAAACAAGCCGCCCTGCAGGGCGGTTCCTCTCTCATCTTACGCTGTTCCGAATTGTAGTCCTGGTGAGAAAGGTATGTCAAATGTGCGCAGCAGTTCGGGAGGCCTCCCCACTACGAAGACTCCCGGCCCCGCTCTCTCTTCCGTTGCCCTGGAGATCAGACGCGGGCTAGAGCGTCTGGTCGATCCCGCTGGGGGTGCGCTTTCCTTTCTGCCCCTGGCGCTGGCACTGTTGGTCATGCTGGCACTCTCTTCCTGGCAGATGGTCTGGTCAACTTCTGATGTGACGCGCTACGAGTGCTACGCGCTGGCTTTCTGGTTCGGAGGACAGGCCCGAGCGCTGGCGCCTCAAATCGATTGCTCGTTCTTGCCTGCCCAGGCAGAGAGACTGCCTCCTTTGCATACGCTGCCCATCGAGTACCCGCCACTGACGCTTGCCCTCTTCACTCCCGGTCTGCTTGTGCCCTCCGCTTACTATCCCCTGCTTTTCGGGCTGCTGATGGCGCTGGCAGCGCTGTTGATCTATTGGCTCTTGCTGCGTTGGGGACCACGCGGGGCGGCGCTGGCCTTCACGTTCTACCTGTTCCTCGGCGAGTGGGGCCTGGCCCTGTTGCGCTTTGATCTTGTACCAGCGGCCTTAACCTTGCTCTGTGTGTTGGCTGCAGAGCGCCGCCATTGGACAGCGGCCTATTGCGCTCTGGCCCTGGCTATTCTGTTGAAGATCTATCCGCTCCTGCTGTTGCCTCCGCTCTTCTTCGCGGAGCAGCAGGCAGCAAAAGCGGCAAGGGGCACCGCTGAGCAGGATGGGGCCAGAACTGCTGTGGGAATCTCGGAGTGGGTGGCCCAAGCTCTCTCGTCCCTGCGGCGCTGGCAGTGGCGGAATCTGCTGCTCTGTCTTGCGCTGGTGGTCGGAACGACAGGGGCCTTCGCCCTCCTGGACTTTCAGGGAGCAGTGGCCAGTCAGCTCGCTTATTTCGCCGAGCGCCCTGTGCAGATTGAGTCCAGTGGTACGCTGGTGATCTGGCTGGCGACGTTGGCGGGACAGACGGTGCGCGTGGTCTACACCTACGGCTCGATTAACCTGTTGAGTCCCCTGGTCCCTGCCGTTTCTCTCGGCAGTACGTTGGCGCTGCTGGCCGGCTATGGGCTGGTGCTCTGGCAGAGTGCACGCGGGCGGCTGGCTTTCTCCGAGGCGGCGCTAGCGGCGCTGTTGGTCTTCGTGGCAACAGGCAAAGTGTTTAGCCCACAGTATCTGATGTGGTTGATGCCGCTGGTGGCCTATCTGACGGCAACGCAGCGGCGCTGGTTGTTGTGGTTCGGGCTGATCGCTCTGCTGACCTCGCTCATCTATCCCTTCCTCTATACCCGTGTTCAGGATGCTACACAGGTTTGGCGTGTGCCTGGCTTTCTTCCTCTGGTCGAGCTGCGCAACTTGCTCTTTCTGCTGCTGACCCTCGGCTACCTGTTCAATCTGCTGAACCTGCGTCGGCGCTCTGAGCCGCGACTGGCGGTCGATGCCGGGGCCTTGAGAGAAGCAGAGGGGAGCCGCTGAGGAGACAGCCACCAGGTCATGGCGCTGCTCTCCCCGGCTCTCGCCCTCTGCCTCCCTCGTACGTCTCAGGCGTATCTTTAGGGTACCTGCCAGACCAGACGCCAGGGAGGGATCAGGGAGCGGCGCCGGCGGAGACAGGTGTAGCCGCCCGGACACTGACGCGGCGCGGGCGACTGCTTTCGCTTAAGGGAACCGTGATGGTGAGGCGCCCGTTCTCATAGCGTGCCTCAATTTTATTGGCATCGATAGGGCGCTCAAAGGCCAGGGTGCGTTCGACGGTGCCACTGCCGATTTCGCGCAGCAACCAGGTGCCTTGTTGCTGGCCCTCGCCCTCCTCACCACCATGATATTTGGCTTTGAGGGTCAGGCTATGCTCGTGAGCGAGCAGCTCGATGTCTTCAGGTTTAACACCCGGCAGCAGAGCGGTGATGCGATAGCCCTGCTCTGTCTCCAGCACGTCTAGAGGAATCATGCGTGAGCCAGTGCCGAAGAGGACCGAGCTTGGTCGCACAAAGCTTTGCTCCAGCAAGCGGTTCATGGCATCGCGCAAGCTGAGCATCTCAGTGAAAGGATCGAAGCTGCGCGTCAGCGCCATGCTGTAACCTCCTTTCAATGCGGTCCAATCAATGGCGTAAGCTTTTACGTACCGTTACGTTGGTCACATTCCGGTTCCTGGCAGGGCTGGGTCAAACGCAGCGGGAGAAGGGTAGCTATTCACCCTCTGCTGGGAGAGACGCCCGACCGGCGGCAATCGGGGCAGGCTGGCGCCGGTCAGGCTACCAATCACTCTATACGTTTTTTACTCTTTTTTCTCTGTATTACAGTGTTCGTCCTTCGACGGTCTGGTGTTGCAAATCGATGATGCTGTACTCACCGCTGGCGAGCGAGCCGGGAGCCACAACGGCAGAAGTGCCGAGCAGCTCACGCTTGCGTTCGGGGCCGCTGACCAGGACCAGGCGCGGGCTATAGCTCTTGATCAGCTCAGCCAGGGTTGGACTGCCAGATTCATGGAAGCCCTTATGGTAGGGTGGTGTGTGGAATAGAAAAACCTTCTCGTAATCCTTCAGCTCAGAGAGGAACTTCAGGCGATAGACCACCTCCCAGGCCGGATAGCGCAAGCTCTCCTGTTCTTCGCGAGCCTGCTGAGGGTCATCTGTAATCGCCCCACCCATGCCAGTGAAGACCACGTAGCCCGGGGCCAGGGCGAAGGTCCCATGGACGCCATGCAGGTAGGGATAGATGACCTCGATCTGGGCTGCCTCCTGCAGGTAGAGAGCTAACGGCCCATCCTCCGGCCCGGGAACGTAGAAGGTGGGCAAGCGGCTCTGGGCTAACAGCGAGAAGAAACGACCGTAGTCGCGCGGGCTGAGGCTACGCGCTGCCAGGTTACCCAGTATGGCCACTGCCTGAATATCCAGCTCTTGAGCCTGGCGCATCAGTCGCTCCAGTGCTTCCAATTGGCCCGACGGCTCAGCTGTTGCCAGAATGGTGTTCACGTGCTTCCGCATAAACGGTTCACCTCCCTTTCAACAACGACGACAACAGCAGGCGAAGCCTGCCCGTCTCTCAAACTGCATGAGGGCTGTGCCACAGCGCCAGTAGAAAGTGGCAAGCGGGCCGGCTCGGCTGGAAGCCCTTCAGGATCATGACCACAACAGGGGAGCAGCCGGGCCAGCTAGAGCCAGCTGGTCCGAAGGTTGCTCTCCCTCCCTATTCGAGCAGAGGTGCGCGGCTCGCGTGAGGGTCGCCAGCCTTGATCTCGACCGCAGAGGCAACACCAGGTGCAGTGGCCTCGCGGATGATCTGAAGCACCTGCTCGCGCTCCAGGACCTCCTCGCGGAGCAGGGCCTCTGCCAGGCGATCAAGGGCAGCGCGATGCTCAGTCAAGACGGCACGAGCCTGCTGGTGGGCCTGCTCAACAATGCGTTCCACCTCAGCATCGACGCGTTGGGCTGTTGCTTCAGCGTAGAGGCGCTGGTGTTCGCCCGGCAAGGTTCCGCCGAGGAAGCCATCGCCCTGCTCCAAGTCGTAGGCCACCAGGCCCGTGCTCTCGCCCATGCCCCACTCGGTGACCATGCGGCGAGCAAGGCGTGTGGCCTCTTTGAGGTCGTTCTCGGCCCCCGAGGTAATTTCACCCAGGGCTACTTCCTCTGCGGTGCGCCCGCCCAAGGCCACCGCCAGGCGCTGCAGCAGATAGGAGCGCGGATAGTTATGGCGATCATCCTCGGGTAAGAACTGAGTGACGCCTAGAGCGCGCCCGCGAGGGACAATCGTCACCTTGTAGAGCGGATCAACATCCGGCAGAACGGCGGCCACCAGGGCGTGGCCTGCCTCATGGTAGGCAACCGTGCGCCGCTCTCGCTCATCCATCAGGGCCTCGCGCTTGCCGCCGAGCAACAGCTTGTCGAGGGCTTCCTGGAAGTCCTCGCGGTCAACCTGGGACTTGCCCTTGCGGGCCGCCGCCAGAGCCGCCTCGTTAACAAGGTTGGCCAGATCAGCCCCCGAGAAGCCGGGTGTACTCCGAGCCAGCTCCTCTAGATTGACATCGGGAGCCAGAGGCACCTGGCGCGTATGGATGCGCAGGATAGCCTCGCGTCCACGCCGCTCCGGGCGATCGACAACTACCTGGCGATCAAAGCGACCAGGGCGAAGCAGGGCCGGATCAAGCACATCCGGGCGGTTGGTCGCGGCCAGTACGACAATGGCCTCGTGCGGCTCAAAGCCGTCCATTTCGACCAGGAGCTGTTCGAGCGTATGCTCGCGCTCATCATTGCTGGCCAGGGTACCAGCCCCGCTGCGAGCGCGCCCAATGGCATCGATCTCATCGATGAAGATGATACATGGAGCCTGCTTACGAGCCTGAGCGAACAGATCGCGTACACGACTGGCACCGACGCCAACGAACAGTTCCACAAAGTCGGTCGCGCTGCAGCTAAAGAAGGGGACGCCAGCCTCGCCAGCCACGGCGCGTGCGAGCAGCGTCTTGCCCGTGCCGGGCGGACCAACGAGCAGGACGCCCTTGGGAATATGGGCGCCGATCTGCAGGAAGCGCTGAGGATCGCGTAGGAAGTCGATAACCTCGCGCAGCTCAGCCTTGGCCTCCTCAACACCAGCCACATCGGCGAAGGTGGTCGTCGGTCGTTCCTCAGTATAGAGCTTGGCCCTGCTGCGTCCGAAACCGAAGAGTCCTCCACCTTGCATGTCCTGAAGCTGGCGCATGCCCCGCCAGCTCATGAAGGCAAAGTAGAGCAGCAAAAGAACCGGCAGCAAATTGATGAACCAGGAGAGCGCCGTCTGCCACCAGGACGGCTGCACAGGTTCAGCGCTCACCTCGACCCCCTTCTGCTCCAGGAGAGGCAGCAGGTTAGGGTCGCCAGGTGCGGGGATGTAAGTCGAGAAGTGGGTGGCCGAGACCGTTTGGCCATCTGGCTGCCGCTGCTCAATGGGCGACTTGAGAGTCCCGGTGACGCTGTTGTCGCTCTTAATGGTCACACTGGCAACGTTGCCTCGCTGAACCTGCTGGATGAAGGCGCTATAGGGCAGGTCGATGGTAGTCGTCTGTCCCCAGCCCGTCAGGTTGAAGAAAAACGGGCCATAGAAGACCAGGTTGATGAGTACCATGATCAGCAGAAGCCGTAGCCAGAAGCCAAGACGGGGCTGGGGCTGATTCTGCTGAGAAGACGGCCCCGGTCGCTGCTCTCCACTGGGGCTGGGACCGCCTTTATTGGTTGGATGATTGCTACCGGGACGTTGAGTCGTTGGCTGCCTGCCTGACGCAGCGCTTTGCTTCTGTTCGAGCATCGTCGCCTCCTCCGGCAGGCCGCAG
>NZ_JADGIA010000287.1 GCF_019683635.1 Thermogemmatispora sp. | reverse complement strand
ACATCCTCACTCCCTATTACTGGCCTTGGTCCAGGCTCAGTCAGGCCGGCCAAGGCGATAGCCGAAAGCCGCTAACCCTGTCTGCGGCCTTCTATCATGTATGGTAGCATAGCCGACCGGAACCAGGCGAATCGCTGGGCCATCCTGGGCCTTCTGTCTATGATAACGTTATCGGAAAAATGTCGTCAGAGAAGCCATATTTTTTTCAGCATTCAGCGCTTTCAGAACAAAGAGCTGAGATGACCAGCTGAAGATCACCCTTGACAGAAGGCTGATTCCCAGGTATGATTCAAACAACCACTGTTGCGATAAGGTTACCGGTAATGAACACAAAGTCGAGGCAGAGCATGAATCGGCGACGCAGCACCATCGCCGAGATCGCGGCTCGCGCTGGGGTATCGATCCCGACGGTCTCCCGCGTCCTGAACAACCGCCCGGATGTGGCTCCGGCTACGCGTGAGCGTGTCGAGCGTGTTATTCGCGAGGCTGGTTATGTGCGCAGCCGGGTAGCGAATGCCCTCAGACGAGGGAGCAGCGGGATCATCGACCTCGTGGTGCCGGATCTGGATAGCCCCTACTATTTCGAGATCATTCGCGGTGTGGAGGAGGTGCTGGAGCGTACGGAGCTGCGCATGGCCCTCTCGACGACACACGACGAGTCACGCCGTGAGCGGCAATGGCTGCGCCAGGTCATTGAGGGTGCGACCGATGGGGCCATTCTGGTGCTCGCGCAGGGCCAGTCTGATCGCCTCGACGAGTTGCGCCGGCATCGTATCCCCTTTGTGGTGGTCGACCATCGCGGCGAGCTGGGACCCGATGTCCCGTCAGTGGGCGCTACGAATTGGGCTGGCGGGCGAGCGGCAACCGAGTATCTGCTCTCGTTGGGACATCGCCGCATCGCTATTATCGCCGGCTGGCCTAATCTCCGCTGCAGTCAGGATCGCATTGCCGGCTATCGCGCCGCTCTGGAGGAGGCAGGCTTGCCGATCGAGCCGGAGCTGATCCGCCCCGGTGAGTTTCGCCAGCAGACAGGCTACGATCAGACCTGCGCGCTGTTGGCTTTGCCTCAGCCGCCAACAGCGATCTTCGCCGGCAGCGATTTGCAGGCGATGGGAGTCTATGCCGCCCTGCGGGCACATGGCCTGCGCGTGCCCGACGATGTCAGTGTGGTCGGCTTTGACGATGTGCCCATCGCAACGATGGTCTCCCCAACGTTGACAACTATCCGCCAACCTCTGGCCGAAATGGGTCGCATGGCGACAACAATGTTGTTGCGCCTGATTGCAGGCGAACCGCTCGATAGCATGCGCATCGAGCTGGCGACCTCCTTGGTTGTGCGCGAGTCCTGCGCGCCCCCACCTTCGCCTGATCGCTAGCGCTCGTCAGGGCGCCGATCATCGCAGGGAGGCGTGTGCTCATAGATTACTGGTGAAAAACACATCAGTATGTATGCACGTCTGGCTGTATACATGTAAGGATGGCAGGTCAGATCAGCCTGCGTCTTACCAGCCACCAGAGCGGGTGGCGAAGGCAGCCGCAGCAGCAGAAGCTGCAGAAAGGAGGCTATTCTCAGCGACGAGCGCCTGATCTATTGCTCTCAAGACAGCCCTCTGGCGGCCAGCCCCGGTGCCGGCTCGCTTCGGTCTCTCTATTCTTGTCTGGCCCCCGTCCCGGGACGGCGACAGGGGCACGGCAAGCCAGAGGGCTGCCCTGTTCTACCGGCCAAGCAAGGATGTTTTCCGGGTCTGTCCATGTGCAGCACCATGCCACTGTCTGCGTGGGCCTCAGTCATGACGGGCGAGCAAAGATGCCAGAGGAGATGGAACTATGCAGCAAAGGAGACTCTCTCGCCGCGACTTTCTCCAGACAACCGGCGCGGTCTCGCTGGCCGCGCTGCTCTCGGGCTGCTTTGGCGTGGGTGGCCAGAGCGGCGGAGGGGGCAGCGCTCAGTCGATTGTGGTCTGGGATATCAGCACTGGCAATGATCAGAAGCTGATCCAGGATATCACGGCGAAGTTTAACCAGACACACCCCTCGATTCACGCCACCGTCCAGTTCTTCCAGAATGACCCCTACAAGCAGAAGCTGCAGGTGGCGATGGGAGCGCATCAACCCCCTGATATCTTCTTTGGTTGGGGCGGCGGCATCCTCAAATCCTATATCGATGCCGGCGATGTCTATGATCTTACTCCTGATCTCAACGCCGATCCGGCCTGGCGCGATCGCTTCCTGCCTTCCTCACTGGGAGCAGCAACCTTCAACGGCCACATCTATGGCATCCCCAACGATGGGGTGCAGCCTGTGGTCTTCCTCTATAATAAGGATATCTTCGCGAAGTATAAGCTCTCGATCCCCCAGACCTGGAGCGATCTGCTCAATCTGGTGAAAACAGTGAGGCAACAGGGGCTGCAGCCGATTGCGTTGGGTGGGGCAAGTAAGTGGACCTATTTGATGTATGAGATGTACCTGGTCGACCGCCTTGGCGGTCCGCAGGTCTTTGATGCCATCATGGCCAATCAGCCCAATGCCTGGTCAAACCCGGTCATTATCAAGGCCAATACGATGATTCAGGACCTGGTGGCCGCCGGGGCCTTCGGCAGCGGTTTCGCTTCGGTGAGCTACGATACGGGCCAGGCCAGTGCCCTGCTCTATACCGGCAAGGCTGCCATGCACTTGATGGGTACCTGGGACTTCGGCACCATTCTGAACGATGATCCCTCCTTTATCCAGCAGGGCAAGCTCGGTTGGTTCCCCTTCCCGGCGGTCGAGGGCGGCATTGGCGATCCCTCCAATCTGACGGGTGTTCCCTGCAATTACTACTCGGTCGCCAAGACGTCGAAGGCCACTCAAGCCTGCGTGACCTATCTCAAGGACGCTGTCCTCAATGATGAGGCGGTCGATCGCCGCATTGCTCTGGGTGAGATTCCTCCAGTCCAGGGCATCGAAAACAAGTTGAGCAGCGCTCCACATAGTGACTGGCTACTCTTCGTCTATCGCCTGGTGCAGAAGGCTGTCCACTTCCAACTGGCCTGGGATCAGGCTCTGCCGCCGCAGCCTGCCCAGGCGCTGCTGACCAATCTGGACCAGCTCTTCCTGCGCCAGATTTCGCCGCAGCAGTTCTCGGCTAATATGAATCAGACGATCGGTACCTGATGTAGGGCAAGCTAGCTACTGCAGCGGTAGTTGTATCGGAGCAGTGTGGTAGGTGGAGCAGGGTCTACGAGCGGGGAGGGTCCCCTGTTCTACCTACCCACTCACTCAGTTACGCACCGCTCTCGGGACCTGCACTGCTGACGAGTGCAACCAGGTTGTTGACTTGCGCACTAAGTGCTGGCTCGCTTCTCCAGGCCACTGATTGCTTGCTGGTGAGGCTATGAGATGCTGCTAGCACCCGCTGTTCTCCGCTGAGCTGAGGCTAAAACTATGAGTATGAGTGTGACCGCGCGCGTCGCTCCTATCCGAAGACGGCCCGCCTCCTGGCCGGCACTCCTATGGACTGCTCCGGCCCTCTGTTTCTACGCCTTATTCGCGCTCTTCCCCCTGTTAGTGGCCGTCTACTTGAGTTTTACGAACTGGAATGGCATCGCCCAGGCGGTCTGGATCGGCCCGGCGAACTGGCTGCATTTCTTCTCTGATCCGCTGACGCTGCACGCTATTGGACTGACAGTGGAAATGATGATCCTGACCTGGGTGCTGCAGACTCCGCTGAGTTTGCTGCTTGGGGTCTTTATGGCAGGCCAGCAGCGTTATCGCGCTGTCCTGAGCGTCTTCTACTTTCTGCCCTTGCTCTTCTCAACGGTGGCTATCGGGATCACCTGGATCTCGATCCTTGACCCCAACTTCGGCCTGATCAATGTCGCCTTGCGGGCCATCGGCCTCTCTTCTTGGGCGCGTGGTTGGCTCGGCGATCCAAGCCTGGCTTTCTATGTGGTGGCCATCGTCATCGCCTGGCAGTTCATCCCTTTCCATTCGCTGCTCTATATGACTGGTGCGCGTCAGATTCCCCGTGAGCTGTACGATGTAGCGGAGATCGATGGCGCCGGCAGGTTGCGCAAGTTCTTCTCGATCACGCTGCCGCAATTGAAGTACACCATCATCACTTCTTCGATCTTTATGCTGACCGGCTCGCTGACCTACTTCGATCTGATTTGGGTAATGACCGGCGGCGGACCAGGCTACGCGACGCGCATTCTGCCGCTGCACATGTATATTACGGCCTTTATGAACGAGCAAGTCGGCTATGGCAGCGTCATTGCGCTGGTGCTGGCCATAAGCGGCATTGCGCTCTCTCTCTTGCTGCTGCGGGTAACCGGCTTCTTGCGCATGTCAAGCCAGCTTGAAGGACTGTGAGCAGCCTGGTGACGAGAGAAGGAAGGTAGAAAGGAATGGAATGCCGAAGAGAAGGAGGAGAGGCAATGCGGCTGAGCCGTGTGCTCTTGAGCGCGTTCTCTTTTGCTGGGGGGCGGAGCCTGCCAATGCAGGCCGAGGTAGCGCCAGCAGCCCCTGGTGAGAAGGAACGAGAGGAGAAGCGTGCGCCAGCAGAGCGGCTTTCACGCCAGCGGCGGCCTTTCCGGACGAGTCGACTTGTCGAGCTGATCCCGGCTTGCTGCGGCTTGCTGTGGTTTGTGGTGGCTTTCTATCCGCTGCTCTACATGTTTATGAGCAGTCTGCGCTCACAGGCCGGCTTCTATCTCGATAACCCCTGGCTGCCTCCATCGCAGCCGACGCTGGAAAACTATATCAGCGTCTGGGAAAATGGCTTTAGCCTCTATCTGCTGAACAGCCTCTTTGTGCTGGTGATCAGCGTAGCCCTGATCCTGCTGATCTCGGTCCCGGCGGCCTACGCGATCGCTCGCATGCGCAACCGGCTGACGCGGACAATCTTTAACCTGTTCCTGCTGGGCCTGGCGATCCCCTTGCAGGCCGTGATCATTCCGATCTATGCCATCATCAGTAGCATGCACATCTATGATACGCTCTTTGCCCTGAT
>NZ_JADGIA010000286.1 GCF_019683635.1 Thermogemmatispora sp. | reverse complement strand
CGAGGCTCTGTCTCGCGATCGCCGGCAGCGGATGTCAGCATGCCCAAAGTGGGCAAGCCCCTCATTCGGATCATTGAGGAATATGCTGGCTTTAAGAAGCCACAATCTAGCTGCGACTCAGACCTTTGGAATTCTTGATAAGCCCGACATAATTTTCGAGATGGATATACATATCCTTAATTGGAAGGAGGATTACCATGAAAAAGGAGCACCTGCCCTCTCTCTTTGAAAACCCCCTTGTCAGCAACTTGATTGCTCCTATTGGAGGGCGTGCTGCTGTCCGCAAGTTGCTCTTTGGCAGCGGGGTAGCAGCCTTGACACTGCTTGGAGAAGCGCCTGGAGTCAGCGCTGCCTCTCTTGGCTACCAGGGCGTTGGCCAGGTCCGTCTACTCCAATTAACAGGCAAGGCATTGGCCAAGGAGTTAGCACACCTGGAAGCTCTCCCCGAGTTTCATCGTGCAGCTAGCCTGCTCAAGGTCCGGGGCTTCAGCCAGAACTAGCGCGCTGTTGAGGGGTTGCAAGTTTTTATTCAGACTGGGCACACGTGGACAGCCAGTACCTCATTAACACTGCGCTACCATAACAGCCTGGCAACTGCCACGCTTTTCTCCTATGCGGGAGGCGACCATGCCTCCTTCGGCATCATTCTCCCCCAGCAGGACCAGCAGGCAGTATGGGACGTATATGAGGTGCACGGCAGCCATCTCGATCTGGTAGGAACTGTAGAGAATCAAGGAGATGTCGTTACCATTCAGCAGCCAGGGCACGCAGCACTGACACTGCACAAGGCAGACCTCGCCTCCCTCAGTGGTCTCCAGCCCTTGACGACGGCTAAACCAGAAAGCATCTGTCCTTGCCAAGCTATTTGTAGCGAGGTCGTCGCAGCTGGCTGCGGCATCTTGGGGGCTTTCATAGAGTGTAGCGCGATCTGCCTCGGGCCAGAGGACGTGGTCTGTCTAGCTATCTGTGCTGCAGCAGTGGCAGTCATTTGTGCCTATGGCAACATCAACTGTAACAATTTCTGCGCCAGCTACTGTTGAAAGGAGACTCCTTACAAATTAGCTCCATTGGAATGTCTGTACTCTGTTACACCTGATGAACTTATACTGTGGGGGAAGTAAGAGTACCGATTCAGCTCGTGTTAGGCTTTCTCTTCCCCCACAGCGCAGGTGGAAAACGGCTATAAGGGAGAGCTTATGGAGACCCTACTACTTATCTCTGCCCTGTTCTCATGGTGCCTCATTCTTTGCCTGGCAGCCGCTATTCTTCTGCTGGGAAGAACACAAGTTGCACTGGCTCGCCAGTTAGAAGAGCTGGAAATTACCGCCTCTTCCAATTCCCCCCTTCGAGGGAAGCCAGCTCCTCCATTCCACCTCAGCACCTTGGATGGCAGGCAAGAGCTGGACCTGGATGGATTCCAAGGGCGGGTAGTGCTTGTCTTCTTTCTTTCACCAAGCTGTGTCCACTGTCAACGCTTTCTGAAAATGATGTCGACTTTACTACCTCAGCTGTACGTTCAGCAGATAGCGGTCATCGGTATTAGCGATGGTGACCCTGCCTCGATGCTCCATCTGGTAGGAGAACTGGAGGTGGGTTTTCCGATTCTCCAGGAAGAGCAGTGGCAGGTCAGCCGCCGCTACGGTGTCTTGGGGAGGCCCTGGGGCATTGCCATTGATGCTGCAGGCATTGTGCGTGGAAACGGGCCGGTCAGTTCTCAGGAGCAGATTACAGGCCTGATCCAGACAGTGGTACCAGACTGGAAAATGCCTCCTACTTCTGCTAAACTGAGGCAGATTTCGGGTTCCACAGGTCTCGTCAGAGAAGCGGCAAAGTAGGTGGAGTATCTGATGCAATGGCGTAATCGTTTACTCCAGGTAGCAATCATTCTCTTCGTGTTGCTCCTGATGAATCTCATCATACAGTACTCGTCGGCTCAGGGGAACTTAAAAGAGGTTGTTAGCGCTCTTTCCTGGGCATTGCCCATCCTCCTGCTGGCCCTGGGCTTAGCTGCACTCTGGCTGGCTTATACCAGGCGTCAGGCTCCCCAGGTTCGCATTCAGCGTAGCGGCTTCTCAGGCAACACCGGCTTATTCCTGCTCGGTCTCATTGTTATTATCCTGGCTCTCGTGTTTTTGCTCCAGAGTATCTTGTCCTCTTTATGATGGGCCAGGAGAAGAAAGGAGTGAGGCATAAATGAAGAAGCAGGAATCACCTGTGCTGGTAGTGGAGAGGGTCAGCCGCTCCTATGGGAGTCTGCGAGCATTGGATGCTGTCAGTTTTACTCTCTATCCAGGGGAGCTGGTGGCCCTGCTGGGAGAGAACGGCGCTGGCAAAACAACCACCCTGCGATTGATCGCCGGTTTGCTCTCGCCTGATGCTGGCCTGATTCAAGGGCTGGGTGGGCATATCAGCTGGGGCTCCTCCGAGATGAAACAGCTCGTAGGCTATCTGGCAGAGGAACCCTTTCTATACGAGACCCTCTCGGGCTTCGAGTTTCTTGAGCTGGTAGGAGCCTTGCACCGCCTGCCGCGCTCCATCTGCCGGCAGCGTGCAGAGGCGTTGCTCGCTCGCTTAAACCTGCGCGAGGTGGCTCAGCAGCGCATTCAGAGCTACTCCCAGGGTATGCGACGCCGCCTGGCTCTCTGCAGTGTATTGCTACACTATCCTCGTCTTCTTCTGCTGGACGAGCCGCTTAATGGCCTCGATCCGGCCAGCGTCCGTGAAGTGAAGCGCCTTTTGAGCGAACTCTGCGCTGAGGGGAGCGCCGTTCTCGTCTCGACTCATCTGCTTGATGTCGCCGAGCGCCTTTGCTCGCGCGCCATTATCCTTTCTCGTGGTCGTGTGATTGCTGATGGGGCCCTTGATGAGCTACGCCGTCAGGCCAGTCAGGGAGCCGAGGCCTCGCTAGAAGCTGTGTTCTTTGCCTTAACGGCTGCTGATGGCGAGGCAGGATCGCTGTGACCATAATGTCCGGTTTGTTTTGGTTTGCAAAGGGTTAGTGATATACCAAGGATCGCAGGAGGTCTCCATTGCCTGCTGATCGCCTCATCGGGAGGAGAGCTAATCAGCTTGGAACCATGTCTCAGGGAGTGAGAATGCTCTATTTCTACGGTAGAATGGGCTTGCGCCGCCAGAGAGAACATGGCATCCATAGCTTCACTGTAAGTGTTCTGATGCTGGTCCTCCTGGCCCTGTGCTGGCTGTTGGGCCATGCACTCGCTCTCTCGCCGACGATAGCGAGCCGACTGCTGCCATCACTCCTGCCAGGTGGCCTGACCGGGCTGTGGCTGTTGTCTTTCGGTTGGCAGATTGTCCAGGCTCCAGCTGCCCTCTGGGATCTGCCCGATCTGGAATGGTGGTTGACTGCTCCCGTGCCCTTGGTATTCGTGTTGATTCGGGCGAGCTTGCGCCTGCTCGCTACGCTACGTAGTATAGGGATCATCCTCCTGGCCCTGGCGATGCTAGCTCTGGCTGCCCTCCACCTCTCACCGCTCCTGATCCCCCTGCTCGGCTTGTTGTTCCTCTACGGGGCGCTCTCTTCAACGCTGCTGGCCCTTTTGCTAACCTTATGGCTGGCCAGCTACTTTGGCAAGCATCGCCTGCGGCAACTCATCATTTTTTTGGCTGCCAGCTCTTGCTGCCTGCCACTCGGGCTCCTGCTCATCCCTCTGTTACCCACGGGTGGTGAGAACCTGAGAGCGCTGCTGCTCTCGACTGGCGTCCTGTGGCCCGGCACTATCCTGACAGATCTGATCCTGGCTCCTATTGGGAGCGCAACCGATCGTTCACCTGCTCCTCTGCCACTATCAACCTCGCTTGCGATACTGGCGGTCATGCTCGGGTGCCTGCTGCTGCTTGGAGGGGCTTGCGTGCTGGTGGGCAAGCGCGGCTATCTTGCTGGCTGGGAGGGCAGCCTGATCGCTCCTGAGCGTGAGACCCAGCATCGGTCAGTACGCCGCAGTAGTCTGCGTGGCGGAGTCCTGTGGGAACTGGCCTGGCATGTGCGTCTGGGGCCTCCCGCCGTCTCTGCTTTGATCGGCTTTTGCTGGCAAGACACCCTCTACGACTGGCGTCGCCTCCCCAGCATCGTGATTTCTGCTTTTCTCCTGCTTGCAGCCTGCTGGCACATCACTCTAAGTGGCCCCCTGGCGCTCCCTCTGATGTTAGCTTTGATCCTCAGCTTTGATGCGCTGGTAGCGCGCACAGTGGGGCTGCCTGCCCTCCGACGCCTCTTGCAGGCTCAGCCGTTGCTACAAACGACTCCGACAACAGCCGCCATTTTGCTGTGGTCTTGCACTCTGGCTGTCGGGCTGCCAATGCTGCTGGTGAATGACCTGCTCTTTGCGCTAACTCTGGCACTGATGCCTCTCACTCCGACACTGGCCGCTCTCTTCTGGCTCTGCCTGACTGGCGGTGGCATCGGTTTTAGTGTGCTCTCGGTCACTGCCGGCTGTGTGACGATGAACACTGCGAGCGTCCGAGGAAGCCAGCGGGCCAGCGCCGTCATTTTCCTGATGGGCGGCCTGGGTCTGGCACTGAGCACCTTGCTCCCGCTCAGCGCAGCGGCACTGCTGGACCTTGATCTAGCTACACGCCACCTGGTACTTACATTGCTGCAGTCCATGCTCCACCTCTCTTTGTCTCTCTGGCTCCAGAGGCTGCTTTTTTGGGGGCTGCCCTCTGCTACTATTGCTCTTCTTGTCTCTCTAACCCTACGCAGTGCCAAGAGGGTGCATGAGTTTCTCGGCCCGGTTCCTTGAGATCTGGGCCTTCTCATACGGAGAAAGGAGATACGGTATGCCAGTTATCGTCTTCATCGCTATGCGCTTTGGGCTGGCCGCTCTGTTTCTCTACGCCGGCTTGCAAAAGCTACGTATACAGGAGCGCTTCTCCGCTACCATTGTGGCCTTTCAGCTTGTGCCGAAGTCTTTCGCTCGCCAGTTGGCGCGACTGTTGCCAGCAGTCGAGATAGGCTGCGCCCTGGCTTTGCTGCTCGGAATAGCAGCCCGCTGGATGGCTTCCGCTTTGCTTATCTT
>NZ_JADGIA010000070.1 GCF_019683635.1 Thermogemmatispora sp. | reverse complement strand
GAGGCGGCCCAGGCGGCGCGCGCCCTGAATGCGCGGGCCTACACCGTCGGGCAGGACATCTTTTTCGGCCAGGGGGAGTACGCGCCGCAGAGCGAGGCGGGTCGAGAGCTGCTGGCGCACGAGCTGACACACGTGGTGCAGACAGGAGGTGCCAGAGCTGATAGCCCCCTCGTCGTCGGGCCTGTTGATGATCGCTATGAGCGCGAGGCCGGGCAGGTGGCTGCCCGGGTCATGGCGGCTCCCGCGGCGACAGCGGTGAGTGGCAGCCTCTCCAAGACGGCTCCAGCGCGCGTCATTCGGCGCTCCTGGCTGGGAACCGCGCTCGGAGGACTGGGGGGCGCCGTCGTGGGTGCGGTCGGCGGCTTCTTCGTGGGCGGCCCGGCTGGGGCAGTGATCGGCGGTGTGGCCGGCCTGCTAGGTGGGGCTGCCGCAGGTGACCGGCTCTCGCAGCAGCGCCGCTCACTCACGCCCGATGAGATCGCCTACGCTCGCGAAATCTACGCCGATAGCCTCGACTACTCGGCGATCACGATCACGAAGCATAGCATCCTCTCCTCGGGCGCCTCCCGTACGGTCGGCAACACCATCAATCTTGAGGATGACTACTACGACGGCGATACGCTCAATTTGACCCCGGAAGGCAGACTGATCCTTATCCATGAGATGGGGCACGTCTGGCAGTATCAACATGGTGGCCTGGCCTACATTCCAGAGAGCCTGGTCGCCCAGATTCGGGGCGCCATCGGGGGTGGCAGCCGCAATGCCGCCTATGACTGGCGCGCCGCAGTGAAGGAAGGTAAACCCTGGGAGGAGTGGAATCCCGAACAGCAGGCCGAGGCGATCGAAGACTATAACCGGGCCCTGCGACGCACCCGAGACGGTACGGCCACTGCTGACGACTATAAGGATCTCTCCACGCTGCTGCCCTATATTGACAAGGTTCGCCGCGGCGAGGGCGCGCCACACGGCATGTTAGGGGCCTGGCTGGGAGGAATCGGGGGCGCAGTCGGTGGCTTTCTGGCCGGCGGCCCAGTGGGCGCCTTCTTCGGAGGCCTTGGTGGCCTCGTGGGCGGCTCCCTGCTTGGCGCCGCGTTGAAGTGAGGATGAAGGGCCATGTTGCTCACTGTGCAGAACATCCTGCGACGCCTGCTCTACGAGCGCGGCCAGATCAGCGAGCAAGAGGTCGCGATCATCTTCGAGGCCCCAACTTCTGAGCGCATCGCGCGCCTCTGGCAGCCGACGATCAGCCTCTTCCTCTACGCCATTCAGGAAAACGTCGAGCTGCGTCAGAGCAGCTATCAGACCGTCGCCGCCAACGGGCGGGCCGAACGTCGGCCCCTGCCGCGGCGCTTCGACCTGCACTATATGGTCAGCGCCATCAGCAGCGACATCGAAGACGAGCAGCAACTGCTCTGGCGCGTGCTCACCACCCTCGTGCGCTATCCGCAGGTGCCGGAGGAGCTGCTGCCGGAGGAGCTGCGGACCCTGTCCGTGCCGCTGGTCACCAGGTTGGCCCAGGAGAACGAAGGCGGGCAGCTCATTGCCCTCTGGAACAGCCTGGGAAGTCCGCCGCGTCCGGCGCTGGCCTACACCATCACGGTACCCGTGGAGCTGGCGCCCGTTGGTGAGGCTCCGCTGGTACTGAAGCGCACCGTCCGCTATCGCCGCCTGGCGCCGGGGGAAGAGCTGGTCAGCGAAAGCGCCTTGCTCCTCGGAGGTGTGGTGCGTAACCAGCAAGGCGAGGCTCTGGCTGGGGTGCGCATCGCTCTGGAAGGGCATCCCCACGAGAGCGTGACCGACAGTGCCGGGCGCTTCGTCCTGGGCCATCTGCCGCCGCGGCGAGCCGTGCTACGCCTCATGCCGCCCGCGGGACCGGCCCGGCGCCTGACACTCGACTACGGTGACGACGCCGCTGCCGACCAGCCGGGCACGCGCGGCTCTCTCTCCTATGAGATTGTCCTGGAGGCATTACCTGCGCTAGAGACCTGACCTGAAGTGCCATGCAGCGCACAAGCCGATCTGACGTGACGACCGATCTTGCATGAATAAGAAGGAGGACCAGGGACCATGCCCGAATACCTCTCACCTGGCGTCTACATTCAGGAAGTAGACAGCGGGCCGCGGCCCATCGAAGGCGTTGGGACCGCCACCGCGGCCTTTGTGGGCTTTGCCCCCGCCGGGCCGGCCAATCGACCCGTACTGATCACCAACTGGTCGCAGTATGTCACCACCTTCGGCAGCCTTGAAGAAGGCGGTATACGTAACCCCCACCTGGCCGGCTCCTACCTCTCGCACGCCGTCTACGGCTACTTCCTCAACGGAGGCGGGCGCTGCTACGTTACACGCCTGGTCAACAGCGGGACAAAGAAAGAGAAGCCCACGCCGCTCCTCCTGCCTAGCCGGGCCTCCAAAGCCGTGCCCTCGCTGATCATCCATCCCAAAAACGTGCCTGAGCAGGACATTCAGATCGAAGTCTTGCCGCCCAGCAAAACCCTGCCGCCCCCGCCGGCGCCCGCCGCAGCCGAAGGCGAGCAGAAGGAGGCCGAGGCTGCGCCTGCCGCAGCAACCGGCAACCGCGGTCTCTTCTCCCTCAAGGTGAGCATGGGTGACGAAGAAGAATTGTTTGAAAACCTGAGTATGGGTAGCGGCGGGGCTGGGGTCAAGTCCGCCGTTGAGACGGTCAATCAGCTCAGTCAGCTCATTCGCCTGGTCGAGCCGAAGACGAGCGGCAGCGCTATAGAGCGGGCGCCCGAGCCAGGCAGCTATGTCCTCAAAGCTCCGGCTCAGCTTGCCCTGCCCCAGGTGCAGCCGGATCACTTTGCCGGCAGCGCCGCCGAGCGCAGCGGCTTCGAAGGGCTGGAGGTCGCCGAGGACGTCACAATGATCTGCTGTCCCGACCTGATGGCTGCCTATCAGGCCGGCCTGATCACTCGCGAGGGCGTCAAAGCCGTGCAACTGGCCATGATCGCCCACTGCGAGCGCATGGGCGACCGCATCGCCATTCTGGACCCCCTGCCGGACCTCTCGCCGCAGCAGGTCAAGCTCTGGCGGGAGGCCGAGGCCGCCTACGACTCCAAATTCGCCGCCCTCTACTATCCCTGGATCAAAATCTCCGGCCCCGATGGCCGCCCGCTGGCCGTCCCCCCTTCCGGCCACATCGCCGGCATCTACGCCCGCAACGACAACGAGCGTGGTGTCCACAAGGCCCCCGCCAACGAGGTCGTCCGCGGCGCCCTGGAGGGCGTCATCCAGGTCACGAAGGGCGAACAGGATACCCTCAACCCAAGCGGCATCAACTGCATCCGCTCCTTTACCGGGCGCGGCCTGCGCGTCTGGGGCGCACGCACCCTCAGTAGCGACCCGGCCTGGCGCTACGTCAATGTGCGTCGCCTCTTCAACTATATCGAGAAGTCGATCGAGCGCGGCACTCAGTGGGTGGTCTTCGAACCCAACGATGTCGACCTGTGGGCGCGTGTCAAGCGCGACATCACGGCCTTCCTGACGGGAGTCTGGCGCGATGGCATGCTCTTTGGCCGCTCGCCCGAAGAAGCCTTCTTTGTCAAATGTGACGAAGAGCTGAATCCGCCCGACGTGCGCGATCGCGGCATGCTCTTCATTGATATCGGGCTGGCGCCCGTCAAGCCGGCTGAATTTGTGGTATTCCGTCTGCGGCAATGGGCTGGCGGAGGCGCCTAGGCTCTCCCTCACCCATGATCCGCAGCTCCAAGCCGCTTGTGACACACTGCTGACCGCTTGACTGTTGGTGACTGAGAGCGCAAAGAGGAGGAGCTTATGGCAGAGAAAGATCCACTGGTCTCATCATGGTTTGGCGTCGAATTTCAAGGCCAGATTGTTGGCGCCTTTCGCGAATGCACCGGCCTGGGCAGCGAGAACGAGATCGTCGAATACAAAGCCAGCGGGCCGCGTGGCGAGTTCGTCATCAAGAAGGTACCGGGCCGTCTCAAATGGAACAATATCACGCTCAAGCGCGGCATCACCGATTCGATGGACATGTGGCAGTGGCGCAAGCTTGTCGAGCAAGGCAAGATCGATGAGGCGCGCAAGAACGGCACTATCACCATGTACAACCAGCAGGGCGAGCCGGTGGCGCGCTGGAACTTCATCAACGCCTGGCCGAGCAAACTGACCGGCCCCAGCGCCAACGCCAGCAATAACGAGGTGGCCATCGAGGAGCTGGAGATTACCCACGAGGGCTACGAGCGCGTGAGCTAAGGCCCCGTAATATGCCTGGGGAGCTGAGACGACGATGTTGCAGACCGAGTTTCCCTTTACCTTGCCTTGCGGCTATGTCGACGCGCGCGGGAACCTCCATCGGCAGGGAATAATGCGCCTGGCGACCGCTCTCGATGAGATCGAGCCGCTGCAGGATGCGCGCGTGCGCGCCAACGAGGCCTACCTGACGATCCTGGTGCTCAGCCGCGTCGTGACGCGCCTGGGAGACCTGCATCCCGTCGACGTGAGCGTAATCGAAGGACTCTTTTCTGCCGATCTCGCCTATCTGCAGCGCCTCTATGTGCAGGTCAACGAGGTCGGCACGACCCTGTTCGAGACGCAGTGTCCCCGCTGCGGCCTGCGCTTCTCGCTCGACCTGACAGAAGGTGGTGAAGCTGATGACAAAGCAGTCAGCCTCTGACCAACAGGCCCCCGGCTTCAGCTCCGGCCTGCCTGGGCACGAGAGCGCCGGCGCCGCCATTGACGTTGAGCAACTGGCGGAGAAGGTCTATCAATTGCTGTGTCAGGAGGTGCGCCTCTCCCTGGCCCGTGGGCAACGGGGGACGGGGCGTCCTCTAAGACGCGGGAGGTGAAGAGCCGATGGCCACCGAAGCCTATCCGGGCTGCCGTTTCTATGTCCTCTTTGAGGGCCAGGCCCAGGGGGTCTTTACCGAGGTCAGCGGCCTGCAAGTCGAAATGGACGTCCTGGAGTACCAGGAAGGCGGCAACAATGGCTTTGTCTATCGCCTGCCTGGCTTCACCAAGGTGAGCAATCTGACGCTCAAGCGCGGCCTGACGACCTCCAACGAGTTTTATCGCTGGCTGGCCGACGTTGCCAGCGGGCGCCTCAAGCGTCGCCATATCTCGGTCGTCATGTACGACGTGGCGGGCAACGAGCTGATGCGCTGGAACTTTCTCAATGCCTATCCGGTGAAGTGGGTCGGCCCCCAGTTGCGCGCGCCGGATAATACGGCGGCCATCGAAACCCTGGAGCTGGCCCACGAGGGTGTGACCCTCGGCTGAGCAGGCAACTGGGTGAGACGGAGGGACTATTGTGCGTCGACATCTGCTGCTGACCTATCAGCGCCGCCGGCAGCGGCTACTCAACCCCGTGCCGGCCTCGCCGCTCCTGCGCTTCCTGGCGCGGCGCCACACGCTGGCCGCCGCCCTCGGCCTGGCGAGCCTGACCACTGGAGAGGCGCACCCGTACCCGCTTCCAACAGCGCAGCCGCTCCGACGATCCGTCGATGAGGTGCCGCAGTCGTGGGCAAGCCGCCCGGAGACAGAGGTCCTGCCAGCTAGCGCTCGCCTGTCTGCAGCGCCGCCAGCCTCCGAGGAGGACCTGTCAGCACCAGCGGTGGCAGACCGCGACCAAGACCAGCACTGGGAAGCAGATGCCGCCGACGAAGAGAAGCCGGCGACAATGGCCAGCCTGGACGAGGGCGCGCGACTGGAAGCCGGGCCTGTCGTGTCGCAGTCGCTGCCAGCGGTGCCTCCGCTGGGCCGCGCACGTGTGATCGAACTGGGTGCAGCAAATACACCATATGATACTATTGCTCTAGATACATCAGAAAGCGATCTTGCCAGGATCAGCCAGAGGCTGCCGGCGTCCCCTGGGTCCACCTCCGAGGTGGCCGCAGCGCCGGAACGGTCCACCGAGGCAGCGCGGCTATTCAGACCGCATCAGGACGAGGCTGAACGCTCACCACAGCGCTGGTTCCATCGTCTGGTTGAGCAAGCCAGGCGCGAGCAGGGGCAGTCGGCTGCAAGACCGGAGCCAGAGCCAGCCCCCGGCTCTCCATCTCCAGGCTTCCCAGAGAGAGTGCCAGGCGTCGCCAATGAGCAGGAGCCAGTGTCTCAGACAGATGCGGACAGGGTGAGTAGAGAGAGCGGCGGCAGGCCCTCGCTGAGGCAGGCGTCGCCGCTGATTCTTACGGCCCGGCGCCAGGCAGCGAGTGGTGGGAGCAGCACAGCTGCGGCGGCAGCGCGCAGTCCAGAGCCACCGGGCCTCACCGCCCGCCACTTCCTCAAGCCGCTGCTGGGCATCGATCTGGCCGAGGTCGCACTCTACCGCGATGCCCAGGCCGCTCGCGCCACGGAGGCCCGCGCCGCCGCGGCGCTGAGCGATGCCAATGGCATCGAGCTGGCGCCGCAGCAGGAACAAACCTCACCGGAGGGCCTTGGCCTGCTGGCCCATGAGCTGACACACGTCATGCGCCGCCGCCAGCCGCGCTTTCTCCCGCCGATCGTGCGCCCGGGGCCCCCCTCCAATCCGGGGGAAGGTGCCGAGCCAGCGGCGCCGCTCGATGAGGAGCAGCTCGCCATCGCCGTCGAACGCCAGGTCCGCCAGCAGGCGCGGGCCGCCTTCGCGGTGACCGCTCCGGCGACGCTGCCAGAACAGGCAGTCCTGCCAGCGCCGGAAGCGCCTGCGCCCATGACCGCGACCGAGCCGCCCACCGCCAGCGCGGGACGACCGCCCGATACCGGGCGTAGCGGCCAGAGCGAACGCGGCATCTGGGGCAAGCTGCCAGCACCCTGGGAACCGCTGCCCGCCTGGCTGACGGGACCGCCTCCTGCCGCAGGCTCACCAGCGAGCGAGCCGGCCCGGGGAGCGCCCGGCGTATCATCAGCTGCGCCTCTGCCCCTCTCGACAATTGAGAGCGCGATTGCGGTCGCGAGTGAGGGCAGCAGCCGCGCCGGCGTCGAGCGCAGCCTGGCCACGCCGGTCGGCGACGAAGGTGAAGCGCCACCGGCCACCTCGGCGGCCCGCGGCCCGGAGCCGGATCTCGATGCCCTGGCGCGTCAGGTCTATACCCTTCTCAAGCGTCGCCTGAGCGCCGAGCAGCGTCGCCTGCTCTCATAAACGCAAGCAGACACCCAAGGAAGGAGAGCAGCCTATGCAAAGCAGTCCGCTGGCGCTGGCCACCATTGTTGATCATGATCACGGCTCCAGCGTCGAGTGCATGTTTAATCCCAAGGAATACACCTTTAGCAAACAGAACTCCTGGACCGCCAAAGAGAGCAAGGGTACAAACATCGCCCGCCTGGAATTTGGCAGCGGCCAGCCCACCACGCTGCAGATGCAGCTCTTCTTTGACACCTACACCAACATCAAAAGCAACGGCCAGGGAAGCGGCCCCAAAGATGTACGCAAAGCCTATACCGAAAAAATCTGGAACATGATGAAAGTCGACCCGGCGCTTGGGCCGCTGGGAGGCCGGGGAGGGGGCGCCAAGCACAAAAAAGGGCGGCCTCCTGTTGTCAGCTTCCAGTGGGGAGCGGTCTGGAGCTTCAAAGCCGTCATTACCAACATCCGCGAGCGCTTCACGCTCTTTCTGCCCGACGGCATGCCCGTGCGCTCCACCCTGGACGTCACCTTTCAGCAGGTACAGGACGCAGACGACTACCCGCCGACCAATCCCACCTCGGGCGGTGTAGGAGGAGAGCGCGTCTGGCGCGTCTGCGAAGGGGACACCCTGGCCTGGATCGCCTACAAAGAGTACGGTGACCCCAACCTCTGGCGCCTGATCGCCGAAGCCAACCGCCTGACCCGTGTGCGGCAGCTCACGCCAGGTCTGCTGCTGGAGATCCCCAATGCCACAGAATGAGAACCTGCTCAGCCTGCTTTCCATCAAAATCGGCGGAGCCGACGTCTCGCCGGACTTCATGGGCGACCTGCTGGAGGTGACCGTTGAAAACAGCCTGCACCTGCCGGACGTCGCCACCATTGCCCTGCACGACACGCGGCTGCGCTGGATCGACGACAACAGCCTCCTGCCGGGCAAGAGCGTGCAGATCGAGGTGCACAGCGGGCGGCAAACGAAGCTGCTCTTCGATGGAGAGATCGTCGAAATCGAGCCATCCTTTGACGCCAGCAACCAGCAACTGATCATTCGCGCCTTCGATCGCCTGCATCGCCTCGGGCGCGGGAGCCGTGTGCGCTCCTTCGTCAACGTCAGTGACGAGGACCTGATCAGGAAGCTTGCTGCAGAGGCCGGACTGGAGGCCCAGGTAGGGACCAACGGGCAGGTCCATGACCACATCTTTCAAAACAACGAGAGCAACCTGGAGTTTCTGCAGCGCAGAGCGGCGGCCCTGGGCTGCCTGCTCTACGTTCAGGGGAAGACCCTGCATGTAGAGCCGCTCAAGAGCGGCGGAAGCCAGCTTGAACTTGAGTGGGGCGTCAACCTGCACGAATTTGCGCCGCGCCTGACCACCCTTGGCCAGCTCAGCAAGATCACCGTGCGCGGCTGGGACCCGGAGCAGCGGCGCGCAGTCGTCAGCCAGGTGCAGAACGGCCAGGGGGCGCCGCAGGTCGGGCAAGAGCAGAGCGGAGGCGATCTTGTTCAGCAGGCCTTCCAGCTCACAGCGGAGGCCCTCGTCGCCGCGGGGTCGGTGCGCACCCAGGCTGAGGCGGAGCGTCTGGCGCAGGCCGTGGCCGACCGCGCCGCCGGGCGCTTTATCGAAGCCGAGGGGGCCTGCAGTGGCCTGCCCGCCCTGGTAGCGGGGGTCAGCGTACGCATCAAAGCCGTGGGCACGCGCTTCAGCGGCACCTACTTTGTCACCAGCACCCTCCATAGCTACAGCGCACGCCACGGCTACCTGACCCGCTTCAGCGTCAGCGGCTATCAGCCGGCGACCTTGCTCAATCTACTGAGCGGCGATCAGCGCCAGAGCCTGCCGGCGGCAACGCCCGCTGGCCTCCCCTCCTCGGGCACGAACCTGGTCATTGGCATCGTCACCGACAATGACGATCCCGCCGGCTGGGGGCGAGTGAAAGTCAAATATCCCGCCCTTTCCGAGGAACATGCCAGCGGCTGGGCGCGCGTGGTTGTCCCGGGCGGCGGCGCTCAGCGCGGCATCCAGTTCCTGCCCGAGATCAACGATGAAGTCCTGGTTGGCTTCCTGGAGGGCGATATCCAACACCCCTACATCCTGGGCGGCCTGTGGAATGGCCAGGACAAGCCACCGGAGCCGCAGGCCACCAGCGGAGGCCGGGTCACGAAGCGCCTCCTGCGCTCGCGCAGCGGACACCTCATCACCCTGGACGATAGCGAGGGCGGTGGTGGCATCACCATCGCCGATAGCGCGGGGAACAGCATCAAGATCGACACCGCCTCCAATAGCCTGCAGATCAGCGTGCAGGGCAACATCAGCCTGAAAGCCCAGGGGTCCCTGTCTCTGGAAGCTCAGGGCCAGATCCAGCTCAAAGGACAGGGCGTCAGTATCGATGGCGGCGCCGGCATCGTCACCGTCAAAGGCACGACCATCAATCTAAACTGAGCGAGGCCAGAGACCGGCGATCAGAGAACAAAAAGCATCCCGAAATTGTCTGAGTCTGAGACGTTTTCCTCAAGACAGCGCGAACAAGGAACAAGACAAACAGAGAAGGAGCGACCAGCATGGGGCAGCCGGCAGCGAAACAGGGCGACCAGATCACCGCTATGGACACCCATATTGTCCTGATTCCCTCGCCGGGGGGCACGGTGCCAACGCCCTTGCCGCATCCCTTTACGGGTATCATCAGCGGCAATCTCAGCTCCAATGTCATGATCATGGGTCTGCCGGCGGCCACCCAGGGGAGCACCGCTGACAACGTGCCGCCTCACGTTCCCCAGGGCGGCCCCTTTCAGCGTCCCCCGAGCAACCGGGGCCTGATCATCACCGGCAGCGCCACCGTCCTGATCAACGGCAAACCGGCAGCGCGCAATGGTGACAGCGCCACGACCTGTAACGACCCGGCTGACCTGCCGGTGGGCACCGTCGTAGCCGTTGGCTCCGTGCTCATCGGCGGCTAGGAGAGCAGAGCCGGGATCAGCCAGATTCGCCCGGACGCGGGCCGTCCATGCTGCTCCGCCGGCGCCAGTAGAGCGAGCACAGCGAGCACAGCAGAGCAGATCCACAGCGAAAGAGAGGAAGGAAGGAAGAAGCACTATGCGCGATTTTCTCGGAACCGGCTGGGCGTTCCCGATTCACATCGATGCCCACGGACGCATCGCGCTGGCGCGCCAGGAACGCGATATCGAGGAGGCCATACGCCTCATTCTGCTGACCCCCAAAGGACAGCGTGTCATGCGGCCTGAGTTTGGCTGTCAGATTCACGAGCTGCTGTTTGCGCCCAACAACGCCACCACCTGTGGTCTGGCTGCCTACTACGTAGAAGAAGCCCTGGGCATGTGGGAGCCACGTATCCGTGTCATCAGCGTGGAGGCGCGTCCCGACCCTGTGGAACCAGGGCGCCTGCTCATCGACATTGAATACGAAATCAAGGCCACCCATGACCGCCGCTCGCTGGTCTTTCCCTTCTACCGCATTCCGGGAGAGGGTGAAAGCGGGCTGGTGGAAGCGACTGGCCAGAGGGAGGGCTAGCTATGCCGCTGCCTGCACCAAAGCTAGATGATCGCCACTTTCAAGACATCGTCGATCAGGCCAAGATGCTCATTCCCCACTATTGCCGCGAGTGGACCGATCACAACGTCAGCGATCCGGGCGTGACCCTCATCGAGCTTTTTGCCTGGATGACCGACATGCTGCTCTATCGAGTCAACCAGGTACCGGACAAGAACTACATTAAATTCCTCGAACTGATCGGTATGCGGCTGGAGCCACCGAGAGCAGCAACAGCCCCCATTACTTTTTACCTTTCCGCCGCACAGCCGACGGCGGTCACCATTCCCGTCGACACCGAGGTCGCCACCGTGCGTACGGAGAGCAGCCCGGCCATCATCTTCACGACGGAGCAGCCTCTGACCATTCAGCCGCCGCGCCTGATCGACACCTTTACCCGCAATGCCAGCCAGGGGAGCAACTGGCTGCGCCATAACCTGCCGCCGGAAGGAGCGCGCGGGCGCGAGAAGCGCGTTGCCCTCTTTCCCCAGAAACCAGCTCCGGGTGATGCCTTCCTGCTCGCTTTTGAGAACGACCTGAGCAATCACCTGCTGGCCCTGATCGTAGACTGCGAGCGCGCCGGAGGGGCGGGCGTTGACCCGACGAAACCGCCGCTGGTCTGGCAGGTCTGGCAGGGGCGGGCCGCGCGTTGGGTGAACTGCGAGCTAGAGTATGACGGTACCGGGGGCTTCAACGAGGCCGGTGAGATCATCCTCCATCTGCCGGAAATGGCCCGTTCCGAATTCGTGGGCGTGACCGGCTACTGGCTGCGCTGCCGGCTGACCGAGGCCCAGGCGGGGCCAGGATCATACCAGGTCTCGCCGGTCATGCGCCGTCTGCGCGTCGAGGCTCGTGGGGGGACCGTCAACGCGCGCCACGCCATTACGGTCAAAGAGGAGGTGCTTGGCGTCAGCGATGGCACCCCTGGCCAGGTCTTCCGTCTCCAGCATACCCCCATTCTCGCCCTCGATCCTCAGCAAGAGTACCTGGTCAGCGAGCCACCGGGCGGGAAGCCCCTCATCTGGCATGAAGTCGAAGACTTTGCCGAATCCGGCCCCGAAGATCGCCATTTCACTCTGGATAAGCTTGATGGCTCGCTCACGCTTGGGCCAGCCCTTCTGCAGCCCGACGGCACCGTCTACCGCTTTGGTGCCGTGCCTGAGAAAGGGAGCCTGTTGATCTTCAAGCGCTACCGCTATGGCGGAGGCGTCGTCGGCAACGTCGCGCGCGACACCCTGACGGTCCTCAAGACTGCGATTCCCTACGTGGCTCACGTCACCAATCGAGCCGCCGCTGTGGGGGGACGCGATGCCCAGAGCCTGGAGGAGGCCAGGCTGCGGGCCCCTCAAAAGCTGCGCGCGCGCACCCGAGCGGTGACCGCTGATGATTATGAGTACCTGGCTTGCCAGGTGCCCGGGGTAGCGCGAGCACGCTGTCTGGCCCCCGGCGCCCAGCCTGGCGGGCGCGGCGATCCGCGTCCGGGCCAGGTCTTCGTCATCATCCTGCCCCAGGTCGACCAGCCCGAGGGAGACCTGGCACCTGAACAGCTGGCCCTCTCCGCCGAGCTGCGTAGCGCGGTCCTCTCCTACCTGCAGCCCCGGCGCCTGCTCGGCACCGCGCTGGAGGTGCATCAGCCTCAATATGTGCGCGTCTCCATTCAGGCCGACCTGCGCGTCCCAGAGCACAGCGACCCCGCCCTCATCGAAGCAGTCCAGCAAGAGGCCCTGGAGGCCCTGCGTCGCTATCTCAATCCCTATGTGGGAGGACCGCGCAGCAACGGCTGGCCCTTCGGGCGCGCGCTCAACCGTTCTGAGCTATACGGTCTTTTGCAGCGTATTGAGTATGTAGAGTATGTAGAGAATCTGGTGATCAGCGTTGGTGAGGCAGGAGGAGCGGAGAAGCCGCTGTCGTCAAATCAGCAGACGGTGCAGATTCCCCGTCACGGCCTCATCTGTTCTGGACAGCATCAAATAAAGGTACGCTGAGAGAGATGGCCACGCCACAGCTCGTTATTCGCCTGCAAGGCGAGATCATCAAGACAGTCCCACTGACGACGTCGGGGCTGCGCATCGGACGGGGGCCGGAGAGCGACCTGATGCTCGATCATCAGATCATTTCGCGCCACCACGCTGAACTGCGTCTGACGCCCCAGGGCTGCATTCTGACGGACCTGGGCAGCTCCAACGGAACCCTGGTGGGTCAGCAGCGCTTGCTACCGCATCAGCCCTACCTCCTGCGCGATGGGGCGAGCTTTCAAATTGGCCCCTATCTGATTACCTATGAAGCGGAGGCGGGAACGGCCCCACGGCTGACCGAGCCGGGGACGGCCAAGGCTGGTGAAGGGGAAAGACAGGCCGCGGCAGAGCAACCCGCAGCTCCGCCGGCAGCCGCTGCCGCCGTTGTCTCTGCAGAGCCTGGAGCTGGAGCGCAGCGCATGCCCGGGCGGGCGGCGCGTCCCTCCACGCCCGTCAGTGTGCCAGCTGGTCCGAGCATCGGCGGCCTCTATCTCGGCTATCTCCCCGACATTTACCAGGAGAGCGATTTTCTACAGCGTTTTCTCCACATCTTTGAAGATATCTGGGAGCCTTTGGAGCAGCGCCAGGATCATATTGAAATGTACTTTGATCCGCGTACCTGTCCGACGCGCTTCCTGCCCTGGCTGGCGAGCTGGCTGGACATCCCTCTCAATCCGCACTGGCCGGAGGCGCGTCAGCGGCGTTTGCTGGCCGAAGCCTGGGAACTCTATAGCTGGCGGGGGACTCTTTATGGACTCAAGCGCATGATTGAGGTCTGCACTGGCTTACAGCCTGATATCTTTGAAAAGCCCGAAGAGCCATTTATCTTTCATGTGCGTGTCAGGTTGACCCCGGCGGCAGACGGTGAGATGGTTGATCGCGCCTTTCTTGAAGAGCTGATTCAGTTACACAAGCCAGCACATGCCGGGTACATACTGGAGGTCATCCCGTGATGAATGAAGAGTACATAGGCCGGACCGTCGGGCAGTATCGGATTGAGGCGGTACTGGGAGCGGGTGGAATGGGCCAGGTCTTTCGCGGCGTGCATCAACTCCTGGAGCGCCCGGCGGCCATCAAGGTCATGCTGCCCAGCTTTGCCGCGCGTCCAGACTTTCGTGCGCGCTTTCTGCAAGAAGCCAAGGCGGTGGCGGCCCTACATCATCCCAACATCGTCGAGGTCTACGACTATGGCGACGAGAATGGCCTGCTTTACATGGTCATGGAATATATGGAGGACGGTGCGCTCAGCAATCTGCTCAAGCGCCAGAGCGGGAAGCGCTTACCGCTGCCGCAAGTGCTCATGCTGGGCATCCAGGTTGCGCAGGGGTTAGCGGCGGCCCATGCGCTCCAGATGGTGCACCGCGACATCAAGCCGGCCAATCTCCTGTTGCGGCGTCTGGCCGGTTCGGAGCCGGGGCGTGAGCACTATCTGGTCAAAATCAGCGATTTCGGGCTAGCGCGTCTGGTAGAAGGAGGGGTTGAGACAGTCACTGGCACACCAATGGGGACGCTGGCCTACATGTCGCCCGAGCAATGCCTTGGCACCAAGACCATCGATGGGCGTAGCGATCTCTATGCGCTGGGGGTCGTCTTATACGAGATGCTCACCGGCTCCCTGCCTTTTCAGATCAGCGGCGTAGCCGACGCCATCTACAAGCATGTCAATGTCATGCCACCGCGTCCGCGCGAGCTGCGGCCTGAACTTCCCTCCATCCTTGAAGAGATTGTCATGTGCTGCCTGGCCAAGAAGCCGGAGGAGCGCTTTGCCAATGGGCAAGCGCTGGCCAATGCCCTGCAGAATGTGCTGGGGGGGAGTGGTGAGGGCGCAGCGGTCCCGGTATCGACCTCGGGGCCTGGGCTGCAACAGGCGAGCTTACAAACGCGCACCACCCTGGATGCGCCAGCCTCCCCGACGGCGTTGCCAGCGCCTCCCACGGTCTCCACCATGCCGGGCTACAGCGATGTGCCGCGGGTGCGCGTCATCGATGAGAGCGGGCGCACGCTGCAGATCGTTGAAGTCAGGCCAGCGGGCATCATCGTAGGCCGGCAGGAAGGAAGCGACATCGTCCTGCTCTCAAAGCAGGTCTCGCGCCAGCACCTGCGTATCACCTGGGACGGCAAAGAGGTGCGGCTCCTGGATCTGGGATCGAGCAACGGCACCTTGCTAGAGGGCGTGCGCCTCATGCCGCAAGTCAGCCAGGTCTGGCAGGAGCGGCAGATGGTTCGCCTTGGCCCCTTCTGGCTGCGTCTCGAAGGTTCCAGTCCGCCGGCCACCGTTGTCCGTTCGAATGTGGGGCCGGCTTCTCCTCCTGGAGCCGCGCGGCCTGGAGGGATGGGAAGCAGCACCTATGCCAACTATGCCGCGCCCACCGTTGCGAACAGCCAGGGACCGACCTCGCTGGCCTCGGAGCGCATTGGCCTGGCGGTCTCGCCCAAAACGCTGACCCTGGTGCCAGGGCAGACGGCTACCGTGCAGCTCACCCTCACCAACATGGGGAGCATCGTTGACTGGTTCACGCCAACGGTTGAGGGGGTTCCTGCCGAATGGCTGCATGGCGCCGGGCAGGAAGTGCAGCTCAATCCTGGCATGCAAGAGACGGTCACCCTGACCATCAATGTGGCGCGTCGTCCCTCGCACCGGGCTGGTCAGTATCATGTCTTGATTCGCGCGCGCTCGCGCGAGCAACCTCAAGAATATAGCCAGACAAACTGCGTTTGGACCGTGCAGCCCTTCAGTGAGGAGACGCTGCGGCTGGAGCCGCGGCGCGCCAGTGGCCGTGGTCGGGCCTCCTACACTCTGGCGGTGGCCAACGCTGGCAATGCAGCGGCCCGCTATCAGCTGGAGGGGGAGGATGACGAGCAGCGGCTGCGCTACCTTTTCCGGGTGAACCCCCTGGAGCTGGATAGCGGACGGGAGGCGCGAATCGGACTGAGCGTGCAGGAGCGGCGGCGCCTGATAGGGCGGGAGGAGCGCATTCCCTTCCAGGTGCATCTGAAAGCGCTAGGAGAGCGGCGTAGCCAGAGTGCCGCCGGCGAGTTTGTCAACAAAGCGCTGCTACCGCCCTGGATTGTTCCGGCCTTGCTGGCTGTGGTCCTGATCGCTGGGGGGGCGCTGGCCCTGGCTCGGGGGCTGGTGCCGCTGCCGGGCAAGCCGGGGACGGCGGTCTCTACTCCCGCCCCCAATGTGGCAGCTACCCTGACTGCCCTGGTACAGACGGGGGCCAGCACGGCCACAGTAGCGGCGGTGAGCAGCCAGGCAACGGCGACGGCGCAGGCCAATGCCACAGCAGCGGCGCAGAACAGCAGCCAGGCGACGGCGATGGCGCAGGCCAATGCCACCGCGACGGCGCAGGCCAATGCCACGGCCACTGCTCTGGCCAATCCGCCGCCACCACAGGCGCAGACGGTTACGACGCTGGTCTCGGGTCTCGCCGCTCCCATTGGCAGCCAATACGTCAGCGCCGGTGATCGACTCTTCTTCGTCGAGTATGGAGGCAAGGTTTCGCTGCTGGCCAACGTCTCGGGGAGCAGTCCGACGTACTCGGTGCTGGGCGCTGGCTACAGCCTGCTTGAAGATGTGGCTGTGACGTCCGACGGCCAGACGCTCTACCTGACCGAGCGCCAGGGCAATCTCTACCGTGTCACTCTCGCGGTCGGGGCCAATCGCAGTCAGGCCACTGTGGTGGCCTCCGGGCTGGCGGCTCCGCAGCAAATTGCTCTCGATGGCAATGTTGCCTATGTGGCGCTCTACAACGACAGCGGGCCGCTGGGCAGTGTCGTCAAAGTCGATTTGAGCAGCGGAACAGTGACGACGGTGCTCTCCAACTTGCAGCATCCCATCGGCGTGCTGATGGCCTCCGATCACCATACGCTCTATGTAACCGAGCAGCAGCCGGACGGCAGTGGCACCCTGAGCCGGTTCGATCTGGCGACGGGCACGCGCACGCAGCTCGCCCATAGTCAGGGAGCGCCTTTCTTCTTCCTGCACTGGGCTAATAGCCTGCAGACGGCCATCCTTGTTCCAGAGCGCTCCCCTACTAATGAGATCTGGTATATCAGTCTGGTGGATGATCCTTCTGTGCTTCATCCGGTGGCCCATGTGGGGGCAGCGCCTTCCGATGTCGTAACGGCGGGGCAGCAGCCGGGCAACTTTTTCCCGATGTTCGTCTGTGCTGCTGCCAGCAATGCCATCCAGCGCTTGAGCTAGACGGGAGGCGCAAGCAGATGAAGGTCCGGCTCGCTTGGGGAGTGATGTGATTACTGCTCCTGCTGTGGCAAGGGGGAAGAGGTACGGAACCCCATCAATTGCTCAAAGAGCCGCTGTGTCTCGGGCAGCGGCTCGATGCCCAGCTCTTCCCGCAGGGTCTGGCAGCACTGCTGATAGCAGCGAAGCATCTCATTGCGTCTGCCGCTGAGACTATGGGCGCGCATCGCCTTGCGATAAGCCTCTTCATCGTAACGGTCCAATTTCAGCAGGAGGTTGGTCCAGGTCAGGGCGATCTCAGTTTCGCCGCGTTGGAGTGCGTACTCGGCCAGCCAGGTGACCATCTGATAGTGGACACGGGCCAGCTCTTCGCGCATCAGAAATGACCATTCGGCGTAGAGGTCCTCGGTGAGGAAAGGGCCAGCGTAGAGTTTGCAGGCCTGTTCATAGCAGTGCGCTGTGAAGGTGGGATCACTGGCCTGGTGACCAGTAGTGAAGAGACGTCGGAACTCTGCAACATCGGTGATGATCCTGGCGGCAGGATTAAGTAGATAGGCTTGCTCTTTGTAGAGGATATAGCTATCAGATTGAGACTGGACCCGCTTTCTGTTAAGGGAGGCACGCAGAGCACTGACGGCGATCTGCAGCTTGTGTCGGCTGCTCTCCCGTTCTTCGTCCCGCCAGAGATCAGCCATCAGCATGTCAACGGTGGCGCGTTGCTGGGGTTGAGCGAGAAGATAGCGGAGGATGGCCTGGCCCTTGGTGTTGCGGCAAAGCTGGATGGGTGGCCCCTCGGCGTGCAGGAGTCGAACGGTGAAGTGTCCAAAGCAGGTGATGTAGAGCGGAGAGAGAGAGGTCCGATGGCTTTCCTCTGGTGAGGGTAGAGGGGAGGAAGTGAGATAGCGGGGGTGGACCTGCAGCGGGATGATCTCCGGCAAGGATGCTGTGGTGTCTGTGGCGTTGATCAGGGTGCTGTCCGGTATGACTACCAGGTTGGGGGCTCCACCGACCTTCCGGCAATTGGTCAGGTGCTCCAGAGTAGCGAACAGAGCTTGCCAGGCCGCCCGCGCTTCCGCCAGATTCTGGCTGGCTTCCCTTAGCAACTGTTCGGTACTCAGCACTCTGTGATCCAGCTCCTGTAGTGCCGCCAGCACTCGCTCTAATTCTCCTTCGACGTTGACCAACGGTTGGTCTTTGAGCCTGTAATCGAGCCTGGCTGGCTCCGTGTGGTTCGCTGTAGCCATGCCTTGCTATCCTCCGATGGCTTTCTATTCCATAGAGAGAAACGTGAAGCGGTTTGCCTTTTAGGTAATCAATTTCACATAGCAGTAACTGCTGTTCTGGGAACAGACAGGCCAACTGGAAGAAGACTTGATCGAGTCAGGGCGATCCACCTCTCCCGGTAGCTCGGCTAACCAGCGTCTGTCTCCCCCATGAGCTAACCGCATGAGCGCGAAGTTCGGGCATGCTATTGCATAGCCTTGCTGCTCGCTCGATAGCGTGTCTACACATCCAATTAAGCGTTGCTCTTGTCCTCGTTCAGCAAGCCAGGCTGCTGTGAGGTGCCAGGGACCGGTTCAAAAGAGCATTGGCGGCGATAGGCTTAGTTGAACACCTGTCCGGTCAAATATGGCCCTGGTAGAATGGCAGAGTTTGTAGAACGGTGATCAGCGTGCTCTGAAGAAGGGGGTAAGAGCGGTCAAATGTCGGTTCTCTCCGAGAGTAGTAGGCAATCAAGTCGCCAAGATGGCAATGATACGGAAGCATGCTATCATAGCCCATAACGGGAAGCGGATGCCAGTATGCAGAGGCAAGTACACATGGGTATAACTGCCGGTGCGACCGTTGCAGCCTTTCTCTCCTGGTCGGGGAAGAGGCTGGTGTCGCAGAATCAGGGCCTTCGCTGTCTGCTTGACAGTCGAGCAAGCAGCTATCCACTGGTAGCCTTCAGCTCAGGGCCTCTGGAACGGTAGCCTGCTCATGCCTGTGGCCGGAGAAACGTCCCGACGTGGATCAGCTTCAGAGCGGCAAGAGCAGCTAGAGAAGTACTTGCGTCAACTACAGCAAGACTGGCGACAGGCCAGCGCCCTCGATAAAGCATGCAAGCGCTTTGCACTCCTCTGCTTCCGCGACTGCCAGGTCTGGCCACGGCGCTGCTCAGCGCCTGTGAGTGGGTTGAGGGTTTCGTGCATGATCAGGAGCAACTACCGGCCCTCAGCTTTCCAGAAGTGGCGAAGTGGCCAACCCCAGAGCCAGGGGGCAACGCTAATAACCGCACCAACCGGAGAGTGTGAGCTAGAGAGCAAACTGTGCCTGGGCCTCGTCGACGATCATCTGGGCAATGACCAGCGAGGAGGTGGCCGCTGGCGACGGCGCGTTCTGCACATGCAGCACGCGCTGCCCGCGGCGGATCACAAAGTCATCAACCAGACTGCCATCGGGGGCCAGGGCCTGGGCGCGGACGCCGCTCGGTCCTGGTAGCAGATCCTCGGCCCGCAGAGCCGGCACGTAGCGCTGCACCTGACGCACATAGGCGCGCTTCACGTAGTCACGATAGAGTTCGGCCAGGCCCATGCGCCAGTAGCGGCGTGCCAGGCGCCAGAAGCCGCCGTAGCTGAGGGTTTCCCATAGTTCTCGCGGGTGAAGCTGCCAGCGGCCATAGCCCTCGCGCGCCAGGGCCAGCACGGCATTGGGTCCGACCCAGACCTCGCCGTTGGGCCGCAGCGTCAGATGAACCCCCAGGAAAGGAAAGCGCGGATCGGGGACAGGATAGATCAGGCCGCGCACTAGCTGACGCTTTTCGGGGCGCAGCACGTAGTAGTCGCCGCGGAAGGGCACGATGCGCAGCCCACCGTCGTCGCCGGTCAGGCGCGCCAGGCGATCGGAATAGAGGCCAGCGCAGGTGATGACCGCTCGCGCCGTCAGCTCTTCCTCGCGACTGCCGCTCTGGCTTGCCGCCGTGGGAGGGTGAGAGCGGGTCTGAACTACCACCTCAGCGGCGCGCGGCAGCAGACCCACCACCTGGCAGCTCAGGCGCAGATCCGCCCCGTGAGCAGTGATCTCCTCGGCCAGGGCGGCGGCCACGCGGGTAAAATCGACGATCCCCGTATTGGGCGAGTAAATAGCTCGTAGTCCCGCCGCCGCCGGCTCGATCTCGCGCAGGCGCTCGGGACCGATCAACTCCAGGCCCTGGACGCCGTTGCGCTGACCGCGCTCGTAGAGGGCCTGCAGGCGCGGAAGCTCCTCCTCGGTCAGAGCCACGATCACCTTGCCGCAGAGCTGGAAGGGAATGCCGTGCTCGCGACAGAAGGCCAGCATCGCCCGATGGCCGGCCACGCAGGCGCGAGCCTTTAGCGAGCCGGGGGTATAGTAGATGCCTGTGTGCAGCACACCGCTGTTGTGCCCCGATTGATGGGCGGCGATGCGCGGCTCTTTCTCCACTACGAGCAGACGCAGGCCCGGTCGGCGCCGCAGATACTCGCGAGCTGTCGCCAGTCCTACCAGGCCGGCGCCAACGATGATCAGGTCATAGTGCTGCATTTGTTTAATGAAAACCAGCAAGATCGACTGCTTTATTCCCAGCGGCAGGACCGGCTTGGGGGAGAGGCTGCTCCTGTTGAGCTAGTCGTGTGCTATACTTAAGTGGCAATCTCCACTGAGAACCCACTGGTTCGTTAGCCAGAGAACGCAAGTCACCACTAGAGACGCAACAGAGGTACAAAGATCCATGTCACAGAATACGCCCATTACCGTTGCGTATGGGGATGGCATTGGCCCGGAGATTATGGCGGCCACCCTGGAAGTGATCAAGGCCGCTGGGGCGCGGATCGACGTTGAAGAGATCGAAGTCGGGGAGAAAGTCTACTTGCGCGGTGTGCCCTCGGGCATTGAGCCGAGCGCCTGGGAGTCGCTGCGGCGCACCAAAGTCTTTCTCAAAGCGCCCATTACCACGCCGCAAGGAGGGGGCTACAAGAGTCTGAACGTCACCATTCGCACGATGTTCGGTCTCTACGCCAATGTCCGTCCCTGTGTTGCCTACTATCCCTTTGTCGATACCAAGTATCCGGGGATGGACGTCGTCATCATCCGTGAGAACGAGGAGGACCTCTACACCGGCATCGAGTACCGGCAGACGCACGACATGGTGCAGAGCCTCAAGCTCATCAGCCGTCCGGGCAGCGAGAAGATCATTCGCTATGCCTTCGAGTATGCGCGGGCTTATAACCGCAAGAAAGTCACCTGCTTCGTCAAAGACAACATCATGAAGCAGACGGACGGCCTTTTCCACAAGATCTTTGAGCGGGTGGCTGCCGAGTATCCCGACATTCAGAGCGAGACCTGGATTGTCGACATTGGCTCGGCCAAGCTGGCGGACACGCCCGAGGCTTTTGATGTCGTGGTGCTGCCCAACCTCTACGGTGATATTCTCTCGGATGTGGCGGCTCAGATTGCCGGTTCGGTCGGCATGGCCGGCTCGGCCAATATTGGTGATCAGTGTGCGATGTTTGAGGCCATTCATGGCTCGGCGCCGCGGCGTGCCGGTCAGAATGTGGCCAATCCTTCGGGGCTGTTGCTAGGGGCTGTGCTGATGCTTGTCCATATTGGGCAGCCGGAGGTAGCGACGCGCGTGCACAATGCCTGGCTGCGCACCCTGGAGGACGGTATCCATACCTACGACATCTACAGCGAGAAGGTCAGCAAGCAGAAGGTTGGGACGAAGGAGTTTGCGCAGGCGATCATCGAGCGCCTGGGTCAGATGCCGCAGACGCTCAAGCCGGTGAACTATACGTCGGCGCCGAAGCTGGCCAGTGTTCAGCGTCTCAGTCAGGAGCCGCTGGAGAAGAAGGATCTGGTGGGTGTGGATGTGTTCCTGGAGTGGCGCGGCGGTGGTCCTGAGCAGCTGGGGGAGGCCATCAAGCGGCTGGATGGCGATGGGCTGCAGTTGACGATGATCACCAATCGTGGCGCCAAGGTCTGGCCCAATGGCCTGCCAGAAACCTTCTGTACCGATCACTGGCGCTGTCGTTTCCTGGCCAGCAATGGGCAGGCTCTGCGTCCGCAGCAGATCATTGCCCTGCTGCATCGTCTGGCGGAGGCCGGTTTCGACTTCATTCAGACGGAGCATCTCTATACCTTTGACGGGCGTCCGGCCTTCTCGACCGCTTCAGGCGAGTAGGGGCTGACCGGTGCAGCTGGACGCTGCTGCGGGCTGGTATGCAGAAGACGCCTGGGGGAGCAGGCGCTGAAGAGATGGGCGAAGTGTGACCTGAGTCTCTTCCGGCGCGTTGCTCCCTGTGTGCTATTATCTTGAGAGAGGCTCTGTTGCCTGTTTATGGCTGAGTCTCAGGAGTGACAGCAAGCAGCTGTTGTACTTGACTTGAGGAGGATAGCGATATGCCAGTTCGCACCGCTGAGGCGGAATGGAAAGGTGATCTGCAGAGCGGCCAGGGTCAGCTGAAGCTGGGCACGGGCGCCTTTGAGGGTCAGTATTCGTTTAAGACGCGCATGGGTGATGATACGTCGGGGACCAATCCCGAGGAGCTGATTGCGGCGGCACATGCGGCCTGCTTCTCGATGGCCCTCTCGGCGGGGCTGGCGCGCGCCGGTTTTACGCCGACGAGCGTCAAGACGAATGCGCGTGTGCACTTCAATTCCACGGGTCAGGGGTATGCCATTGGCCCGATCGAGCTGGAGACCACGGCGGTAGTGCCTGGGATCGATGAAGCCAAATTCCAGGAGCTGGCGAACGACGCCAAGCAGAATTGTCCGGTCTCGAAGGCGCTAGCCGCCACGGAGATCCGCCTGCAGGCGAAGCTGGTCAAGCAGTAGGGCTTGAGCTGGCGCCTGACTACTTCTTTATTGCTTTCTTGTCTGATTGTATCTGTTCCCCGCGAAGTGAGGGCAGCGGGCTGTCGTGGGCAGCGTGGTGCGAGCCGCCTGTTCGTCGGCAGCCGCTGCCTGTCCAGCCTGCCTCTTGCTTCTCCTTGTTCCTGTCTTGTTGGCGATCTCTCTGCCGGCTGGCGGCTGTCTCTCGCTTGCTGTGGCTGGCCTGGCTGGGTTGGTGAGTGAGGCGTGAGGTGAGAGGTGGCGTGGACATAGGCGGTCGAGACCGTTCACGTGCTGAAGGGCTGTGTGGGGTCTGTTGCTGGGGCCTGTGGTTGAGGGTGAAGGAGGCCGGGGCCGGGTTTGTGGTTGGCTGGAGCGATCGGCTGGGGTTGCTGCGTTATAGAAGTGGTAGGTATGGAAAAGTGGTTCGCTGGCGGTAGGGGGACTTCGCTGTGGTGTGTGTGCCGATGGCGGGTTGATGCGCTAAGATTACAGTGAGCAGCGAGGAGAGCGGTGGGAGAGGTGTTGAACGGAAGCGAAAGGCGCGTCGCGCCGGCGAGCGGCAGCCAGGCGACGACAGGGGGTGAGAGAAGCTATGTATCTCGGCATCGATATCAGAGAAGAGACCCTTCGTGGAGCCTACTTTCAGCAGAAGGAGGTTGTGCTGACGCCGTCGGTGGCGGTGCCGGCCAGCTATGAGGGGTTGCTGGAGGCGCTGGTGCAGCAGGTGCAGGAGGTTTCGCGCCTTGGCGAGGCCATTCGGCGCGTGGGGGTGAGTATTCCCGGCAACTGTACTGAGCGGCGGGTGACCTGGGTGCCGTCGCTGCCTTATCTGAACGGGCGCGATCTGGCTGATGACCTGCGGGCGCGGCTTGGGGTTTCGGTGATGTTGGCGAGCGATGCGCAGCTGGCCTTGCTGGGTGAGGTCTGGCGCGGGACGGCGCGGGATCGGCAGAGTGCGGCGCTGGTGAGTGTGGGGACGGGGGTCAATGGGGCGCTGATGCTGGGGG
>NZ_JADGIA010000285.1 GCF_019683635.1 Thermogemmatispora sp. | reverse complement strand
TCGGGCCTGGCTGGAGCAGCTGGCCCCTGGGGGAAGGCTGGTTGCCGTGCTGCAGCCGGGGCAGGCGCCGCTGGGCGGCGTGCTGGTGGCCCAGCGGGACCAGCGAGGCCTCCGGCTGCAGGGGAGGCTGCGTTTTCCCGCAGCTTTCATGCCGTTGCGCCGGGAGTCGGGCTACGCAGACCGCTCGCCGCGCCCGGCTGGGAAGAGCTGGCCACGCTGGGCCCAGTTTCGCGGGGAGCCGGAGTGGCCGCTCACGCCCCAGGAGCTGCAGCAGGACCCGTGGCGACTGTTCTGGCTGTATGCGCGGCTGCCGGGCCTGCAGTGCTGGCAGGAGCAGCGGCAGGGACGCCGCTGGCTGGTCTGGTGGCTGGCGACGCAGCCGCGGGGGCTGGTCTGCTGGAGCCGAGCCGGCAGCGAGAGCGATCAGGAGGCGACGGTCGAGATCGAGTTGCGAGGGCTGCCGGAGGAGGCGGCGACGACCTGGCAGCGGCTGCAGGAAGCCTGGGCGCTGTGGCGACGGTGGCAGCCGGGGCTGGAGCAGTATCGGCTGGAGGCAGATGCGCGGGGGCAGCGCCTGTGGGCGGAGACCGCAGGCGGCTGGCTCATCGCCCGGGCGACCTCCTGGGCGGAAGAGGAAAAGAAGGCCGGGCAGGCAACGCCGGTGCGCCTGAGTGGCATTTGAGGCACCGAGAGTGGTGGACAGGTCCAGATCGAGATTGGGCGCTCGGCTCCCGATGGTGGTGAGCGAGAAAGGAGGCCCATCGGTAGGCAGCAGTCGAAGGCGCCGCTGCTGGAGATACGCGGGCTAAGCGTGCGCTTGAACGGCGGACGGCGGCATTGGTATCGAATGGCGGCGGTGTAGAATGTCGGGCTGACTCTGGACCGGGTGCGTTGGGCCTTGTAGGCCAATTGGGACGAGCTGTATGCCAGCAGTGAGGAGGTAGATGTTCAGGAGCCGCTGTTCTTTCTGCTCTGTCTGGCGTCAGAGCGACCCTATCATCCGAGGCCACAGGCTGCTAGCTGGCTCCATCTGCATCTCGGGCATGAGCGCCGCCATCTCCTCCACGCCGCTCTGGAAGGGGTAGCCTTTGGAAGGCGTCTGGCCCTGGAGGCGCTCTCTGAGAGAAAGGAAGGTGACCAGCTTCTCGCCGCCGATGGAGGGAGCTTGCACTCTAGCTGGCAGCAGATGCTGGCGGATATCCTGAGACGGGAACTTTGGACTGTCGCTGAGAAGGACACGGCGGTGCGAGGGGCTGCACTCCTGGTCGGACTCGCTGCAGGTGATTGAAAGGATGCCACTGCGCTGGAAGCGCAGCGCCCACCGGTTCTGTCTGTGGCGGCTCCTGGTGCTCGTCGAGCTTTCTATCAAGAGCGCTACCAGCGCTCTCGCGAGCTGTTGCTCTCACCCACGGCTGCCCTGCAGGAGGAGCGCGAGGCAGGCGGTACAAGGCTCCGTGAAAGCGAGGGAAGGGTTGGCCAGTTGGAGCCAGGGTGATTTCGCGCTGGCGAGCAGATAACCAGGCAACCTGCCCACTCAGTACTATGCTCATCTCAAGTTGCCTCGCGGCTGTCCACCAGGAGCCACTCGGGCTGAGGACATCCCCAGCGCAAACGTCGCAGGAAGCGGCGTATGGAGAAAGAGGCCGTAGCCGTATGAAATAGATCTGCTGTGTGACTCAGCCATCGGCGACCACAGGGTCAGTGAGCAGACAATCGAGAAAAGGCCCCAAGAGGTCGGCATGGTTGAGCTGATAGCAGCACTTCTTGCCAGAAGGGGCCGGGCTTGAGGGGGTGCTGACCGCTGGGCCTTCCTCCTCGGGCAGCTCTGAGGCTAGCTCAAGCATGCATCTGGCTCCGGGAGGCCAATGCTGGGGTGCGCTCCTGCAAAATCGATCAAGCAGCCGTTGGCGGTGAATCAGGCCGCTGATGATGACAACCCCGCGTCGCTTTAACAGTCTGGCTGTGATCAAGGCACCTTGTGCATAGGGAAAGGCGCCGTCGGAGATGATGAGCAAGACCTTGCGGTGCTGCTGATAGCATGGCTCAAGGAAACGACGGGCTGCCCAGTCCAACGCCTCCTGAAAAGGAGTAGCGCCGAAGAGGACGCCTGCGGTGCAGAGTTGCTCTTCAAACTCAGCAGGAACCAAGGTGCTCAGACTCTTAAGCGGACGGATGACCTCGCGGCTGCTAGCCAGCCGAATCCAACGCTGAAGGTTGTTCCTGGCCTCGCACTGGAACTGACGAAGGAAGAGCGACAGAACGGTCTCCTCAATGAGCGGTCGCAAGATATCCCAACCATGTTTCTGGAGAAAGCGCCTAGTCAGGCTCTCAACAGTGCGTCGATCGAGGCGAGCCGAGATCAGACGCCGCTGGGCCATCAGCTTGCCAAGCAACAGCGTCAGAACCATTGTCACGTGCTGCTCGACCTCTCTTTGGAGGTCGGCATAGATGCGCCTGGCCAGGGTCAGAGCCTGTTCCTCATCCAAATCATCAACGATCTCTTCCAGAGTGAAGCCCAGGACGAAGGATTGCAGTGCTGTGACAACATATGTCTTGGCGAAACGTTCCAGGTGCCTTTCAATAATGTGGACATAGTGATCCCGATAACGCTTGAAATGTCTGTTGGCCTGGTTGAAGACCGAATCTGCGTATTCCCTGGCAGCGTGGCGTGAGATCTCGCGAATCCTGACGGCTCGCTGTTCTAGCTGCTCCTGGAACAAAGCTGCGAGTCGAGGGAAGCAATCGAGACGGGCGAAGCGGGCCAACAAGCTGCGCTGAAGGCGGCGTGTGGCTGACTCGTGCAGGGCCTGTTCAATGTAGTCCACCAGTTCACCAAAGGCATTGGCCACAATGGCCGTCTGCTCGAAGACCGTGCCGGCGCACTGTTGCCATTTCCGATGGAGGAGCTGCTGGAAGCGCTCCAGATCAGCTTGGCGCGGCACGATCTCACTCAATGCCAGCAGATCGCAGACCAAATCGAGCAGGCCCATACTGGCACAGGGCTGCTCCTGCTGGGGCGGGTTGGCCTCCTCTGTCTCCAGGTCGTAAATGGGAGTGACGTGGCATCGGAAGCCGAACCCCAGACAGAAGACGTCGATCGCTGGTAAGCTGTCCTGCTGCCCATGGTGGCGAAAAGACTCCACGGCCCTGTTGAGGGCCTGCAGCAGGACCCTGGCGCGCGGCAGAGGCCGGCCATCAGTACTATGCCACTGCTGGCGCATTGAGGCGGAGACATCAACCAGGATGCCTAGCAGCAAAGGAGGGCGAGCACTCGCACGTGGCGAAGAAGTCAAAGGTGTGGCGTCCGTCGTGGACATCGTTAACTCACCATCCTTTGGGAAAGGCCCTGGCGGCCTCCGAATCTTCTAACAGGCTCAAAACGACACGCACAAATTCTTTGAGCACCGTTGTATGATTCACCTGAACAAAGAGACGCGCCTGCGGATAAATCGTCCAGCCGTGCCTGAGCAGGTGACGCCATACCTCTGACTGCTCGGGTAAAGAAGAAGCCAGCTCGAACATAACCGCGGCCTCTGGTCCCCAAGAGGGTGCGATAGTATTGCGAAGCTGGCGAGGGTCGCTCAGATCCTGGGGGCTGATCAGGCACGAGATAATCGTGACTCCCATCCGCTGCAGCTGTTGGGCCAGAGGTAAAGGGTCCTGCTGGGCGAATTTGCCATCGGAAATGAGCAGCAGTAAGGTCCGAGTGGGAGGAGTCGAGCGTTGTTGCAGCTCTACCTGAAACCGCCGGATCAGTTCCTCAAACAGCTCTCTGGAAGGCGTCGCCCCAAAGACCAGCTCTTTGAGGACCGTCAAATCAATGCGCCAACGCTCAGGCACATCAATGAGATCTAGCGCCTCATCTAAGGAAAGTGTTGTGTCCCCAAGTGCCTCTGCCCTGGCCAGAATCGTCGACCGTCTGGCTCTGATCAATTCCTTGATCGCTCTGTATTCGCCAAGCTGATTGATCACCCGTTGGCTTTTGCTGAGCAGGTCACCCAGGTCGAGACTCTTCAGCAAGGCGCTCGTCTCAGCATAACCGCTAAGCTGGCGCCTCCAGCTCTGTTTTTTGGCCGCCGTGGCATCCTCGATCTCGGCCTGGGGAAGCTGTTCCCGAATGGCCCTCAGCAGGCTGAAAAGGTCACACACGGGCACCGAGCGCAAGCCGAAGCCATAGGCGAAGAGATCAATGGAGGAGTCCAGGGAGCGGGCACGGCTCTCCCGCAGGCTGTTTCTGGCTTCGACCAGCAGCTCGCGCCAGGCTAGCTCAACGCTCTGGAGGCGGTTCAGCTCCTTCTCACCTTCAGAACGGATGCTGGCTTGCATCGAGCCAGAGAGATCAAAGGCACAGCCAATGAGGTAGCGGCCAGGCCGGATATAGGGACGCTCACGTCGGGCGCTGATCTCCTGCCAGCTCTCTTCAGGCTGCTCGTCGTTTATGGGGGCCACACACTGGCCATGCTTGAGCAGGTGCGGCAGAGTTGTTTCACGTGGCCTGGTCAGAGCAATAGCAGTACAGCCCTGCTCGTAAGCTTCCTCATAGGACTTTCCTGCCCCTAATGCATCATAGAAGCCGCGGGCGAACTCGATAGCAGCCTCGTCGGAGATCTCCTGGTCCATGGCGATCGTGAAAGGGACTGAGGTCAACGTCTCTCCCTGGGCCAGGGAATGGCAGATGTTGAGTACGACACAGTCCAGGGCTGGATGCCCTTGGAAAAGTCGCGCCAGGCCAGCCGGAGGAACAAGGTGACAACCGTGGCGCTCATCTGCAAGAAAAATTCCCTCTCGTATCCCATGACCAGCCAGGTGCACAATCTGATACGACCCTTCTATCAACGCCCGCTGTAGATCAGCTGTCGTGGCTGCCTGACGCGATACAAGCTTGATGCGCTCTCTACAGATGCTGCGCTCAATCGCTTGTCTGATCTGGCGCTCTTCTCTATCAAGTTCAAGGCGCCGTTCGGGCAGGGGATTGGCAAAGATCAGAAGAACCTTGATCTGTTTAGCACGCACCATCGCTCCCGTCCTTTCACGAATGAAAGGCTAACCAAGGCAGAACGCTGCTACTCTCTTAGAATAACACAAATAA
>NZ_JADGIA010000284.1 GCF_019683635.1 Thermogemmatispora sp. | reverse complement strand
GAAAATGTTACACCGAGATTGTGCGTGAAGTGTCGCACTAAGTTGACTCCCTTTCTATGATGGGTGCGAAGGTCAGAACTGACCTGGACCGGACTCCTGTATTCAGGCGGAAGACGGACGGTGAGGACCGTTCAGAAAATGTTACACCGAGATTGTGCGTGAAGTGTCGCACTAAGTTGACTCCCTTTCTATGATGGGTGCGAAGGTCAGAACTGACCTGGACCGGACTCCTGCTCTCATGCATTCAGAAAGGACGGTTCGCACAGCTATGATCAAACAGAAACGGATACGTCGCGCCACGCCCTCAACGCCAGGCGTGGTACTCATCCCCCTTCCTGACGAGACGTATTCGGTGATCGACCCGCTGGTCGACGCAGTCGTGTTCGTCTGGAATGCTCAACAGGGAAGCGGGGAGGCACTGCGCTTTTGGCAGACGGACCTGCCGCATGTCCGAGCAGACTACATCACCGGGGCACTGAACCGCTATGACTTACGGTACCGCCCACTCATTGCCACGCTGCTACTGGACGTGGCACGTACTCTGTTGATTGCCACGGCACCCTATCAACGGTAACAGTTGAAAAAGGAGAAATCATCATGACAAAAACAAAAGGAGAAATCTCCCAGTACGGACAGCAGTCTGTTTCTCCTGACCATGACATTCTGCAAGCCTTTGAAGCGGATTTGACCCGTGCCCAGTCCACGGGGCTGCGCCTGTTAAGCCTCAGTGTGGGGGAAAGCGCCCGGCTCTATTGTGCCGGGTCGTTCGCTCATCTGACAGCGATGGTTTACAAGCACGAGGTCTACGACCCTGACAGTCAATCATTCCAGGTGTCTGCTCTCTGTGCCCAGCGCATGGACAATCAGCCCTGCCGGTGGTGTGACGAGTACGATATTCACCTCATGAACGGGGGCCAAGGACGGTACGCGAAAGAAGCAAAACGGTACGAGCCGAAACGGTTTTTTCTTTATCCCGTCTTTGCGATTGCTGAGAGTCAGTCCGGGCGAGAGGGAACCTGGCGAGTGATTGCGGGTCAGGCGCGCCACCCGGTCCTCTCCTTTCTCTACTCAGCAGAGCGAGAGTCTGGGATTGAAGGACAGTGGTATCGAGTGACTCGGACCGCCCAAAAAGGGGAAGGTCGCTATATCATCGTTCCGGCTCGGTCCGAGCCAGCGCCCTCTACAATGGGCGAGATCCCACAGAAAGATGAGATCATAGCTCTGGCCCGCCTGCTGTGGCCCCCCGTCTCATCGCTGATGACAGATGACGAGGGGGCGGACAGCTAGCGCGTTGTCGTGATATTCGGGTGGGGTGGGAGATGGTACGGCTCAGGTCAGAAAGCAGAATGGCAGGGGCGTGCTGTATCTGTTCATCTCACGGGGCTAACAGACAGGTACAGCACGCTGCCTGATTCAGGCATGGACGTACAGAGAAGTTCCGTCAAGAGGTAGTCTATGGCTAAACAAATTCAGGGATTAGCAAACTTTATTTGGGTCTATCCCGGGAGACCCAATCCGTATGGGATCACCGTCGAAACCCGGAAGGCTTACAACCCTCTGACCGGCGAGCTGCTCAGCGTGCGCGAGGCTCAGACCCGCGCACACGGGGGACTCCGCTATGAGCAACGAGTCCCGAAGGAACAGCGGAAACTGTACCGTGAGCGAGACCCTCGTACCCAGGCAATTATACGGGACTACCGTCGTGCTGTCAAGCGAACGACCGGACGTGACATGAGCTATGACGAAATCGTGCGGTCACGTGAATTCAGACAGCTCTTGTCGGACCTGCGTCGCCCAGCGAACTCACCTCGTGGGAAGAAAGCCCGTGCGCTTGTCGATCTGGGCCGGCGAGAAAGCTGGTGGGACTGGAACGTCGGGGATACGCCAGAGGATCTGATGCAGGGGGTGGCATAAATGGGGCGCCACTATCAACGGAAATGGCTGGCCGATGGGACGCCTAATCCGAAGTGGAAGCCTGACCGACGGCGACGCCCAGGTGACCGGCACAAGCCACGAACAGGAGACAGGCACAAAACGCCACGCAAAACCGTACACCGGCAGAAGTCTGCTCCTTCATTCATCGCTCTCGACGGGGAAGGGGTGACCTTGCCCGACGGTTCCCACCGGTATGTATTGCTGTGCGCGTCGACCGGGGAAACGCTCTGGAATGAGGAAGGACTCTCAACAGCAGAGATCTTCACGTGGCTGGCTTCGCTGGCACGGCGCTACCCGCGTGCAATCTTCTGCGGGTTTGCGACCTCATACGATGTCAACTGCTGGCTGGCTTCGCTCTCCCGAGCTGATGTGGAACAGCTCTGGCACTCGCGCGATAACGGACCTGGGGGGCGCGCACTCACCCTCTGGATCGATAACCGGCTCTACGAACTCTCCTATCGCCCACGCAAACAGTTCACCCTTCGGCAGTACGTGGAGGATGTCCGCCATGCCCGATTTCGTGTTGTCGATCGACACGATCGGCATACAGGAAGACGGCAGGTACGGTTCGTTCCCAACTATGCAGCTCGTCTGACCGTCTGGGATTGTTTCGGGTTCTTCCAGACGAGCTTTGTCCAGGCGATTCGGGACTGGCTGGCAGACTCCCTGGACCAGAACGGACGGTTACACCTGCCTGATGGCATGATCATTGACATGGGGCATATGGCCGCTATGAAGACCGCCCGACACTCGTTCCGAACAGATGAACGAGAGCAGATCATCCGCTACTGTCTGGATGAATGCCGGGTACTCGTCGCTCTGATGAACCGTCTACGCTCGCTCCTCACGAGTGTCGGTATTCATTTGCAACGATGGGACGGTGCCGGTGCCATCGCTGCCGCGCTTCTCAGACAACATCGCGTCAAAGAGGCGCTTGACCGTCGCACGGGTCTCCCTGTGGCCCTCCGCCAGGCAGTTCGATCGGCCTATGCTGGAGGTCGGATCGAATTGTTGCAGTGCGGTACACGTCTCGGGCCGGTCTACAATTATGACCTGCGATCTGCCTATCCATCGATCATGCCGGAATTACCCCGCCTAGCCGATGGCGTGTGGCGGTACCATCGCGGTCCACTCTCGCCCTCCTCTCTCGCGCAGCTCAGTGCGTTTTCCATATACCATGTGCGATGGGATCTCGCCGGACCGTCCCAGGGATCTCACGCCACTCGACGCCCAGCGGCACGCGCGTATCCCTTCTTTTGGCGTGCCCCTGACGGATCAATTTACTTTCCGCCACGGGGGGAAGGCTGGCACTGGTCGCCAGAAGTTCTCTCAGCATTTCGCGCACTCGATACCGGAACGCTTACCGGGTGCATAGAGATCCTGGAAGCTTGGGAATTTCGTCCAGGCTCTGCTATTCGCCCTTTTGAATGGGTCAGGGATCTCTTTGACCTGCGACAGCAATGGAAAAGGGAGGGGCGTCCAGAGGAGCGAGTCCTGAAACTCGGGTTGAATAGTCTCTATGGGAAACTGGCCCAGGCGAAAGGTGGGACGGCGGATGAACCACCGACCTGGCACTCCCTGGAATGGGCAGGCTACATCACGTCTCGGGTGCGTGCGAAGATCTTCGATGCCATGATGCTGCGACCGGAAGCCCTGATCATGACATGCACGGACGGGCTGTACTCCACGGAACCCCTCCCAGGTATGGATATCGGTCCTCAACTGGGACAATGGGAAGACAACGGTCAGTTCACCGGGATCATCGCCGTGCAGGCGGGGGTGTATTGGACGCTTGTCCGACCGCTCTCCCCCAACGAAGTGGAACGGTTGGATGAAGAGCGGGCACATCTCGCCCACCGGTTCGATGAGTTCTATCTCTGTCTGCACGGGCAGTGGTACCAGGTCGCTCCCCACTACCGCGGCTTTGACCCGGGGACGCTCTTTCCTCACGCCGTTCTTGATGGCTGGCATCAGCAGCGCCTGACCGTCACAGCCACCACCACCCGCTTTGTGACTATGGGGACTGCGTTGCGGTCTGAGTGGAAGGACTGGCGACGGTGGGTTACTACGCAGCGTGAGCTGTCCCTGTTTCCCACGGGAAAGCGCGTGCTGACCGACCCAACAATCTTGCGTGAGAGCAGGCGACTCTCACACTCGTTACATCCAACCGATCCCACTCCCGTCGATATGGGAGAACCGTATCCCGTCTCTGCGGCTTACCAGCCCCGGTTTTCTGGGGAAACTGAGCAGCTTGCCCATCAGTGGGAAGACGAATTGATGATTGATCTAGACCTCTGGGAACAATCTTGTGAGTGACAGCAGGAGTGACCCAATGCGAGAGAAAGCACTCTTCTCTGTACTACAAGACTCTCTCACTGCCGTATTTCATCGGAAACGTCAAACCATTCGGGTGACCCAGACCGGTCCCAATCGCTTCACGCTCGCTATTGAACAAGCCATCTGGCGAAACGTAGATCCAGTGTCTCTTACCCATCTCCTACGGTTCTGGCAGACCCCACTCGATCATGGCTGGCTCCCGGCAGACGCTCCACAAGAGGATGAGTGACGTGTGTATTTATGCCCTGGTCTGGACCGACGGATCGACGCCCGTCGCCGTCTATGTTGGTCAGAGCAGGCGTCTCTTAGATCGCTTACACAGTCACGTCAGATCTGGGAAACGGGGATGGGACTACTGTCTCTGTCTGGAATGGCTCCCAGGGGATACCCCCCGATGGCAGGCTGAACAGCACGAACTGGCGTGGATTATCCGGTTTCTCCAGGCTGGTATTCCTGTGCGGAATAGAAAACACGCCCCTCCTGCTCTCATCGATTACCTCGTCACTTACAAAAAGTAAGTTCTGAGACAGACCGATGGCACGAGTTACGACGTCGTGGCTCGTGCCACGTACGGAACGGAGAGGCGGCCCGGTGACCCACGCCCCGGGGCCACGAGCCGGGCCACGAGCCACGGCGGCGCCCGTACCCACCAGGCGCACAACCCTCGGGCCACGACCCGGCGACGCCCCACGGCGACGCCCGGCGCCCGTACCCGGCCCGGCAGGCGCACGAGCCTCGGGCCACGAGCCGGGCTACAATGCACCCACGACCCGAGACGGCGGCGCCCGGCTCTCGTACCCGGGCCACGAGCCGGGCTACAATGCACCCACGGCGACGCTCCCACGAC
>NZ_JADGIA010000069.1 GCF_019683635.1 Thermogemmatispora sp. | reverse complement strand
CCCCATCCCCCTCGACCAGGTCCCCGGCACTCCGCAATACATGGCCCCCGAGCAGACGCGTGGCATCGTCACCCCCCTCACCGACATCTACGCCCTCGGCGTCCTCCTCTTCCAGATGCTCACCGGTGAACTGCCCTACGATGACCCCGACGACATCAAAGTCATCCAGATGCAACTGCGCGCCCCCATCCCGCGCCCCTCGCGGCGCAACCCGCGCGTACCAGCAGCCTTCGACCGCGTCGTCCGCAAAGCGATGGCCAAGCGCGACGACGAGCGCTTCCAGAGCATTGCCGTCCTGCGCGAGGCCGTCATCCTGGCCCTCGAAGAAAGCCAGACCATACCCGCGGCCCAGGAAGCGCAAGAAGCCTGGCCGGAGCCTGCCCTCGAAGCTGAGCCAGAGCCACGCCGCTCACACCCGCAGCCATTCCAGGACTACGCCTATGGCGGTCCCGAGGAGCCGCAGATCGAAGAACTGCCGCCCGAAGAGGACATCGCAGCCGCCACCACCCTGCCCGACGTCACCGCCGAAGCCCTCTCTCGGCCCAAGCCCGCGCCCGATTACCGCTCGCGCCAGGAGCCGCGCACCGTGGCCCTTCCCATGCCCGAGCCGCTCACCATCCCACGCCGTGGCCGTCCGCCCGCTCTAGCGGCCCAGGCCCGCCCGGCCATCCAGCGCATCACCGAGGAGCCACAGCCACCGCTGAGAGGACGAATCCGCCCCCAAACCAGCAGCAAGCGCCCCCTCTCGCTCTTCGTGGCCATTGCCCTGATCGTCATCGCCATCCTCCTCATGCTCCTCTTCGCCGCCCGCGCCCTCAATATGGGGCTACTCCCGCCGGGGGTCCCCCTGCTTGGAGCTGATCCCACCGTCGTCATCACCATCAACGCCCAGAGCCGCACCCTGCAGGACACCTACCTCCTGACGGCCTCGCCCCAGATCCAGGCCATCGACCTCAACACACGCGCCATCCCCGCGCGCCTCCTCAGCGCCAGCCGCAGCCTTGCCCAAACCGTCGCCACCACCGGCACCCGTACCACCCAGGGCAGCAACGCCCGCGGCCTTCTCCTCTTCAGCAACCACGGCCTGCAGCCGGTCACCGTCCCAGCGGGCAGCACCTTCAGCGGCAACTCGGGCATCAGCGTCCGCCTTCTCACCACGGTCGTCGTGCCGCCGCGTCAGAACGACCAGGACGGAACCGCCGTCGCCGCCGCCCAGGCCGTCAACCCCGGTGCCCAGGGGAACATTCCCGCTGGCGACATCGCCCAGCCCTGTTGCGGGCGCCCGACCCAGATCCAGGTCACCAACCCCGCTGCCTTCAGCGGCGGCAGCGATGGCCAGACCATCCACATCGTCGCCCAGGACGACCTCGATCGTGCCCGCCAGACGCTCCTTCCCCAGCTAGAGCATCAGCTTGCAGACCAGCTACGAGCCGCTCTCAAAGAGGGCGAAACCCTGGCTGGCACACCAAACTACCAGGTGAGCCTCACAGCCGACCCACCGCTCGGCAGCAAGGCCGACCAGGTACGCGTCCAGCTTCAGGTCACAGGCAGCGCCACCGCCTACCAGCCCGCCCAGGCCCGCCAGCTCGCCAGCGACCTCCTGAGCCGCCAGGCCCAGCGCACCCTTGGGCCAGCCTACCAGCTGCAGCCTCGCAGCCTCAGCGCCTCCACGCCCACCGTCACCGACCGAGGCAACCACGGCATCACCTACCTGAGCGTCAGCGTCCACGGCACCTGGAGCTACCGGATCAGCCCCCAGACCATCGCTCGCTGGCAGCAGGACCTGCGCGGCACCAGCAGCGAAGTCGCCCAGACCTATCTGCGTTCCCAGCCCGGCGTTGCCTCCGTTCAGCTCCGCCTACCCTTTGGCAGCCAGACCCTTCCCCAGCGCGCCGACCAGATCCAGATCGTCGTCAACAGCCAATGAGACCGGGCGAAGCCAAGCCTGGCCTGCCCACTCCCCTTGACAGCCAACCGGCATCACAGGTATCATTGAAAAAGATGACTGACTGGTATTCAGTCAGTCATACAATCGGCGAGAAACCCAACGTCAAACAACGACTGCCCAGACAGAAAGCAGGCAAGCATGACACAGAGCACACACGCCGCCTTCATCACCACCAGCGAGCGCGGCCTACGCCACGACATCCTCCCGATGCGCCTCTACCACAAAGCCAAGAAACTTGGCATCTGGGACCCGCGCGCCATCGACTTCTCGCAGGATATCCAGGACTGGCAGCGCCTCAACGAGGGCGAGCGCGAAACCCTGCTCTACCTCAGCTCGCTCTTCCAGGCCGGCGAGGAGAGCGTCACCCTCGACCTGCTCCCTCTCATCCTGACCATTGCCCGCGAGGGCCGGCTCGAAGAAGAGATGTACCTCACCACCTTCCTCTGGGAAGAAGCCAAACACACCGAATTCTTCCGCCGCTTCCTCGACGAAGTAGCCCACGAGCACAGCGACCTGCACCGTTACCACACCCCCAGCTATCGCAAAATCTTCTATGAAGAACTGCCCCAGCGCATGCACGCCCTCCTCAGCGATCCCTCGCCCGAGGCTCAGGCCCGCGCCAGTGTTGTCTACAACATGATCGTCGAAGGGGTCCTGGCCGAGACCGGCTATCATGCCTATTTCAACATGCTAGAGCGCCTCAACATCCTTCCCGGCCTGCGTCAGGGGGTCGGCTACCTCAAGCGCGACGAATCACGGCACCTGGCCTATGGTGTCTTCCTCCTCTCGCGCCTGGTTGCCCAGGAGCCGCGCCTCTGGGACGTCATCCAGACCTACATGAGCGAGCTACTGACCTACGCCCTGGGCGTCATCAACGAGCTATTCGAAGTACGAGAAACGCAGGAATCGCCTGCCTTCGACCTGCAGATCGACGAATACCTCTCCTACGCCACTACCCAATTTCAGAAGCGCCTCGACCGCATCGGGCGAGCGCGTCAGCAAAGCCTGGAAGAAATCTACCAATCAAGCGAGACAGACGAACCGGCATAGCCTTCTGTTGCAGCGTCTCCCTCTTATCCACGATGTATGGTCACCGCTCACCTGGCCCCCTGAGTCAGCAAAGGCTCAGGGGGCCACGGCTACACTACCCATCGCTCCGCTCCTTCCCTGGCACACGATCCCGCCCTCGCCAGGATGGGGGCAGATCGTGGCGCCACCCGTGGCAAAAGGTTCCCGCTTCCCCAGCCACCCCCGGGATGTGCTATAGTAAAAGCAGTCGGCAAAGCAAAGAGAGGAGGCCAATCCCAAACGACGGCAGCGATGGCCGGCGCCAGTCCCACTATGTCCGATCAAGCCTATCAAGCCTATCGCCATCCCGTCAAAGCCATCGTCATCTTTGACGGCAGCTGCGACTTCTGTACGGCCACAGCCGAACTCCTGCGCCGCCTGGACCGAGGCCGGCGAGTGACCTGCCTTCCCTTCCAGATCGCTGGCCTGCCCGAGCGCTACGGACTCAGCGTCAGAGCCTGTGAAGAGAGCGTCTGGATCATCCTCCCTGACGGACGGCGCTACCGCGGTGCCCAGGCCCTCGCCTATGCATTGGACCTGCTGATCGGCTTTCCCCTCTGGCAGCACCTCTACCGCCTGCCCGGCCTGGGACCGCTCGCCGAGCACCTCTATCGCTGGGTGGCCGCCCATCGCCAGTACCTGCCAGGCGTCAGACCCTTCTGCCAGCGCCCCGGCGCCCCCTGCGGCGCCAGCCGCCATGAGTCGCCGCAGCGCTAAGCTCAGCCTGTCTCTCTCCCCAGCAGCTCAGCCGCTGGCCAGAACCTTCAGGGCACCTCTGGCTCCGCCGGCAAGGCACCGCTGCGCAGCGCCTGACGCACCTCTTCCAGCTCACACTCGTCGTGAAGATAGCGCTCGCTATAGGAGCGCTGCCAGATGCGCAACGGCGGCGTCGGACTGGGCGCACGCACCTGCTCCAGATGAGCCAGCCAGGCCACCGCCACCAACGACTTAAAAGCCTCCACCACCCGGCCCAGCGTCATCGTCCGATTGGTATTGCCCTCAAAAGAAAGAATAAACTGCACCTGCTGCGGCCCGATCACAAACGTATCCAGCGTCAGCCCGGGGAAAGGGCGCGGCAAAGCCTGCCAGGTCTCCTCCAAAATCCGGCGCAGCGCCGGCTCCTCAAAACTCGGCGCATACGGCTCCGCGAGCAACGTCACCAGATAGGTCCCCGTCCAGCCATAGTTATGCGTCGGCAAACGCAGCGGGCGCCCAACGAGGCTTTTCTCATAGCGGGGAGTCGAAGGAATAGCCGTCTTCTTCATCTGCATACGCCACACACCTCTTTCCACTTGACCTCCACAATCACTGAACCCAACAATCACCACATTCCTATACAGAACGATCACATTTTACAAAAGAGAGAAAAACTGATTCTTGCGGCAGCTCATTTACAGGATAGCACAGTCACACACGCGCGGCAAGCCTCGGCCACCAGCGGCAGCAAATCTGCCTATGGCCAGGGTAGGGGACGCTGCACACAGAAAGGACGGCGGGGAGCCAATCGCAGCAAGCGCTCGCGCGTCACCTCGATCGCCAGCGGGCTTCCATCACAGGCGATCCAGCGCCGGCCCAGACGCTCGGCCACCGCCGGTGTCACACCGCTCCCGCAGAAGCAGTCGAGCACCAGATCATCCTCCTCACTGGAAGCCAGCAGAATACGCTCCAGCAACGCCGCTGGCTTCTGAGTCGCATAGCCGTTGCGCTCGGGATCGCGCTGATGCAGATGGCTGATATCGCACCAGACATCAGCCGGCGTCATCGGCTCATCCTCGTAGTAGCGATAGAGACGGCCCCCCGCGCGAATCGTCCAGCAGACCCGCCCATCGGCCTCCACCTGGCGCCGCATATGATTGCGCCGCTCGCGCCCCCGCAGCGGACCAACGCGCTCCCCATGAAAACAGTACTGGCGCGAGCGGGTATAGAGGAGCAGCGTATCATGCTTGCGAGCGAACCCGCGGGAGCGTCGGGGGCGCCCGCCAGAATGATAATGCCAGATAATCTCGTTCTGGAAACCGCCACCCACTGGCATCGCCTCCCGAAAGACCTCATCCAGCAGCAGGCGAGCAAAGTGCACAGCGCGCCAGTCCAGATGCACGTAGAGGCTTCCATGAGGAGCCAACAGACGAAAGAGCAGCAGGAACGTCTCATAGAGCCATTGCAGATACCCATCCAGATTGCCCCGCCAGCGATCGTCGTAGGCCAGGCCCCGGCCCCCGCGATAGGTCCGCTCGCTCATAAACGGAGGATCGATATAGATCAGATCAACGGCCCCGGCAAATTCCGCCAGCAAGGCCGGCAGCACCAGGCTCTTATCACCGTGGATCAGACGATTCTCCCAGCCCGCTGCCGCCTCATCCTCGGCCTCGGGGCCAGGGCCAGGGCCAGCCAGCGCCGGAACGCGCTCACAGATCTGCAGGCGCGGCGCCGGCGGCAGTCCCTCCGCATAGGGATTGTGCTTCTGCTGCCAGATCAGCTCTGCCACCACTGCTGAACTGATGCCTCCCTCCGGGGAAGTCTCCTCCAGCCCCACACCGCCAGCCGGGCAGATGCCCCGGGCCTGATCGATGGCGGCTGTATGCCCACACGCTCCCAGTGAGCACAAATCATTACTATAGCACAGGAAAACTCTACCGCAAATACAGGCCGCGCTCGACAGGCCCCGACAGACAGAGAACCTTCCTCGCCAGAGACCTATCTCCATATGGACATATGGAGTCGGAGAAGGTACAATGAAAACATGTGGGAGCGTGAGGAATGGCGGAAACCAAGGCAACGGAACAGACAGGACAGAAGGAGGTGAACCCCTTTCAAGCGTCACAGCCCTAAGAACGCCACATCGTATCAGGCAAAGAGTTTATCGCCATTGCGCCTGCGCCCACTGGCGGGCAACATCTGGCGCTACTCCTGGCCGCGAGCGCCCCGAGTAGCCTGCAGCGCGCTGAGCACGCGCACTTTCACCATCACTGCAATGGAGGCAAAGCGCTCATGGAAGCAGCAGAACGTCGCATCACCGTGGCCTCACGCATCGATCGCCTACCCCTCTCCTCACTGCACCGCAGGCTCAGCTTTGTGCTAGGCATCGGCACCTTCTTTGACCTCTACGATATTTTCCTGGGCGGCCTGCTTGGAGCCGTGCTCACTCCCCTCTTCCACCTCTCCACCTTCGAGACCGCCCTCGTCATCGGCTCCGGCTTCCTCGGCATGTTCATTGGGGCCATCGTCCTGGGCATCGTCTCCGACTACATCGGGCGGCGCAGCATGTACATGGTCGACCTGCTGATCTACTCCCTTTTCTCGCTCATCGCCGCCTTCGCCCCAAACTTCATCTGGGTCGTCATCTTCCGCTTCCTGGCCGGCATCGGCCTGGGAGCCGAGCCACCCCTCACCGACATTTACATGGGTGAAATGATCCCACGCCACGCCCGCGGACGCTACACCGCCTGGTCCTATACCCTGGGCTTCTTCGGCGTCCCCCTGGCCGGCTTCGTCGGGCGCTTCGTCATCAAAGGCAGCTTCCTTGGCCTGGACGGCTGGCGCTGGCTCCTCATCGTCGGCTCGCTCGGAGCTTTGATCGTCTGGCTCCTGCGCCGCAACCTGCCCGAGTCGCCGCGCTGGCACGAAATCCGTCAGGACGAAGCCGCCGCCAACGCCGCCCTCACCAGCATGGAAGAGCAGATCATGCGCGAGCACGGCCTCAAAGAGTTGCCCGAGCCGCAGCCGGTTGTCGTCGAGCCGCAGACGCGGGCCACCATTGCCGAAATCTTCAGCGGCGTCTATGCCAAACGCACGATCATGCTCTGGATCTTCCAGATCCTCCAGACCGTTGGCTACTACGGCTTCGGCTCCCTGGCCCCCGTCGTCCTCACAGCCAAGGGCTTCAGCGTCGTCACGTCACTGGGCTACACGGCCCTCAGCTTCCTGGGCTATCCCCTCGGCTCCTTCATCTCGATCTTCCTCGTTGAGCGCGTTGAGCGCAAATGGCTCATCGTCACCTCCGCCCTTCTCATCGCCCTCTTTGGCCTCAGCTTCGGCTTCGCCACCTCCTCCGTTGTACTGGTGCTCTCGGGCTTCCTCCTCACCACGGTAAGTAACATCTTCTCCAACGCTTTCCACATCTACCAGGCCGAAATCTTCCCCACGCGCATGCGCGGCACGGCAGTCGGCATCGCCTACAGCTTGAGCCGTCTGGTGAGCGCCATTCTGCCTTTCGCCGCCCTCCCCGTCCTCAAGTCGCTGGGACCGGTCGCTGTCTTCGCCGGCGAGGCCGTCCTCCTCGTCATCCTCTGCCTGGACGTGGCCCTCCTCGGCCCTCGCAGCACCGGGCGCACCCTGGAGATCATCGCTCGCTAGCTGGCCTCAGCCGAGCAGGACCCACGCCTGCCCCCTTGCTGACGATAGCCACTGGCGGCAGAATAAGAGAGAAGGCTGAGGGCAAGAGCCACTGCCTCCCCCTCAGCCTTCTCCGCCTGGCTTCACTTTTCCCGAAAAAAGGAGTAAGCAAGAGAAGCGATGGATCTCACCGACCTCCCTATCTCGGCCTTTATCGCACCCACTGGGCACAATCGCGCGGCAGTCGCCCCACTGCTGGGGCAAGCCCTGCGCCTGGCCCTTGACTACGCAACCCAGGCCGTCGACCACTCGCCGTTGCCGACTGAACAGCCTCCCCTGCCGGCAACCTCGCTACCAGAGCAGGGCCTGCCAGAGCAGCAGCTGCTTGCCCACCTGCGTACGCTCATCACAGCCTCGATGCACCCGGCCCATCCTGGCTACATCGGCCACATGGATTCGCTGCCGACGACCATGTCGCTGGTCGGAGACCTGCTGAGCGCCGCGGTCAATAACAACATGCTCAGCATCGAGATGTCGCCCGCCTTCTCGCGCCTGGAATGGGCCACTCTGCGCGAACTGGCCCAGCTCTTCGGACTGGGGCCTCGGGCCGGCGGCCTCCTGCTCAGCGGCGGCAGCCTGGCCAACCTGGAGGCCCTGGCCATCGCCCGCAACCACATCCTGGATCTGAGCGACGGCGCCTTGACCTCCCTCAGCACGCGCCCTGTGCTCTTCGCCTCCGAGGCCGCCCATACCTCGCTGCAGAAGGCCGCCATGCTCCTCGGGCTGGGGAACCAGGCCGTCATCCCGGTACCGCTCGACACCGACGGCCATCTCGACACCCGTCGCCTCCCTGAATTGATCGAGCAGGCCCAAGAGCGGGGAGCGCGCCCATTCTGCATCGTGGCCACCGCCGGCACTACCGTTGCCGGCCTCATCGATCCCCTGGCCCCCATCGCGGCCATCGCCCGGCGCTATGGCCTCTGGTTTCACGTCGATGCCGCCTACGGCGGTGCCTTGGTCTTCTCTGAGCGCCTGCGACCACGCCTGGCCGGCATCGAAGAGGCCGACTCCTTGACGTTTAATCCGCAGAAATGGCTCTACGTGGCCAAGACCTGTGCCATGCTTCTATTGCGCGACAGCTCGCTCTTCAGCAGCGCCTTTCGTATCCCGGCCCCCTACATGCGCCAACAGCCAGAGGAGACGGACCCCGCTGCGCCTCCCACAAATCTGGGCGAGATCGGCCTGCAGGGAACGCGCCACAGCGACATCCTCAAGCTCTGGCTCTCGCTCCAACATCTGGGGCGGCGCGGCTACGCCCGCCTCGTCGAGGAAGGCTGTCGCCTGGCCAGCCTGGCCTACGCGCGCCTGCGGACTCTGCCCGAGCTACGCTTTGCTCACGCTCCCGAGACCAATCTCCTCTGTTTCCGCGCCGAGCCAGCCTGGCTGCCTCCCGCAGCGCACGATGCCTTGAATGCTCGCCTGCAGACCGCGCTTCTGGAGCAAGAGCGTATCTTCCTCTCGTTGCCATCCTATCAAGGCAAACGCTGGCTGCGTGCCGTTCTGCTCAACCCCTACACCGATGAGGAGATCATCGACCGGCTGCAGGCTGCCCTGGAGCGCCTCATCGCGCAGGAGCATCAGCGTGGCGCCTCTCAGTCGAGATCTTGACTGGATCTGAGCACATTGACGCCCTCCCACCAGGACCCGCTATACTCAAGCAAGAAAGAAAAAAAACACAAGGGGGGAGAAACCTTCCCAAACGAAGGAGCCATCGAGAACTATGACAGCCGTAGCGGCAGTCAACGTTGTGCACCTGCGCAAAGTCTACCGCGTCTACGAGCGCGAGGCCGGCCTGGGCGCTGCCTTACGCGCCCTCTTTCAACGCCAGATGCAAGAAATCGTTGGCGTCGACGATCTGACCTTCACCATCGAACCGGGCGAAATCATCGGCTTCCTCGGTCCCAACGGGGCCGGCAAAACCACCACCCTCAAGATGCTGGCCGGACTCCTCTACCCCAGCGCCGGCGAGGTCCGTGTCCTGGGCTACATCCCCTGGCGACGCGAGCGCGCCTTCCTGCGCCAGATCGCCCTGGTCATGGGCCAGCGCCAGCAACTCATCTGGGACATCCCCGTCATCGACTCTTTTGAGCTGAACCGGGCCATCTACCGCATTCCCCCGGCTCAGTACCGTCGCATGCTGGACGAACTGGCCGATCTCCTGGAACTGGCCCCCCTATTGCACAAGCCCGTGCGCAATCTCTCCCTGGGAGAGCGCATGAAATGCGAGATCGCTGGCTCTCTGCTCCATCGTCCACAGGTCCTCTTTCTCGACGAGCCGACCATCGGCCTGGACATCGTCATGCAGCGCCGCATTCGCGACTTTATCCGCGAATACAACCGTCGCACGGGGGCAACCGTGCTGCTGACGAGCCACTATATGGCTGACGTCGAAGCCCTCTGCCGGCGCGTCATCCTCATCCACCACGGCACCATGCTCTTCGACGGCGATCTCACCCGCCTGGTCGAGCGCTTCTCTCCTTACAAGACCATCGTCGTGCGTCTGGAAGAGCCAGCTGACCTGCGTCCCTACGGCGAGGTCCTCAGTCAGAGCGAAGATCAGATCACCCTGCGCGTGCCCAAAAGCGCGGTTGCCCGTGCCACCGCCCGCCTGCTGACGGACCTGCCAGTCCTCGACCTCAGCGTTGAGGACCCGCCCATAGAGACCGTCATCGAACAAATCTTTACCCAGGAGGAGGTTGTCTAAGCGCATGACTCACCTCATCGCCGTCTACCGCCAGCAGCTCAAGACGGCCATTGCCGAACAGCTCCAATACCGCGCCGCCCTTGTCATCTGGCTCATCGAGGTCGCCCTGGGGCCAGCGGTCTCGATCAGCGTCTGGTCGACTGTGGCCCGCAATGAAGGTGGGGAAGTCAACGGCTACAGTCCCTCTGGCTTCGCCGCCTACTTCATCGCCACCATGCTGGTCAACTACGCCACCCAGACCTGGGTGTTCTGGGAATTCAGCCGGCGCGTACGCGAAGGCGAATTCTCGCCTTTGCTGCTGCGACCCGTCCACCCCATCCACGCGGACATCGCCCAACACCTGGCCTACAAGATCCTCATGCTACCGGTCATCGGACTGGTGACGCTGATTCTCTGGCTGGCTTTCCACGCCGGCTTTACGCCCAGCACTGCCAACCTGGCGACCTTCCTGCCGGCCCTGCTCCTGGCCTTCGCCCTGCGCTTCACCCTGGAATGGACCCTGGCCCTCCTGGCCTTCTGGCTGACCCAGGTCAACGTCATCAACCAGCTCTATGTGGTCGTCGTCCTCTTCCTCTCAGGGCAACTGCTCCCCCTATCCTTCTTGCCGGCCCCGCTGCAGGCGGTCACCGCCTGGCTCCCCTTTCAATGGATGGTCGCCTTCCCGGCCCAGTTGCTCAGCACTGGCCTCAGCGCCCAGGCCGTGGTCACCGGCTTTCTCGCTCAGCTCATCTGGCTGCTTCTCGGCCTCGGCCTGCTCAGCCTCACCTGGCGACGCGGCCTCAAACGCTACACGGCGGTAGGAGGGTAAGTCTGCTATGCGTACCTATCTACGTCTCCTGTGGACCTTTTTCCGCGTCAGCATCCTGGGCGAACTGGCCTATCGGGCCAGCTTCTGGCTGCAGATCGTCGAGTCACTGATTGACCTGGGAACAGCCCTGGCCTTCGTCAGCGTTGTCTTCTCTTATACCCGGGTCCTCAATGGCTGGAGTGCCGATGAACTGCTCACCCTCATCGGCGTCTACTTCCTCATCGGGGGCGCCATCAACATGATCATCATGCCCGGCATGAACCGCCTCATTGAGCAGGTGCGCCAGGGCACCCTCGACTACGTACTCACCAGACCCGAGGACGCCCAGCTGCTCGTCAGCATCCAGCAGATCGACATGTGGAAACTCCTCGACGTCTTGCTGGGAATGGCCTTGCTCGTAGGGGCCATGCTCTGGCATGGCAGCCTGCCCGGACCCCTCCAGTTGCTGGCCTTCGCTCTGACCTTGCTGGCCGGCGCTGTCATCATCTATAGCTTTGTGCTCTTCCTGGCCACCCTCTCCTTCTGGTATGTGCGCATGGAGAATATCCTGGTCATCTTCGAGAGCATGTACGAGGCCGGGCGCTGGCCGGTCGACATCTATCCCGGCTGGCTGCGCGCCATTCTGACCTTCGTTGTCCCGGTCGCCTTCGCTGTGACCGTACCCGCCGAAGCCCTGACCGCCCGCCTGACCTGGCTGGTCCTGGCGGGTACCCTGCTGCTGGCGGCCCTGGCGCTGCTGGCCTCGCGCCTCTTCTGGCGCTTCGCCATTCGCTACTACAGCGGCGCCTCGGCCTGAGTCCCCAAAAACAGGAAAGAAGTACCAGGGGAGAGCCAGCCTCTCCTGCTTGACTTCCAATACAACATATGGTATCTTACCGCCCGTACCTACCTATATCTTGTGCTCATTGGCAACCGAAGAGAGAAAGACACCCACAGGGCGATGCTGTCGTGGCATCGCTGAAACATGGGGGAAGTCCGGTGAGAATCCGGCGCTGTCGCGCAGCGGTAAGCTGCCCCGTCCCGATCGATCCCCGCCGACAACGGTCCAAAGCGCGGAGGAGAGATCACCAGCACTTGCTAGCATGAGAGGACCAGCCGACGGACGGAGGCACTAAGCCCGAATGCCCACCTGTGGGATCTGGCTCGATCCCTTCGCGTGAAAGGGTAGACCAGCGGGCAGCCCGTTCACGAGGCTGTCTGTGCGTGTCAGCCTGTTTCCGTCGAGGGAACAGGCTTTTTTTTCATCTCAAGGAGGGAAAACGGCATGTCATTCCCAGCGAATCAGACGCGCCCGGCCACCCCCGTGGCCATCGACCCCGAGCAGGTGCTTGCCGAGGTCTGCCACGGCTTTGAGGATCGTGTCGACCGCGCCCAGCTCCTGGAGGAGGTCCAGGCCACCCTCAGTGCTGGCCTCTCCGAAACGGAGCTGTGGCAGGCACTGCTGCTGGTAGCGCGTGCCCATATTGAGCAAGAACCGGCCTTCAGCTACATCACCGCTCGCATCCTGCTCCTGTCACTCTATCGCGAGGCGCTCAGCCCGGACGAGCACCTCCCCTGCAGCTTTGCCGCCATGCAAAGCGCCTATCGGCGCTATCTGCCGCGCTACATCCAGCGTGGCCTCGACACCGGGCTGCTTGATCCCCGCCTGGCCACCTTCGACCTGGAACGCATCGCCGCCCTGATTCATCCCGAGCGCGACCTGCTCTTCACCTATCCCGGGCTGCAGACGCTCTACGACCGCTATCTGCTCCAGTACGAGGGGCAGCGCTTCGAATTGCCGCAACTGCTCTGGCTGCGCGTGGCTATGGGCCTGGCTCTCAACGAAGCGCACCGGGAGGAGCGCGTCGCCGAATTCTACGAAGTGCTCTCGCAGTTCTATTTCACGCCGGCAACGCCCACGCTCTTCAATGCAGGCACCTCCCACCCGCAGCTCTCTTCGTGCTACCTGACCACCGTCAAAGACGATCTCTGGCACATCTTCAAGTCCATTCAGGATAATGCCCTGCTCTCCAAGTGGGCCGGCGGCCTGGGCAACGACTGGACCCGCGTGCGCGCTCTGGGCGCACACATCCGGGGCACCAATGGCCGTAGCCAGGGAGTCATTCCCTTCCTCAAGGTCGTCAACGATACCGCTGTGGCCGTCAACCAGGGCGGCAAGCGCAAGGGCGCCGTCTGCGCCTATCTGGAGAACTGGCACCTGGACATCGAAGACTTTCTGGATCTGCGGCGCAACACCGGCGATGAACGCCGCCGGACCCACGATCTGCATACGGCCTGCTGGATCTCCGACGAGTTTATGCGCCGCGTCGAGCGCGGGGAGCAGTGGACCCTCTTCAGCCCTGATGAGGTGCCCGACCTGCACGAACTCTATGGCCGCGCCTTCGCCGAGCGCTACCGCGAGTACGAGCGCCTGGCCGATGAGGGCAAGATTCGCCTCTTCAAGCGTCTGCCAGCGGTCGAACTCTGGCGCAAGATGCTCACCCGCCTCTTCGAGACCGGCCACCCCTGGCTGACCTGGAAAGATCCGGCCAATGTGCGCTCGCCCCAGGACCACGCCGGCGTCATCCACAGCAGCAATCTCTGCACGGAGATCTTGCTCAATACCTCGGAAGAGGAAACCGCCGTCTGCAATCTCGGCTCGCTCAACCTGGTGGCCCACATTGCCAATGGTCAGCTCGATCACCAAAAGTTACGGTCAACCATTCAAACGGCCATGCGCATGCTCGACAACGTCATCGACATCAATTACTATCCCACTCCGGAGGCGCGCACGGCCAACCTGCGCCATCGTCCTGTCGGGCTTGGCGTCATGGGCTTCCAGGATGCCCTCTTCCTGCTCGGCCTCAGCTACGCCTCCCAGGAGGCGGTCGAGTTCGCCGATCGCAGCATGGAAGCTATCTCCTACTATGCCATCCTGGCTTCCAGTGAGCTGGCTGCCGAACGCGGCCCCTATCCCAGCTATCGCGGCTCCAAGTGGGACCGTGGTCTGCTGCCTATCGATACCATCGCCTTGCTGGAGCAGGAGCGCGGCCAACCCCTGGAGATGGACCGCCGCACCACCCTCGACTGGGAAGCGGTGCGCACCCACATCCGCCAGCATGGCATGCGCAATAGCAATGTCCTGGCCATCGCCCCGACGGCCACCATCTCTTTGATCGTCGGCGTCAGCCCGTCGATCGAGCCGATCTACAAGAACCTCTATGTCAAGAGTACCCTGTCGGGCGAGTTCACCACGGTCAACACCTTCCTGGTCAACGACCTGAAGGCCGCCGGCCTCTGGAACGCCGACATGCTGGAAGCCCTCAAGTACTACGACGGCTCCTTGCAGGAGCTGCCAATGGTGCCAGAGGAGCTGAAGCAACGCTACCTGACAGCCTTCGAGATCGACCCGCGCTGGCTGATCGAGTGCGCCAGCCGGCGCCAGAAGTGGATCGACATGGGGCAGTCGCTCAATCTCTACCTGGCCTCGCCCAGCGGCAAGCAACTGCATGAGATCTATATGCGGGCCTGGAAAAAGGGACTCAAAACGACCTACTACCTGCGCACGCTGGCCGCGACCCAGGTCGAGAAATCGACGGTCGATATTAATCGCTGGGGAATCCAGCCGCGCTGGATGAAGAATGTCAGCCCTTCCAGCGCCATCCAGATCAGGCGCGGAGCCTTCAAAGAGGCCAGCCAGCCCCCGCAAGCTGGCAGCCATGAGAGCCAAACGGAGGCGGCTCCTGTGACCCTGCCGTCCGCTGCCAGTCCCGCCGCAGCTTGCTCGCTCGATGACGACTGTGAAGCTTGCCAGTAGAGTAGGCCATCATTTCCCGTTGGCCCTGGTGCCACGCCACGCAACACACGGGCACCCTAGAAGGAGAACCAAGACCAATGGCGACCGACGCCTTTAACCAGAAAGATATTCTTGAAGAGAAACGCCTCATCAACGGACCTGCCGTCAGCGTCAACCAGTTGATGCCGCTCAAATATCGCTGGGCCTGGGAGCACTATCTGAATGGCTGCGCCAACCACTGGATGCCCAACGAGGTCCCGATGGCCAGCGACATCGAACTCTGGCGTAGCAATCGCCTCTCCGAGGCCGAACGCCTGGTCATCATGCGTAACCTGGGCTTCTTTGCCACCGCCGAGAGCCTGGTTGGCAACAACCTGGTCCTGGCCATCTTCAAGCACATCACCAACGCCGAATGTCGCCAGTATCTGCTCCGGCAAGCCTTTGAGGAGGCGGTCCATACCCACGCCTTCCTCTACATTGTCGAGAGCCTGGGCCTGGATGAGCGCGAAGTCTTCACGATGTACCACCGCATCCCGGCCATTCAGCGCAAGGATGCCTTCGAGATGAAGCTGACCTACGCGCTCCTCGACCCCACGTTCTCGACTGCCGAACCGGAACAGGCCCAGCAGTTTCTGGACAACCTCATCGGCTACTATGTGATCATGGAGGGCATCTTCTTCTACAGCGGCTTCGCCATGATCCTCTCCTTCCACCGTCGCAACCTCATGACAGGCATCGGCCAGCAGTTCCAGTATATTCTGCGCGACGAGACCATTCATCTTAACTTCGGCATTGACCTGATCAACGGGATCAAGGTTGAGAACCCTGACCTCTGGACACCCGAGTTTGAGCGGCATATTATGGAGTTGATTGAGGAGGCGGTGGAACTAGAGATCGCTTACGCTTACGACTGCCTGCCAGAGGGGATCGCGGGCCTGCACGCCCCGGCTTTTGCGCGTTACGTACGCCATATTGCCGATCGACGCCTGGAGCGCATCGGCCTGCCGGCGGTCTATCACGAGCCGCATCCCTTCCCCTGGCTGAGCGAGACCATTGACCTGAGCAAGGAGAAGAATTTCTTTGAGACGCGGGTCACGGAGTATCGATCGGCGGCGACGCTCGAATGGGATTAGCGGCGACGAACGTGCCCTGCTGATCGCTGCTGCGTCGGACCGGACCAGACGCGAGGAAAGGAAGAGGGAGGATTATGGTGCAGGCTACCAATCTCGGCTACCCGCGCATTGGCGCGAAGCGCGAGCTGAAGCGGGCGCTTGAGCAGTTCTGGGCAGGGAAGCTGGACGAGCAAGGACTGCGCGAGCAGGCCGCTGCACTGCGTCGGGAACACTGGCAGCTCCAGCAGCGCCTGGGGCTGGACCAGATCCCGGCCAACGACTTTTCACTCTATGACCACGTGCTGGATATGGCACTGGTAGTGGGGGCGGTTCCGCGGCGCTATCGCCGCGCCGGCGACAATGGGGCGCTGGCGCTGGACCTGTCAACCTATTTTGCAATGGCCCGCGGCGTTGAAGCCGGCCCAGCGGGTGAGGCAGTGCCGCCGATGGAGATGACCAAATGGTTCGACACGAATTATCACTATATCGTGCCCGAGTTTGAGGAAGATCTCTCTTTTCGCCTTACCTCAACCAAACCACTGGATGAGTTCAACGAGGCCAGGAGCCTGGGCATCCACACCCGCCCGGTCCTGCTGGGGCCGGTCTCGTTTCTGCTCCTCGGCAAGACGCACCGAGAGGACCTCTCGCCCCTGGGGCTGTTAGAGCAGTTGCTGCCAGTCTACGAGGAGCTGCTCCAGCGTCTGGCCGCGGCGGGCGCCGACTGGGTGCAGCTCGATGAGCCATGTCTGGTACTGGACCTTGAGCCTGCTGCTCTGCCGGCCATCGAGCAGAGCTACATCCGGCTCAGCCAGGCTGCGCCCTCGCTGCGTCTGTTGCTGGCGACCTACTTTGGCGACCTGGGCCCGGCCCTCTCCACGGTCTTACACCTCCCGGTTGCCGCCGTACATCTCGACCTGGTGCGCGCCCCCCAGCAGCTGGAGCGCGCTCTGGCCGAAGCTCCCTCGTCTCTGATGCTCTCTCTGGGGATCGTCGACGGGCGCAATGTCTGGCGCACCGATTTCGAGCAGGCCCTTGCCCTCATTGAGCGAGCGGTTGAACGTCTCGGCTCCGAGCGCATTCTCCTGGCTCCCTCTTGCTCGCTCTTGCACGTGCCCGTCGATCTGGAGCTGGAGAGCGAGCTGGACGCCGAACTGAAGCAATGGCTGGCCTTCGCCAACCAGAAACTGCAGGAAATTGTCCTCCTGACGCGGGCAGCCAACGAGGGACGGCAGGCGATTGCCCATGAGCTAGAGCGCAACCGGCAGGCCGTCGAGCGCCGCCGTACCTCGCCGCGCATCCACAACGAGGAGATCGATCAGCGCGTGCGCCAGGTGCGGACCCAGCATGCGCGTCGGCAGAGTCCTTACGCTGTGCGCCGCCAGCGACAGCGCGCGCAGCTGCAGCTACCACTCTTGCCAACCACGACCATCGGCTCCTTCCCCCAGACCGACGAGGTGCGCGCCGCGCGGGCCGCTTTCAAGAATGGGCGCCTGGACGCCGCCGGGTACGAGGCCTTTATCCGGGGCGAGATCGAGCGCACCATTCGTTTTCAGGAGGAGATCGGCCTTGATGTCCTGGTGCATGGCGAATTCGAGCGCAGCGACATGGTCGAGTACTTCGCTGAGCAACTCGACGGCTTCCTCTTCACGCGCAATGGCTGGGTCCAGAGCTATGGCTCGCGCTGCGTGCGCCCGCCGGTCATCTATGGTGATGTCCAGCGCCGCGGCCCCATGACTGTGCGCTGGTCAGCCTTTGCTCAGTCGCTGACAACGCGCCCTGTCAAGGGGATGCTGACCGGCCCGGTGACCATGATGCAGTGGTCCTTTGTGCGCGACGATCAGCCGCGTGCCGAGACCTGCTATCAGTTGGCGTTGGCCCTGCACGATGAGGTTCAGGATCTGGAGGCGGCGGGAATTCGCGTGATCCAGATCGATGAGCCGGCACTGCGCGAGGGCCTGCCACTGCGCCGCTCGGAGTGGGCCAGCTACCTCGACTGGGCCGTCGATTGCTTCCGCCTGGTCTCGGCCTCGGTGCGCGACGAGACGCAGATCCATACGCACATGTGCTATGCTGAGTTCGGCGATATCATCGAGGCCATCGCCGCAATGGATGCCGATGTGCTCTCGATCGAGGCTTCGCGCTCGCGCCTGGAGCTGCTCAACGCCTTTGTCCGCTATCGCTACCCGAATGAAATTGGTCCGGGCGTCTACGATGTCCATTCTCCGCATGTCCCTTCGGTTAGTGAGTACGAGCAGCGCCTGCTGCGCATTCTAGAGGTGTTGCCCGCAGAACAGGTATGGGTTAATCCCGATTGCGGTCTCAAAACCCGTCGCTGGGAGGAGGTCAGGCCAGCCCTGACCAACCTGGTGCAGGCAGTGCGCGCTGTACGCACACGCCTGGCTAGTGGACAGGCTGAGGTACAATCAGGCCCTGCCCGCTAAGCAGTGCTCGCCCCGGGCCCAGATCAACTAACGACGGCGCCGGCGAGGACAGGCCGCCGGCGCCGTCTGGCTTCTGCTCTCAGCGCCTTCCTTTCCTTTCCTTACGGTTGCCTGGACGCCCCTCCCTATCTGGCTCGGCGTGGGTCGCTTTCCCTCTTCGCCCGCTTTGTGAAGGAGGTCACATTACTCCTGTGAGCTGCCTCCTAGCGACGATTGCTCTTGACAGCTATCTTGCCTTGCAGATGAGACGACAAATCAGGCGCTCTCAGCATAGAGATGTTGCTTGCCCGCCTGCCCGTCACCAGCGCGTTCTTTGGCTTACTTCAGCTTGAGAGCTGTCGTCTCCCTGTCCTTTTCCGATAGAAGCCCGATTGACCCACTGATCTGTGTTGGATTTGTCTTTCTCTTCTCTCTTCTAGGTTCATGTCCTCGATGAGGTGGACTCATGAGTATAGCGGGCGATGCAGGAGGGCCAGGTGCCTACAGCCTGAGCCATCTCCTGGGGAAAACCAGCCTCGCCGAAACCTATGTCGGCGAGGAGCGCACGAGCGGGAAACCTGTCGTTTTCAAGTTGTTTCCTGCAGTGCGCCTTGAGAAAGAGCGTCTGCGCTTTGTGGAGACGCTGCGGGCCTATGCCCAGGTCCTTCATCCCGGCCTGGTGCGCGTGCTGGAGGTTGGCCTGCGCGAGAACTCGCCATTCGTGGTCACTGAGTATGCTCAGTCCGGCTCGCTGCGTCAGCGCTATCCACAAGGGACACGCCTGCGTCCTGAGATTGTGCTCCCGGCAGTGCTCCAGATTGGGGCGGCGCTCCAGCACCTGCATCGGCAGGGCCTCTTTCATTTGGATCTCAAGCCTGAGAATATCCTGTTCAAGGATGACGGGAGCCTGATGCTGAGCGATGCTGGACTGCTGAGCCTGCCAACCCTTTGGCAGGACCGCCTGGCTGCTGAGCGCGACAGCGCAGCCTACCTGGCCCCTGAGCAGATTATGGGCTTGCCGGTAGCGGCCAGTGACCAGTATGCGCTGGCCTGTCTGATCTACGAATGGCTGAGTGGGCACCCGCCGTTTATCGGCTCCTTCCGTGAGATCTGTGCCCAACACCTGCATGCTCCCCCCCCACCGTTGATGGGGCCTGCGTCGGAGGAGCTAAAGGCTGTGCTCCGGCACGCTCTGGAGAAAGATCCTGGCAAGCGTTTCCCTACGTTGCAAGCCTTTATTGAGGCCTGTGTCCTGGCCATGCGTGGAACGGCCAGCCAACCAGTCGCTGCCTCAGTCCCCTCCGGCAGCTCTTCCCCTGGGTCCAAGTCGCCAGCGCTACCACCTGTCCCTGCCCCCTCAGAGCAGGTGCTCTATCAGCCGGAGGGTGCGATGGCAGCAGAGGAGCAGGTCAGCCAGAGGCACCTCTGTCGCCTCTGCCACCGCCCCTTGCCCGCAACCAGTGCAACCCTGGCCTGCCCCTCCTGCGGGTATCCGTCCGATCTTCAGGAGGAGCAGCGTTTTCTGGAGCAGCTGCTTGCTGAGCTGAGCCGCCTGGCCCAGGCCGGAGCGGCTTCCATGCGCCTGGGAGAGCTGGCGTCGCTCTCCGTTCCCTCGTTGCTGGCCCTCAGACGCGAGGTGCGCTACGGCGCTGCCGCTGTACCCCTGGGGCTGGCCATTGATCGCTATCGGCGTCGTCTCCTGGAGGTGCGGCAACTGCTCGCGAGTAAGCAGTTGCCCGGGCCAAGTGCCGCACCGTCTAAGGCCCAGACGCCACAACGAACGGCTGCCCCCCCAGCGATCTCGGGAGCAGCGGCGGCAGCACCAGGTCAGCCGGCGTCCCTATACGGACCGGAGCCTGCTCAGCTCGACGACACGCTGGTCAGGAAAGCGTTGCAGGCGCAGCAGGGGCCTCAACGTGCCGCTCCCGTTGGAGCCATGCCTGCAGGTGAGCGTGAGCCAGCCAGCGTGTCTCGGTCACCGCATCAGGCTCCTGAGTCGGTTCTCCAGGCGCCGGGGGCGAGCGTCGACAGGCCGCAGATCGCTATGCTGCAGCCTTCGACAGCGGCCAGCTCCAGGCCGATATCACAGCCAGCCACTCCAGGGCGCCCTCCGCTGCCACCACGCCCACCACGTCCGCCGCGCCCCAGCCCGCTCAGAACGCTGCGACCGCTGATCGAATCGCCGGCAGCCCTGATGGTGGCCTTGGGTACCTTTCTGCTGCTGGCCGCGCTCCTGGTCTTCCACATCGCCCAACAGACATTCGCACTGCCAGTGACCATCTGCGCGCAGGGCTTCTTCGCGCTGATGGTCGTAATCACCGGGCGCTCTCGCCACTTCCGCGAGTTCAGAGGGATCTATGCCCTCTTCTTCGCGCTCACAGTGCCCTTGCTCTTCCCTGACTTGAGGAGCATCGTCCCCAATGAGACGCCGTGGCTGCTGGCGCTGACGGCACTCTACGGCGCCGTGACCTACGGCGTGCTGGCCGTCTCCCAGCGCTTCAGTCCCTTTGCTATTCTCTGCGCCGTGGCCCTGGTGGCCGCTGATGTTTCCCTGGTCTGGGCCATCGCGCCTTCTCCATGGGGCTGGTGGGTGGCAAGCGGCTTACTGGTGCTGGCTCTCATCGAGACGGAGGCGTTGGGTGACCCTCAGCTCGCGCCAGGGGACTCCCCGCTAGCCCGGCTCTTGCGGACCTCCTGGGATGTGCTCCGCGCTCCTCTGGCCTTCTCGGCGCAGTTCCTGGCCTATATCCTCACTGGCATCGCCAGTCTCTTAAGCTTCTTACTACTCCTGCTCTTATTAATCTTACAACCAGAAACACCCCCTCAATCCACTATGCCGCTCTCTGCCTTCCCGATCACCTTGCTCCTGGCCCTCGCCTGGTTCTTGCGCGTCGGCGCCCGCCTGCGCAGATCCTCTGTCCAGTATCCGCTGCTGGCGCTGATCACTTTGGTCGTGCCGCTCACCTGCAGTCTGATCGCCCCGCAATATGCACGGCTGATGAGCAGCCTGGGCCTGCTCCTGCTGGCCACCTGCTTTGAGGGCTATGCGCGTCTGGCACCACCCTCGCTCTGGCTCTTCCTGCGCCCCGGGCGCGAGCTGACGGCGCTACGCTTCCTCCTGTTGCTGCTGATCCCCTTCCTGGCAATTCTGCCCTCGCAAGCCGCTCTCCAACAGGAGGACCTCCTGCCCGGCTCCCTGATTGTATTCGCCAGTGCCGCTCTTCTGCTGCTGATGACACTCTTCCCTGCGCCGGAGGCCGCGGCGGAGGGAGAGCAGCTCCTCCGTCCTAAGCGCTCGCCCTGGCTGCAGGTGCTACCGGGAGGCCTCTTTGTCTGGGACTATGCGGCCATTGGGCAGGGAATCGGTTGGGCCTCGATTGGTCCCTTGTGGTGGTTGGGCCTGCTCTGCGGCGGCCTGCTGGCTCTCTCCTCCTTGCTCCATCGTCTGTCCGGGCGCGCTTATGCCTCCCCCTGGGAGGTGGTGACGCTCGCCGCTGCGATCCTGATTTTGGTCCTCCTCCCGCAGCAGCAGGACCTCCAGGCTATGACTCTGGTGCCGCTGCTGCTGGGTGCCGTGGGGTATGCTTTGCTGGTCGCCCAGCGCCGTTCGCTCTGGCTCTTCCTGCCTGGCTTGTTCCTGGTCGTCGGGCTGTCGCTGCTCGGGCTGTGGGTCTCCGCGGTCCTTGGGGCGACAGATGCATGGGCCATCGTCTTGCTGGCGAGCTCTGTCCTGCTGCCACTTCTTGCGGCGACGCTGCGTCGCTTCCTACCGGCAGGATCGGCTGCGCTTCCACGCTTGGCACCCCGGGACTGGCAGGCTGAACGCCTGTTCACATTCTGGGAGTGGGACTGGCCGCTGACCATCGTGGCCCTGGGAACCAGCCTGTGGCTGGCAGTCCTGCTGCTGGTGGATTGGGCTAATACCTCCAATCAGTCGCTGCCCCAGTGGTATTGGAGCGGGATGGCGCTGGCGTCGTTCTCCTCGGGTTCTGAATGGCTGGCGGTGGGCGAGGCCCTGGTCATGGCGCTGGCCGCCTATCTGGCTGGCCTCTGGGGCAGAACCCGCCTCTGGCTCGTTCCTGCCGCTCTCCTGGCGCTGGCGGCCCTCTGGCTGGTTCAAGATGCATTCGTGGCTTTGACCGCTGTGGTCGTCGGCACCGCCGTGGTGGGCATGCTGGTCAGCCGCCTCAGAGGCCAGCGTTGGGCTGTTCCCTGGTATGTGGCCGGACTGTTCAGTCTACTGCTGGTTATGTGGCATGCACTGCCACCTCTAGAGGATCAGCCTCAAGCGTATAGCGCCTTTGTCTTGCTCGGACTGGCGGGGGTGGTGACGGTGGTGGGCCTGGTCGAGAAGCTGCCAGAGGCGCTGTGGCTGGTGCCCCTGTTGCTGTTGGAAGGCAGCAGCGCCGCCTTGCTGTCACCGCCAGGGGAGCAGCTCCCGAACGCGTTGTTGCTCCTGGGGCAGGTACCCCTCGCGGCCCTGGTTGGTCTGGGGCTGAGTGCCTGGCAGCGCCGCCGTCCCCAGGCCAAAGAGAGACAATGGCGCTGGCGCTGGACGCTCCCCTGGTACACAGGGGGCCTGGCTGCTATCGGCGCCACCAGCGTCGCCCTCTTCGCGAGACTATGGGCACCGATCCACTGGCCAGGAGGCCTGGAGGCAATAGGGCTGCCAAGACTGACCGATCTGGGACCGTACGTGCTCTTAGCTTGCGCTGGCATCGCCACCGCTGTTTCCTTGCTGGAGCAGGCACCTGCCGCGCTCTGGCTGGTCCCCGTGCTGGTGCTGGAAGTCTCCTCCTTGATCCTGCCAGATCTCCTCTCGGCACAGCTGCGCTTCGTTGGGGAGAGCGTGTTACCGCTTCTACTGGTCCCTGGCTGTGCCCTGGTGGCTCTGGCCCTTAGCCGCCTGGGCGACCAGAGCCGCGAGCAGCGGCTGCTGCGTGCCAGCCCGTGGTATACGGCGGCCTTGCTGGCCCTGGGGACGGTGAGCATCGCTCTCTTCTCGGGAACCAGGCTGCCCTGGCAGCAGAATCCCTACGTACCTTTGGGCTATGCCGGACTGGCGACAGCCATCGGCGCGCTGGAGGGCTTTCCAGAGATCCTCTGGCTGGTACCCCTGTTACTGCTGGAAGGCAGCGTTGCCGCCCTGCTGTCACCCCCAGCGCGCCAGCTGCCAAACGCGCTGCTGCTCCTGGGACAGGTACCTCTCGCGGCCCTGGCGGGCCTGGGGCTGAGTGCCTGGCAGCGTCGCCGCCCCCAGGCCGAGGGGAAGCGCTGGCGCTGGGCACTGCCCTGGTACATGGCGGGCCTGGTCTGCGTCGGCGCCACCAGCTTCGCCCTCTTCGACCCGCAGTTGTGGGCCACCAGTCTGCCCGCTCTTGCCCGGCTGGGGCCGTACCTGCTCTTAGCCTTTGCTGGGCTGGCCACTGCTGTGGCTCTGCTGGAGCAGGCACCTGACCTGCTCTGGCTGGTGCCTGTGCTCACCGCGCTGGCCACACTCGCCGCTCAGCGCTACAATGGCCCCGCCCTGCTCCCGCCCGTCCTCGTTCTGCTCTGCAC
>NZ_JADGIA010000283.1 GCF_019683635.1 Thermogemmatispora sp. | reverse complement strand
GCTCTGGTGGGGGCCGGGCTGGCGGTGGCCGGGGTGCTCTTTCAGGGGATGCTGCGCAATCCGTTAGCTGATCCTTTCCTGATGGGGACCTCTTCGGGGGCCGCCCTGGGGGCGGTCATTGCCTTCATTCTGCCGCTCGATACAACCTACGGTCTCTTCTTCTCTTTGACTCCCTTGCTGGCGTTTAGCGGGGCGTTACTGACAGTGCTGCTGGTCTATGCTATCGCGCGCGTCGGCGGGCGCACTCCGGTGGTGACCCTCTTGTTGGCTGGCGTTGTGATGAATGCTCTGCTGGTAGCAGTCCAGACCCTGATTCTGACACTGAGTCCCCAGGCTCAGTTTAATCTGCAGGCTCTCTTTAACTGGCTCTCGGGAGGGATTAGCGTCAATAGTTGGTGGCCGGTGCTGATCGTAGGCAGCCTTATTGTGGCCGGCGTCGGCGGGGCATTGGTCTTGGGGCAGGTGCTGGATGCCTTTGCGCTGGGCGAGGAGGGAGCCGCCCACCTGGGTCTGCGGGTTGAGTGGTATAAGTTTTTGCTGATTATGCTCGGTTCGCTGCTGACGGCGGCGGCGGTCTCGATTAGCGGTCTGATCGGCTTTGTGGGTCTGGTCACACCGCATATGCTACGCTTGCTGATTGGTCCGCGCCACCGCCCTTTAATTGCGGCCTCGGCTTTGGGCGGGGCCTCCTTTTTGACCCTGGCCGATCTGCTGGCGCGCACGGTGATCGCGCCGGCGGTGCTACCTGTTGGCGTCTTCACGGCTCTGATTGGGGCGCCGTTCTTCCTTTATCTGCTGCGTCAGAGCAAGAAGGAGTACCGATGGTCGTGAATCACAGGCCCGAGAGTAGAAATTTGTCTGCTACGGGAGGCTTGCCGTTGCTGGAGGTGCGCAATGTGACTTTCGGCTACAGCCTGCAGCCGATCTTTTTTGATGTCTGTCTGGAGCTGGCGGCAGGGGAGATGGCGGGATTGCTGGGACCCAATGGTTCGGGTAAGACCACGTTGCTGCGCCTGCTGAGCGGGGTGCTGCGTCCAACCCAGGGGGAGATCCGGCTGCAGGGGCGAGCGCTTGGTCACTGGCGGCGGCGCGAGCTGGCTCGCATGGTGGCAGTGGTCCCCCAGGAGTTGCACATACCCTTTGACTTCACGGTTGAGCAACTGGTGGCACTGGGACGCCTGCCCTTTGTCGGCCTGCTAGGGAGTTACGGGCCGCAGGATCGCGCCCGGATCGAGGAGGCGATGCGTGTGACTGGCGTCGCGGCTCTGGCGGAACGGCCCTTCAATGAGCTGAGCGGAGGCGAGCGACAGCGTGTGCTGGTGGCGATGGCCCTGGCGCAGCAGCCGCGCTTGTTGTTGCTCGATGAGCCGACCGCCCATCTGGACATCAGATATCAGATCGAAGTGCTGGAGTTGGTGCAGCGCTTGAATCGCGAGCAGGGTCTGACGGTGCTGGCTGCTATGCATGACTTGAATCTGGCAGCCCGCTATTTTCCACGCCTGGTACTTTTCCAGCGCGGCATTGTGGCGGACGGGACGCCGGCGACGGTCCTGGAGCCACGTTTGCTGAGCCGCGTCTACGGGATCGCGGTCCAGGTGGGGATTGTGCGCGGCACGGCGCATTTCAGTGTGGTGCCGCCGGGCAGCCGCGAGGCTCAGGAAGCCGAGGAGGAGATGGCTGCCCTGGAGCCTCCTCCGCGAGTGTTCGTCATGGCAGGAGGCGGCTCCGGCGAACGGGTGATGCGTGCTCTGGCAGATTGGCATATTCCTTTTCTGGCTGGGGTGCTCAATATGGGTGACAGCGATCATACGCTGGCCCTGCGCCTGGCAAGCCGTGTACTGACAGAGCAACCTTATGCCCCTCTCTCTCAGGCGGCGCTGGAGGAGCTGCGTGCGGCCCTGGCTACTGTCGAGACGCTGATTATCTGTCCAATGTACGTTGGACCCGGCAATGTGGCTTTGTTGGGTGAGGCCCTGACGGCGGCTCGCCAGGGCTGCAGGGTGCTGCTGGTGGCTCCCGAAACGGCTGAGACAGAGCCGTCAGATATGGCTTTCATGCCCGATAGCGAGTCGCAGGAACTGTCGGTTCTCCTGGCGCGAACGGGAATCGCCGCCCGGGATTATACCGGTGGCGAGGCAACCCGGCTGGTTGAGCAGTTACTGCAGGCAGGGGCAGGCGTGATCAGTCGCCTGACGGAGGCTCTGGCACTGTGCGCCGTTTGAGCCTGAGTGGGCGCCTGCTCCGTTGGACGAAGGTGGTATAGACATTGGTTGGCGGGATGGAGGGACCTTCGCAGGCCCACGCTTGCAAACGAGGTTTTGTATGTAGTATAGTGCTTTGTACAGCATGATAGAGTCTCGGAATGCGAGCCTTGTTCTCGATGAAAAATCGATGCCATCTTCAAAAGGCAGGGTAGACGGCATGGGTGGCACTGAGCAGGCAACTGTAACGCTGCGTTTACCTTCAACGCTGAGCGCCTGCAACGGCGGCAAAAGCCAGATCGTTGTGCGGGCCAGCACAGTAGGCGAACTGTTCGAAGCGCTGGAGGCCCACTATCCGCAGGTCTGGCGCTGTCTGTGCGATGAGCACGGCTTTGTGCGCGCACAGATCCAGCTCTTCGTGAGCAATAAGCTGATCACTGGTCCGCATGACCTGCAGACCGTTTTGAGGCCCGGCGAGGAGATTATTGTGCTGCCTTCTGCGCGGACCCCCTAGGCCAGCGCCTGTACCGGCTCGTTGACCTCTGGCCATTTTATCGGTGGGCTTGCAAATGCAGAGTTACTGCGCCATAATATAGGCTATCTTCTGTTACGTGGAGGAGAGGAGGTTTTCAAGGAGACAGGATGTTGGCGCAGGTTCGAAGTTGTGCTATTGTGGGTCTGGAAGGCGCCCTGGTTGAGGTGGAGGTTGACCTGGCCAATGGTCTGGCGGGTTTTGCTATCGTGGGCCTGGCCGATACGGCTATTCAGGAGGCGCGCGAACGGGTGCGCGCCGCTATTAAGAATAGTGGGGCCGTTTTTCCTTATAAGCGGATTACGGTGAATCTGGCCCCTGCCGACCTCCGCAAAGAGGGGCCTGTCTACGATCTCCCCATCGCTATCGGTATTCTGCTGGCCTCTGGTCAGCTTGTCCCCGTTGAGCCAATTACTGATTGCCTCTTCCTCGGTGAGCTGTCCCTCGATGGCAGTGTGCGTCATACAAACGGGATTCTGCCAATGGTGGCGCTGGCGCGCGAGCGTGGCCTACGCGCGGTTTTTGTGCCGGCAGTGGATGCGCGCGAGGCGGCTTTAGTGCGCGACGTGCCAATCTACGCGGTGGAGACGCTCGCCCAGCTGGTGGCCCATTTGAGTGGCGAGCAGCGCCTGGCTCCCTTACCGACGAATACGACCCTGTTGCAGGAGATCAGTCGCTGTTGCCCAGCCCATGATCTGGCGGCTGTGCGCGGCCAGGATCACGTGAAGCGAGCACTGGAGGTAGCGGTGAGCGGCGGTCATAATCTGTTGATGTGTGGCCCTCCAGGGACGGGGAAGACGCTGCTGGCACGGGCGACGCCGTCGATTATGCCTCCACTCTCGATTGAGGAGGCGCTGGATGTGACGCGCATCTACAGCGTGGGCGGTCTGCTGCCGCCCGAGGTGCCGCTCATTATGGAGCGCCCTTTCCGCGCACCGCACCATACGATCAGTCACGCCGGCCTGGTAGGTGGGGGACGCCAGCCCCGCCCAGGCGAGATCAGTCTGGCTCACCGCGGCGTCCTCTTTTTGGACGAGTTGCCTGAGTTCAGTCAGTATGTGCTAGAGGCCCTCCGTCAGCCCCTGGAGGATAAGGTGGTGACGATTTCGCGCGCTCAGGGGTCGGTGACGTTCCCGGCCAATTTTATGCTGATTGCAGCGATGAATCCCTGTCCATGCGGCTATCTACACGATGTGGCACGCGAGTGCACGTGTTCGCCAGCGGCGGTGCGCCGCTATCAGAAGCGCGTCAGCGGTCCGCTCTTGGACCGCATCGATATTCAGGTGGAGGTGCCGCGTGTGGCTTATGAGAAGCTGGCTGGCGCTCCAGCTCCAGAGAGTACGGAGCGTATTCGAGCCCGCGTCGAGGCCGCCCGCGAGCGCCAGCGCCAGCGCTTTGCGGGGACGCGCCTGACCTGCAACGCGGAGATGGGGCCGGCTGAGGTGCAGGCTTTCTGCCGCGTGGATGAGGCCGGGCAGCGCTTGCTGAAGGCAGCGGTGCAGCAGTTGGCGCTGTCGGCACGCGCTTTTCATCGGCTGTTGAAGCTGGCGCGCACAATCGCTGATCTGGAAGGAGCGGAGTTGATCGGTTCAGCCCACGTGGCGGAGGCGGTGCAGTACCGCCCCCGCATCGCTCCTTGATGGGCGCCTGGCTCTCACCGCCCGCGCGCGCACTCGGCCTTTGTCCCGATCAGCGGTCGCTATGGCCCTCTATGGCCCTCTATAGCCCTGCCCTGTGCTCTGGGCATTGATTCCCCGGACCGCAGGTAAGCCGTTGTATCTCTATTCACTGCTCGCTAGCTTTCTGGCTGGCTGGCCAGGAATAGGCAGATCTGCGCCCGGATTGGACGGGGTTTTCGTTTTCTCCAGTGCCGGCTTTTCTGTCAGCGACGGGCGGGAGTGCCTGGGTGAGCGCCGGCTGAGGAGAGCGACAGTGGCTGGCCCGGACCGTGACCAGTGAGCTTTTCTCTTTGCCCGTACGCGGGTTCCCAAGGCGCATGGGTGAGGTGGGTTTGCTCTTCCGCATGCCGTTCAGTCTGGCTCTTGATCTGCTTCCGCTCCGTCGTCGTTGCGCGATCCGGGCAGGCGCCCAGGACCATAGCGATGGGCCTCAAGATAGGCCTCGATATCACGGCGTTTGAAGCGCCATCTGGAGGCCACACGATACCCCGTTAATTCTCCCCTCTCAACCATTCGCACTACCGTTTTCGGGCCAATCCCTATAAGCTTGCTCACCTCGTTGGTGGTCAGCCACTCATCTCCGTGGTTACTGTGGTCTGTCATCTACGCCTGGCACCTCGTATACTGTCTTCTCCTTTGAAATTGTATCAGCTTTGCTTAATTACGTCAAATAGTCTCTATTTAATTAATATTCCTCATAGACTATTAATTACTAATAGACCATAGAGACTACAGAGACTTGATCGTAGGCTATCTGAGCGGACCGTTGC
>NZ_JADGIA010000282.1 GCF_019683635.1 Thermogemmatispora sp. | reverse complement strand
CTCGCGCTTTCTGACCATCATAGCATAGAGCGCCACCAAGATGGCGCCCGGGCAGAAAGGGGGGGGAAGATCTGGCTAGTGGAGGGGATGGGTCTCTACCAGAGACATGCTTCTGGGCTGTCTTCATCCACAAAGGCACCAGTTTAAAAAAGACGTGACAACCTGTCCCCTGCTCAGGATACGCCTTGCCCGACTGGCGTGGGCTATGCTATACTTCCTTCTAGCCAGACTGTTGGCTACATCATACTCACTGCCAGGAAAATAGCGCGCTCCGCTGCGTGACAGCCAGCCAGAGACGTGGCACCCTGGCGATGCTGAGGAGCCTGTATCGATGCCTGTGCTCGTGCCCATGCTCTTTGCGGTCGCCTTGACCGTCTCGCTGTTCGGTCTCTACCTGTCCGCGCGCCCATCCCTGACAAGCCGGAGACGTCGTCCTGCCGCCGCAGAGCGCCTGCCGCGTACGCCAAGCACACCTCGCTTACGCGCGCGCCAGAGTCCGGTCGCGACTGTGGCGCACCCGCGAAGGCGCAGCGCAAGCGTGCTCTCGCTCTCAGTGGCTTCTGAGCGCGTCTATGGTGCCAGCCCATTTCCCTGGCGTGAGATTCCCTGGAAAATCCTCCTTGTCGGCCTGGTTTCGCTGCTGATCGTCATTTTCCTCGGCTCGCAGCTCTTTCTCTCCCGTGGAGTTGGCTTCGTCCTCCCCTACCTGTGGACTGCTGAGCCGGCGGCAACGATGACCTCGAACGCACCGGCCTCCACTGCCCACTACGATGCCACAAGTCATCTGGTGCGCATCTATCAGCTCGATCCCGCACAATATGACTCCCAGTCCCAATATCAGACCTGGGCTTATTCGGCGTGCTCCGCCGCTGCCATGACGGTGGTCATCAACTCCTATGGCTATCACTACCGCATCGCCGACATCTTAAAGGTCGAGTCTGCGATCCATGAAATTACCCCTGACCAGGGCTTGCTGGAAGAGGTGGGCATCGCTCGCACTGCTGCTCGCTTCCACTTCAACACGCTCTGGGGTCATAATCTCTCGCTCGACCAGATGCTTGCCATTGCTAACAGCGGGCGCCCGGTGATTGTTAGCTTCCCCCCCGATCGTTTTGCTGGCGGTCACCTGCTGGTGGTGCGTGGGGGTAATACGAGCACAGTCTACCTGGTTGACTCATCGCGTCTTAACTACACCTCGATGGCGCGCTCGCGCTTCCTGCAGCTCTGGGGCGGCTTCTACGCCGTGCTGACACCGCAAGCCTCCTGACTATCTCTCCGTGTCAGCGCTTCCCCGATTCATTTCGTTCGCGCTGCACCTGCCTTCCTCGCGGACTGCTCTTTCCTGCGGTGGCAGTTGCCTGCTTAGTGGGTAGCCTGCTCCTGTTGAGCTTCCGAGGCCTGTTCCTGGTCCCCTTTCTCCTTGCCGGGGATGTAGAGCTTGATGCGCCGGAAGCCCTCGGCATACTGCATCTGCAGACCCTTTTTCTGCTGAGCCTCACGCGCCGTCTCGGCAGCCCAACGCTTCACGCCCTCCAGTAGATTCGCCTGGGGGCCAAACTGACTGACATGGCACTGTAGCCCCCTGGCCTTCAGTTCGATCGTCTCGCTGATGTCAATATAGGTGTTATCGTGCTCGCTGTTGAAAAGATACAGCTCGTGAACCTGATAGGGAAGGAATCCTTCAACCAGCAGCTCGCGGTAAGCGTGGGGATTAACCGCCGCCGGGAAGATGGCATCGAGCACAATATTGCCAGTGGCACGGTGGTCAGGGTGATTCAGATAGGCCGTCTCATCTGGCTCCTCATCAGGGTCGGGCGCAAAAATGTGCTGCGTCGGATCATGCGTGATCACAATACGCGGACGGTATTTGCGAATGAGGCGCACCACTGCCTTGCGCGTCTCATCGTTATTCACCAGATGGCCGTCTTGGAAGCGCAGAAACTCCACAGCCTGGACGCCAAGCACCTCGCAGGCCAGGCGCTGCTCCTGCTCGCGAACCACCATCAGCTCTCTATCCACCATACTGGGTACCTCGGTACCCTCCGTACCATCGGTCATAATGACCCAGACAATCTTCTTCCCCTGGCGAGCCCAGAGGGCGCTGGTTCCCGCGGCGGCAAAATCGGCATCATCAGGATGGGCCCCGATGACCATCGCCTCATAATCTGGAACCTTGATAACCTCAATTGCTCCTGGTGCATTCCTATCTGCCATAGTAAAGAACCTCTGCTACTATACTCATGGAGTTTGCCTAGTATAGGCACGAGAGCGACACCTCGTCAAGTCTCAGCAGGAGAACTGGAGTGCTTTTGCGGCGTTGAGGGGGAGAAAAATCGAGCCAGCAGGGCCTGTTCGAAAGCGGCCATCACCTCAGCAACGGAGACCGCGCGGTCAGCCAGAGTCTCCAGTCCCACGGCCCGACGCGGCAGCTCGCGGCGCAGCAGAGCCTGCTCCTCTGCCGTCTGACCCAGAACCAGGGCAAGCGGCTCCGTCTCCCAGCGCAGCAGCAGCCCGGACTGCAGCAAACTCCCAGTACGACGGCGGATCATAGTCAGTCCCACTACTTTGCGCTGATCAGGTGCCACCACCTCGTAGGGAGAGAGCGACCCATAACAGGCGCGGCGCAACACGGCCTCGCGCGAAGCCGTAGCTGGCTGCTTCAGCAGAGCCTGCTGAGCGCGGGCCTCTGCCGGTGGAACAAGGCGTGTTATAACCCCTAAGCGCTCCAGAGCTGCCACCCAGGTCTCTCCCAGCCAGCGATAGGACTCCACCACGTCCGTCAGAATCAAAGGATGTCCTGGAGGCAAAAAGACGTCCAGAGCCAGCAGATCAGGGCCAACCAGGACCGCTGTGCCGCCGGCCTGGCGCTGATAGAGCGGCAAGGCCAGCTGGCGCAAGGCCTCGACGTTCAATTGAGCCGCCTTCTGAGAGAAACCCAGCACCAGACCTCTCCTGTTGGCCTGCGACCAATAGAGGGTTGGTGGCTGAGGCGCCTCGTTACCGGCAAGCAACCGCTGACCGTAGTCCAGATGCACCTGCTGGTCAGCGACGACGAGCGGCAAGATACGCCAGGCGAGGCCATCAGTAGCAGCCATAGCAGTATCGCAACTCCATCAAATCTTTCTCCCAGTATACTGCAAGCGCTGCCGTTGACAAGGAGGCTGCGGATAATGGGCTGCTGATCGACCCAGACCAGTCACCAGGCTGGCAGGCACTGCGCTGCTGGCTGGGCGGTAAAGCCGGACAACGCCATTGAAAGAGAGGCTTTCTGAAAGATGCCCAGCGCCAGGCCCCTAAGCTTAGCCTGCAACCGATAAGAGCAGCGCGGCGGTTGCAGAAAGCAGCGTGGGCCTGGCGGGGCTAGAGGCATGAGCCAGTTATAGGAACTGTCGCGATTCCGTCAAATCTTTCTCCGCGGGTCCGCGCAGGAACCAGCCAGCCAGTGCGGCGATCAGGCTGGGGAGCGCACCGGCCAGCACCGCTGCTGGCGCCCCGAACAGATCGGCCAGGGCACCCGTGTACAGGTTGCCGATTGGCGAGCTACCAGCGAAGACCATCATATAGACGCTCATAACGCGCCCGCGCAGGTGGTCTGGCGTCACAGCCTGCAGGGTCGTATTGGCCAGCGCCGAGAAAGCGATCTGCGTGAAGCCGGTCAAGGCGATCAAGACCAATGACAGCGGATACCACGGCGAAAGGGCGAACCCGGCCTCCAGGATGCTAAAGGCGATGCCGCTAACAAGGAGACTGCGAATAGTGGGCCGCTTATTGGCCCAGGCCAGCCAGAGAGCTGAAAGCAGCGAACCAATCCCGAAGGCGGAGGAGATGAAGCCGAAGCCTGCCGGTCCAGCATGCAGCACATCCGTGGCGAAGAGTGGCAGCGAGACATTGAAATTAATCCCGAAGAGCGAGACCAGGCCCACCACGACAATCACCAGCAGCACGGACGGCGTATGTGCCACATAGGCCAGTCCCTCGCGCAAGCTCTGCAGGGGACTGGGTTGCCCCTGCTTGCCCAGCGGCAAGCGGGCCTGAGCGTAGAGACGGCGGGAATCGATCATGGCGATGCCTGCGATCACCGGTATAAAGCTCAGCGCATTGAGCAGGAAGAGCGGTGCCACCCCAAGGCGGGCGATCAACAAACCACCAATAGCGGGACCAAGCACACGCGCCATATTGAACAATGACGAGTTCAGAGCCACTGCGTTCGGCAGATCCTCGCGTCCCACCATCTCCACCACAAAAGCCTGCCGTGTCGGCATATCGAGCGCATTCGTAATACCCAGCAGCAGAGCCAGAACCAGCACGTGCCAGATCTGCACAGCACCACTGGCTACCAGCACCCACAGCAAGAAAGCTTGCACTGCGGCTGACGATTGTGTCAGCACCAGAATTCGCTTCTTCGGGAGACGATCGGCAATGATGCCTCCGAAGAGAGCGAAGAAGAGTACAGGCAAGAACTGAAGGGCCCCGACAACGCCAAGTAACCAGGCATCATGGTCCAGCTCCAGCACTAGCCATGCTTGAGCTGTGGTCTGCATCCAGGTCCCGATCAACGAAATAAGCTGACCGAACCAGAAAAGACGAAAATTACGGTGGCGTAAAGCTCGAAAGGCGCGAAAAATCCCGCTTTGCGATCGAGCGGGCTGGAGCACTGCAGTCGTCGTAGTAGCTGCGGAAGCTTCTCTGGCCATATCAGGCGGCGATAAGGTCACCTCTTCTTCTGAAGAAACGCGCATCTTGCTAACACATCCCTTCTCTCAAAAAATCGACTCAACCGACCAAAGAATTGCCTTTAAAAAAGTGCAGACGGAAAAGGCAGATAAACAGAGAATCTCTAAGAGGCCATGTCAGGAGAGCGGTGGGGCCGGTGCTGGGGACAGAGAGTCGCTCAGCAAAGGGCCAGTGCCGATGAGGCAGGGCAATACCAGCTACGAAAGGAGAAGATGTGGACCGGAACGCCAGTGGAAGGCGCGCGAGCCACACCGGGCGGCATGACCTCGCCGCTGTCTCCGGTCCACATCTCCTTCGGGAAGGAAACACTATGCCGGGGACCTCATGTGCCCCTGCACCTGCAAGCATCTGTCAGGTGGCTGTGCCCCTGACCTGCCTACGCTCAGGGATTGGTCTGCTCCCCTGAGACAGCCGTTGTTGATTTATTAATAATTAGAAATATAACTATATATGCTACAAAAGCAAAAATTGTAC
>NZ_JADGIA010000281.1 GCF_019683635.1 Thermogemmatispora sp. | reverse complement strand
GAGCAGCGTATCCAGACTGGCGGCGTTGACCCAGAGGACGGCGCGGTAGGCGGAGCGATAGCGGTGAGCGTACTCGACGGCGAGGCGGGTCTTGCCGACGCCGCCCAGGCCGCTGATGGCCTGAGCCTGGCCGATGGCGGCGGCCGAACGCTGCTGGAGGGAGGCACGCAGCGCCGCCAGCTCCTCCTCGCGACCGGTGAAGAAGGGGTTGGGAGCGAATGGCACATTCCACAGAACAGGCGTGGGCTGGGCAGAGTGGGCAGCCAGTGGAGCCGCGCGGTCACTCAGTATCTGGCGCAGGCCGCTTGCGAGCTGACGCAGGCCCTCGTCGGGGTCACGGCGGCTGGCGAGGGGCTGGCGATCGGAGGGGAGTGGCTGCAGATCGAGGCCAAGCGCCTCTTCCCAGGCGCAGGCCCGCAGGAGCACCGGGATGGGCAGGATCTCATGCGCCTCGTACCGGCGCAGGGCCTGCTGCAGCTCGCTGTAGCCCTGCTCGGAGGCCAGATAGTCGGGACTGAACACGAGGAGGACGACCGAGGCGTTCGCGAAGGTGCGGGCACGTTCCTGGTCGAGGTCGCAGCCAGGGCCAACCAGGCCGTCGTGCCAGAGCGAGAGCAGCCCCTGCCGTTCGAGCGGCTGAAGGGCGGTCAGCACGCGCTTGAACCAGCGGCGGTCATCTGTGGACCTGGACCAGGAACAGAAAATAGGAAGCTGGCTCTCCATGACTCTCTCCGCCGGCGCCATGCCCAGCGGCTGCCAGGCATGGCGAGGGATCAATGATTTGTTTATTTCTAGATTTCTCAATCTATCAGTATACATGAAGACAGGATCAAAGACAAGGCAAGCGTATAGCAAGAGTCGAGGAAAGATCACTCATCGATCGATGGTAGAGGCAGACTGGAATCGCAGAAGCCTGGGAGAGACCTGATGCGCAGTGGCGAGAAGAAACCATCCTGGGGTACCCCCGTGGACGAAGGAAGAGAATGGCTTGCCACTCTGCTTGCGAGCTGCTCACGGTTCTGCTTGAGTTTGTTGCAACTGGTGATAGACCTCCTGGCAGTGGCGCGTGAGAGGATGGTCGGGGCCGACTGCGCGCTGGCAAATCGCCAGCGCGCGCTCAAGCAGTGGCAGGGCCTCCTGTGGGCGACCCAAATCCCTATAGAGAAGGGCCAGATGATAGAGCGTGATGGCAACACGACGGTGAGTCGGACCAAAGGTCTGCTCGCCGATCGCAAGAGAGCGCTCGAGCAGCGCAAGGGCCTCAGCGCGGCGCCCCAGAGAGCGATAGAGGAGTGCCAGATTCTGCAGAATAGCGCCAGTAAGGTTCGGGACCGAATGAGGAGCCTGCTCGCTGAACAGCAGAGCGCGCTCGAAGAGTGTGCACGCCTCTGCAACACGGCCCTGGCGCTGGTAGCAGAGCGCCAGCATGTTCAAAGCAGAAATCGTCTTAGGGGAATGGGGACCGAAAATCTCCTCCGCAAGCGGAGCCAGACGCTCGAAGAGAGGAAAAGCTTCACTGAAACGGCTCATGCTCAGAGAGAGGAAAGCCAGGTACTCAAGCGTAGAAACAGTAAGAGAGTGAGCGGGGCCGAGCGCCTCCTCACGGATGGCTAGCGCACGCTCAAGCAAAGGCAGCGCCTCAACAGAGCGGCCCAGAAAGTGATACAGGAAAGCCAGATCGTGAAGAGAGGCAGCCGTCTCAAGGTGATCGGGACCAAGCACCTGCTCGCGGATAGCCAGTGCCCACTCGCTTAAGGAAGCGGCCTCCTGATAGCTCCCATGTAGTCGGCGATAAAGACTGACTTGCTCCAGCAGCCTGGCGGTGGGCGCCGTCTGCAGAGCTGGCTCCATCCTGATCCAGGCGGCGCAGTGCAGCGTGTGCGGCAGCAGACCCTCATAGAGGGGCCAGTGTTCCGGCTCCCCGGCAGGGTAAGCGATTGCCAGTGTCGCCAGGGCCTCCAGCGCTAGCCGTCTCCAGCGCGCCTGCTCCTCTGCGGGCAATTGCTCAGGCAGCGCCGCCCGCAGCAGCTCATGAACCTGCAGACCGCCGCTCTTCGGATCACGGATCAAGAGAGCCTCAGCCTCCAGCGTTGCCTGGACAGCGGTCAAAGTGGACGGATCAGCAGCAGTCACAGCCAGCGAATGCGGCAGCCGGGCCAGTCCCTGCGTCACCAGCGCTTCTGGAATGGGGGCGGGCGCCAGGCAAGCGCAGAAGCACAGCAGCTCAGCAGCGGAGGCGTCGCGCTGGCGAACCCCCTCAAAGAGCAAGCGGCCCAGAACCTGCTGTATGCCCTGCTCAACCTGGCGCAGCCCCTCCTCGGGATCGTCGCGACTGGCAAGCGCCAGCCCATCGGAAGGCCAGGGCTGCAGATCGCCGACCGCGCTCTGTTGCCAGGCGCAGGCCCGCAGCACAAGCGGAATGAGCAGCACCTCACCGGCATCATGGCGCCGTCGGCCCCGCTCTAGCTCGGCGAGGCACGCTGACGAGAGCAGATAATCGGGACTGAGCAGGGCCAGGAAAAGAGCGGCACCGGAGGGACCACGTACTGGCTCTTGCTCGACGGCACCCTCTATAGAGAGTGGGCCATCATCCCGAAGCGCGATCAATCCCTGGGCGGCCAGTGGTCTCAGCGCCGTCAGCACACGCTCGCGCCAGGGTGCATCGGTCCCAGTCCCGGACCAGGAGCAGAAAATACTGACCGGGTGGCCTATCTCCATCGTTGGCCCTCCTGCTGGTGCTGCGACCTCAGAGCGCAGCAATGGGCAAACTAACCAAGCCTCCGGCTGCCGACCAGTATATGGGAAAGTGCAGAAAAAAGCAAGAGGAACAGCGAAGGCATAAGATAGCAGCTACTGTCCGGATCGCGTCGCAGGCATCAGCCAGAGAAAGAAGAGCGCCCCTGGCTCTTCCGCCAGGGGCGCTCTCGTGCACAGCGTGGTTGCCAGCCAGCGCCCTAATTAATGCGCTTCTCGCGACCGGCCCACTCGCGTTCACGTAGGACAAACTTCTGAATCTTGCCCGTCGACGTCTTTGGCAGCTCGCCGAAGGAGACCGCCACCGGGCACTTGAAATGGGCCAGGTGCTGGCGGCAGAACTCGATGATCTCCTGCTCCGAGGCGCTCTGGCCCGGCTTGAGCGTCACAAAGGCCTTTGGGCGCTCGCCCCAGGTTGGGTCGGGGATGCCGATCACCGCGCACTCCAGCACCGCAGGATGGCGCGCCACCACCTGCTCCACCTCGATTGTCGAGATATTCTCGCCGCCTGAGATAATGATATCCTTGGCGCGATCGCGCAGCTCGATATAGCCATCGGGGTGCCAGACTCCGATATCGCCCGAATGGAACCAGCCACCGGCAAAGGCCTTGTCCGTCGCCTCGGGATTCTCATAATAGCCCTTGGCCACATTATTACCCCGCATCAGCACCTCGCCCATCGTCTGCCCATCCCAGGGCACATCGCGCATCTCGCTGTCAACCACGCGCGCCCGTTCCGCCACAACATAGCCCTGGCCCTGGCGTGCCAGCAAGCGGGCCTGCTCCTCCTCTGGCAGCGCGCTCCATTCCTCGTGCCACTCGCAGACCGTATATGGCCCGTAGGTCTCCGTCAGGCCGTAGACATGGATCGGGCGCATATTCAAGCGGCGCATCTGAGCCAGCAGCGTCGGCGAAGGTGGGGCCCCGGCCACCGTCACCGTCACCCCGCGCTCGATGCGGTGAGCCTGCGGATGATTCACAATAAAGATATGCACCGTCGGCGCCCCATTGTAGTGCGTCACTCCCTCCTGCTCCAGCAGTTCCCACACCAGGCCGGGGTCGACCCTGCGCAGGCAGACATGGCGCGCTCCCACAGCGGTCACCGCCCAGGGGAAACACCAGCCATTGCAGTGGAACATCGGTAGCGTCCATAGATAGACGCTGCTACTGCTCATGCCCGTCTCGATGACCTCGCCCAGGGCATTCAGATAAGCGCCGCGGTAGGTGTACATCACACCCTTCGGGTTGCCCGTCGTTCCCGACGTATAATTGATCGAAATCGTCTCCTCTTCGTCCTCCAGCCAGCTCTCTGGTGGCTCAGGCAAGCCGGCGGCCAGAAACTGCTCGTAGGGATCATCTGGCTGTCCCGTATCGTCAATGCGCACCACCTCGACGCCGGACAGCTCTAGGGGCTCCACCAGCGGCAGGAGCTCAGCATCGACGAAGAGGAAGCGCGAACCGGAATGCTTCAAAATATAGTCGATCTCCTTGCTGGTCAGGCGGGTGTTAATGGCCACCAGGATGCCGCCGGCGGCGGGTACACCAAAGTGGGCCTCCAGCAAAGCTGGAGCATTGGGACTAAGAAAGGCGACGCGATCGTGTTTGCGCAGGCCGGCGCTGCGCAGCTGGTTGGCCAGGCGCCAGACACGCTCGGCAAACTGGCGGTAGGTATAGCGGCGTTCGCCGTGGACAACAGCCACCTTATTGGGGAAGACGAGGGCGCTGCGCTCCAAAAAGCTGACCGGTGTCAGCTCAGTGCGATAGACCCTGGCATGGGCGGCCATACAAGCTCTCCTCCTTTCTGCTCCTCCTCTCGTATGCTGGGAGGGAAACAGAACTCCTGCTTTGCAGACAGAGCCTTCTCCAGTGATTTACCTGATCCAAATAGAGAACCAGCGAGAACCAGCACCGCGGCCTGTCATATCAGTCGAACGCCTGACAACCGGGCTGGGGGCAGGCGCCTTCCTCGCTCTTGCTGGGCCCAGGCTGAGCGCTATCACTGCGGCCAGCGGATGCAGTGGGCAGGCGGCAGGCCAGTTATGCTGGTCTATCTATTGTTGGTTTAGTATACATCATCGTGGGCTGTCCTGGACTCCGCTGTTGCCCCTACGTATAGGCGAGGCTCTGTCGCCTTACCAGCGGCCTCTCAAGCCAGAGAAGCCTCAGAGATCGGAAGAAAGATGGCTTGACCCGTTTCTCACTCTAGAGCCATGTTCATAAATTTAATCAACTGAAGCGTCCGTATATTGACAATCATCATTGATTAGGTTATATCATATACAAGACAGTATATATTAGGAGAAGCATTCTTCGGGTCAAACTCTGGTCCGCCCCGATCCCTTCTCATATACGCGTACTGTCTAGCTGCGGCCTACTCTTACAGTGATCCACATTATCAGGGGGGTATTTTTATGCCTTCGAATACCCCTCATAATGATTCGGACCATCTTTTTCATCATAC
>NZ_JADGIA010000068.1 GCF_019683635.1 Thermogemmatispora sp. | reverse complement strand
GGGAAGCGCACACGGTCCTGGCCGTCCTGATCAAGGAGGCGATGGTGCATGAGTATGCTTGATTTTATGGCCAGTCGCAAGCGGCCCAGGCCCGGCGAGCTGGCGAAGGAACGCCTGAAGGTGGTCCTGGTCCAGGACCGGGTGAAGGTCAACCCGGAGCTGCTGGAGCAGATCAAAGCCGATCTGCTGCGGGTGATCTCCGAACGCCTGGAGGTCGATGAGCAGCATGTGGAAATTACAATGACCCGTGAAGACCGTTGGGATAAGCTGCAGGCCGCTGTCCCGATCAAGCGTCAGAAGATTACGTTTGAGTGGGACCCGCCCTACTATGGGCCGTCTGCCGAGGGGCTGCAGGGGCCGCTCCAGGTGGAGGTTGAGCGCGAGGAGCCATCGTCATAGCTGGTAATGCGCGAGCGGCGGAGATCGTACCTGCTCCGGCGGAGGGAGAAAACCGCGCCGGCATTTCCTTCCCGATTGTGATGGCCGGCCTTGGTGCTCTCTGGAGTGTTCAGGGCGGGCGCTTCTTCCTGGTGGCCACCGCTCTGCTGGCTGCAGGACGTGCGCAAGGAGCCTGCTGCCCTCTCCCGGCCCCGGTCCCGATGCGCGCTTCGCTGCTAGGGGCGGCCATCGCTTGCCCCAGCTGGTCAGACTTGTCAGACTCTGGCCACTCTTCTGACTGCCTTCCTCTCCTCTTCACTATAGCTTCTTGTTGTACTCTTTGTCTGCCGACCGCCTCACCGCAGCGCTGACCTCTGTCCGGCTCTCGCTCCGAGTACTCTTCCTCTCAAACCGCTCTGCCTCTGCTCTCTAGCCTTCTCGTTCCTTCCCGGCAAACGCTCCGCCCGGCTCTCTTCCTGGCTGTGCTTGCCTGCTGAGTTATCGATGACGCCTTTCCATACGATATTTTTGCAAAATATAATAAATCTATTGAAAAGTTAAGAAATCTGCAATACATACTTTTGTTTCTCAACTCAAATTTCATGGCATCGTAACCGTTGAAGAAGCGGAGAGAGGTACAATAGAAGCGTGATCTCAGATCGGGGCTTGTTTGAAGCTGAAGAAGCGGGGGTGGTATTCGAGAAGGAGCGTGCTCCTTCTGACTGGCTACGGTGCAGGAGCACGCACGAGCGTGTTCCTGTCGCGGTAGTGAAGTGCCAATGCGCGGGCACGAGCAGACGCGGAGAGGTCTGGATGTGGAGTGTGCGCGGGTAGGAGCTGGCTTTCGCTGCGGCCAGCGCCTGGAAGCGTGTCATGTTCTGGCCTCTCGGTGGTGGCGCGTCGTTGGCGGTGCGTGGAGGTACGGGCGAATTGTCCAATGCGCGAACCAAAGCGCACCGCTGCGGCGCTGCTATGTACGGTGCCGCCGGGCTGCAGCTATGGCGCGGACGGTGCGGGAAAGCATGGTCCGACTCGGGGCGGGTTGCCTCCGCCTGCCGGATGCGTGCGTACAAAGGCAGGCAGGCCGGCAGGGGGTAGCTATGTGGTGGTGGGGTGACGATGCCGCCCGCCTCGGGAAGGGCCAGCTCGGGACCGCCCGTGAGGGGGGTCTCCCGCGATGGTGGGGTTGTTGTTCGTTGGTTGTGGTGTACGATTCTCGTAGCGGACTCGTACGATGGACTACCGTCTGGCCAGTATCTCCCTTTGGTACCCGGCGTATCATCGTATATAGCAAGGGATGATGTGTGGTGTGGTGCGTGCCTCTGTCTCCATACGTGTCCCTCGCGGAGGCACTGGGGTGTCACCGGCTTCCTGCCGGCACTTCAGTATCGCGACAGGAAGGATCATCTGGCTGTCATCTCTCTGGGGGACTGGGTGGTGGCCCTGTTCTTTGCACAGGGGTGGATGTGTGATGAGTGAAGACAGCAAGAGCGACAAGAAAATCTACATTCTGGTTGAGCGCGCGAGTAACCTCTCTCGGGGGGTGAGTCGCGCGCTCTGGCCTGCTACGGCACGGCGGCTGGTAGAGACCAGCCGGGCCGCTCAGCGCCGCCGTGCCCGCTTAATGCGGCGTCGTTCGTCGCTGCTGCCGACGCTGCCTGCGGCTCTGCCGCAATGGCTGCCGCGCCTCTTTTTGGCCGCGCTCGTGGCGTCCTCCATGCTGAGCGGGGGGACGCTCGTGCTCGCTGTGCTCTGGCATCTCTGGTTTCTGCCGTTGTGTGCCGCCCTCGCTCTCGCCGTCTCTCTGCTCGCGCTCAGATCGCGCTGGCCCGCTAATTTTCCTTCTGTGCCCCTCTCGCAGCAGACGGTGATGGATTCCTCTCTCCCTGCCTCCTCTTCGGCTGGTATGCCCTGGAAGAGCCTGCCTGGTCAGTTAGGAGCGCCGGAGACCCCGATGCCAGATCCGCCCTCGCTTGTGCGGGTTCTGGAGACTTTCGACCTCTCGCGCGGCGAGCTGGAGCCGGCCCTGACCGAGGTTCCCTGGCCGCCCTCGTCTGCTGCCGGGACACGCTCCGATTGGAGTGAGCGCGCTTCCTCTTGCGGGACTGCTTCTGTGGCTCCTTTGCCAGACGAGCTTCCCTGCTCCTCTGCTGGTGCGCCTGCTGCGCCTGGCTCCTCTCCGTTGGCCGCTCCCTCTACACCGCTCGGCTTTGCCCCGCCTCGCGCTGTCGGTAACTCGCAGCCTGGACTGCCGGGGCGCGGTCTGCCTGACCAGCCACAGTCTCCCAGGTCCGCCTGCGGCCAACCGGCGGAGATCCCCGTGACGCGGCCCTTTGCTGGCACTGAGGTCAATGGGGAAGGCGAGGCGGGTGGCGCTCCCTCTGCCGCCGTGGAGAGCAAAAATGAGGAGGACGAGGGCGAGAAGCTATGACCTTTGGGGGAGATCTGTTGACCTGGCTCGCTCATACTGGGTATGATTCCCCAGAAAAAGAGAGCCTTGGCCGTCTGGCTGGTGCTCAAGAGCTAAACCAGCCGGCAGGCAGGTCCACCGGCAGCAGTCGGCAGCAGTTTCCTTCCCTGGAGGCAGCAGTGAGCGAGCAGCAGATTCAGAAGGTAAAAGTCAGGCGCTTAGCGCATGTGGGCCTCTGGTCCGGCGACGTGGCGGCCCAGGCCCGCTTCTATCGCCAGGTGGTGGGCCTTGATCTGCGCTCAAGCGAGATTCGTACCGTGGGGCAGGAGATGGAGATGGAGGCGGCCAGCGCTTTCCTCGCTTTGGGCGATGAACATCACTGCCTGGCCCTCTTTGCCGATACCCGCGATTCCCGCCCCGGTAAAGCCGATAGCCGCTTTGGGCTGCCTCAGAGTCGACTGCATCACATGACCTTCGAGGTGGATACAGAGGCGGAGCTGGCGGCCCTGGCCGCTCGCCTGAATATGCTCGGCGTGGAGCTGGCTTTCGAACCGCGCGATGGCGAGAGCGAGCGCGGCGATACGCTCTGGTTCCGCGATCCCGATGGCAACCGTATTGAGATCTCGGTGGCGTCCGATGAAGCCTTCACGCAGTACGCCGCTGCTAGTGGGCGTCGGCAGGCGCGCCTGCGCCCCCTGGCCCTCCAGCACCTGGCCCTGCAGACGCCGCATCTAGAGACGATGGTCGAGTTTTACACCGAGGCTCTGGGCTTTGATATCTCAGACTGGTTGCTGCGCGAGTGGGCCTGGCTGCGCTGCAATACCGATCATCATACCCTGGTGCTGATCCAGGGGCGCCCCGATGTCGATCACATTGGTTTCCGCATCGACAGCGGCCTCGACCTACTGGCCTGGGCTGATTATCTCAGCCGCCAGGAGACACCCGTCCTCTGGGGACCCGGACGCCACGGCGCTGGTCACGATCTCTTCCTGCGCTTCGCCGATCCAGAGGGCTGCCACGTTGAGCTGTCTGCCGAGCTGGAGCAGTACTACGATCAAGATGTGACAACGCCGCCACGTCTCTGGCATGCTCGTCCCCGCGCGCTCAATCTCTGGGGGACGCTGCCGCCCTGGATTAAAGAAGAGGTCTCAGTCTGATCTTCCCCTGCCGTCCTACTGCGCGGCTGTGGTCCTGGTCTGGATGGGGGCAATGAGGAGGCGACGTAGAGAAGTATCCAGGGCACGAACGCCGGACAGCCAGGGAAGGCGGCAAAGTGGGTTAGTCGATGAGCCAGGTTGAGTCTGGGAAGTAAAAGAGATAACCCTCTCCCTGGCCGGACGAGGTGACGGATTCTCGTGATCCGTCGCCTCGTCGCGTTTTTGGGCATGGCCAGCGCTGACGCCGGCGTCGGCAGTAGCGCAAAGGCAGACCCAATATGCCTTAGCGAGCCTCTGAGACGCCGACAATGCGGTTCCTCATAACGCCGATCTCGGCGATCTCGGTCTCCATGATGTCGCCGGGGCGCAGGAATTCGGGCGGCGTGCGGGCGAAGCCAACACCGCTCGGTGTACCGGTGGCGATGATGTCGCCCGGCTCCAACGTCATCCCGTTGGAGAGCACGGCGATGATACGGGGGATAGAGAAGATCATCTGGTCAGTGGTGGCCTCTTGCTTGGTGACCCCGTTGACGCGCAGGCGCAGGGTAAGCCGCTGGGGGTCGGGAATCTCATCGGCGGTGATGATCCAGGGACCCATCGGACAGTAGCCGTCGATGCTTTTGCCACGAAAGTACTGCTGGTGCTGGGCCTGCAGGTCACGAGCCGAGATATCGTTGAGCACGGTGTAACCGAAGACGTAACTGAGGGCCTCGTCTTCGCGGATGTGCTTGCCTCCCTTGCCGAGGATGACGGCCAGCTCAACTTCCCAGTCGATCTGCGTCGAGACGGCGGGATCGATAACCACGTCGCTGTAAGGTCCGTTGACCGTAGTGGGAGCCTTGGTAAAAATAACGGGATGCTGCGGGAGCTGAGCCTCGCGCCCGCGGGCTGCGGCGGATTCGCGGGCGTGCTCGGCGTAGTTCAGTCCCAGGCACATGATATTTTTGCGCGGACGAGGGATCGGGGCCGCGAGCTGGACGGCGGAGAGTGGCTGCACGAGGCCACTTCCCTGCAGGGCGGGAATTGCACTCAAACGCCCGTTGGCTTGTTGGGCCTGCTCTAGCAGGGCGCGCAGACCCCGCTCCGCCTGCCCATACTGCTCGATGAGGGTCTGCATCTGGTCAGGGACACTGAAGCCAAGGGCGCGCGCTCCTTGAGCGGCATCGACAATCTCGTCGTTGAGCACCAGACCCACGCGCACACGCGGGTTATCAGGTGTTGAAAAGCTTGCCAGTTTCAATGATGGTTCCTCCCTTATTCTGGCTGGTGGGTCCCTCTAGCATAATAGTATGTCCCCCAACTCGAAAAGGCAAGGTGCTATGCGGCTCCATTCCTGCTGGCAGCACTAGAGATGCTCTGTCCCGCCCAGGCTTTGTTTTGGCCTGGCAATCCGCTGCCATCCAGGGAACGCTCAAGGACGAAAGAGGGCGCGGAGGGTGGGGTGGTCTGTCCGACGCGCACGCAGCCCCAGGCTCTACTCGGCGGTGAGGGCAGTTCGCATGACTTCCAGCGGCGCAGGCTGGCCGGTCCAGAGTGTGAAGGCCAGGGCCCCTTGATGGAGCAGCATCGGCAAGCCATTGGAAGCCCGCATTCCCAGTGTCCGCGCCTGACAGAGCAGCTTTGTTTCCGCCGGGTTATAGATCATGTCGAAGACAAAGGTTTCGTTGCCGAAACGCGCCAGCACTTCGCCGGGGAGCGGACTGAGATCCTCATGCATACCGACCGGGGTGGCGTTGATGATGAGCGAGAGCGGGTGCGGAATCAGGAACTCGGGATCGCTGAGACTGAAGACCTGGGGGACGCTCAGCTCCTGACGCTGGGCCGCCAGAAAGTCGCCAACCTCTGCCGCCAGGTGTTGGGCGCGCTCCAGGTGACGATTGACGATGATCAATCGCTCAACGCCAGTGCTGGCCAGGGCGAAAGCTGCCGCCCGCGCCGCTCCGCCCGCTCCTAAGATGATGGCTGTATAGCCCGTCAGCGAGATCGTTGTGCTCTCGCTCGGCTTGCCGACACCTAGCTCCTGTAGGGCATGTAACAGACCAGGCGCGTCGGTATTATAGCCATGCAGGTAGCCATCACGCGGCACAATCGTGTTGACCGCCCCGATGCGCGCTGCCAGCGGATCAACGATGTCAAGGAGAGGGAGCACTGCCTGCTTGTGCGGAATAGTCACATTGGCCCCCAGATAGAGCGGATCGAGCAGGCGGGCGACGCATGCGGCCAGCTCATCGGCAGGCGTTTGCCATAGCTCATAGACCGCATCGATACCCAGGGCATCGAGAGCCGCCTGCTGCATACGCGGCGAGAGCGAATGCGCCACGGGATCGCCGATCAGACCCAGGCGGAAACGGCTGTGCCGATTCTGCAACTGCTTAATCACTGGTGCTTCTGCATCCATAGTTACTTTTTCGGCCCTGCTTTGCCTTCGGTCGAGAGCTGATAGATCCTACTCTGCCGGGTGCATCCTGTTTATCGCTGTCACAAAGAGCATGAACATGTTCAGCGTACCACAGGCCGTGGCCCCCGTAAAGAGGGCGAGCAGTGCCTGCGGGGATGCTGCGCATATGGTACTATAACAGTATCATGCCCAGATCAACAGAAACTTTCCTCAAGGGAGATGGAGAGAACCTATGGCAGTTGTGCCCCGCCTGGCCTCAGCGGTGATGCTGCTGAGGAACGGACACGCCGGAACCGGAATGGAGGTCTTTATGGTTCGGCGTGTTGTCCAAAGCGAATTTATGCCTGATGTCTACGTCTTTCCCGGTGGCTCCATCAAGGCTGATGACCGCGCCGTCGAGGAGAGCGCTCAGCTCTGCGCCCCTGTTCCCGTCCGTGAGGCTGTGGCCGACCCCGAGGGGAGGACAGCCCTGGGCACGGGAGCACGAGTGGCGGCCATTCGCGAGCTATTTGAGGAAGCAGGGGTCTTGCTGGCTTATCGCAATGGCTCGCTGCTGGCCCTGACGGAGAATGAGGCCGAGAGGGCGCGCTTCGCCGACTATCGCCGTGCCTTTCATGAGCGACGAGGCTCACTGGTCGAGCTGGCCCAGCGCGAGGGGTTGCAGCTAGCCACCGATCGGCTCCACTACTTTGCTCACTGGCTGACACCGGAAGGCATGCCGCGTCGCTTCGATACCCACTTCTTTCTCGCCCTGGCTCCTGCCGAGCAGCAGGCTGTCTACGATCATCTGGAGACCAGCGACGGCCTCTGGATCAGGCCCGCTGAGGCCCTGGCCCGCTACCAGGAAGGTAGCTTCCCCCTGGTCTTTGCTACCTTACGCCAGCTTGAAGAGTTAGCGGCCTTTGCCAGCGCCGAGGAGGCTCTGGCCTTCGCCGCCTCGCATTATGTGGCTCTCAAGCAGCCACGCCTGGTGCAGGAGGGCGATGGCTATCGCATCTACCTCCCTGGCGATGAACAGGGTTGGGAGGTGCCACCTCATATGACCCAGGGCTGAGTTGCAGACCGTGATGTGACACCACCTGGTCTGCTGGAGAAGTGCGTGAGAGAGAGGAGCGTTATGGAACAGGAGCAGAAGCCACAAGAGGAAGCGCAGCCTTATACACTGGTGCTGGCTCCCAATCCCTCGGTGATGACAGGACCAGGGACCAATACAATCGTTGTTGGCGAAGAGACCACGGGAGCGCTTGTCATTGATCCAGCGGTCGACGACCCGGCCTATCTGGAGCAGGTCATTGCCGCTGGAGAGGCCCGTGGCGGCATCCGGCGCATTTTGATCACTCACGGCCATCCTGACCACTGCGGAGGCGCGGCGGCTCTGCGGGCCCGGCTGGGGGTGCCAGTGCTGGCCTTCAGCCGCGAAGGGGTAGCGCTGGCCGATGAGGAGCTGGAGGATGGTGCGCGCCTGGCTGCTGGAAGCGATACGCTGCGGGCCATCTACACGCCGGGTCATCGCTTCGATCACCTCTGCTTCCTCTTAGAGCGGGCTGGCGTCCTGTTTGCCGGGGACCTGCTGGCAGGAGTGGGCACCGTGGTGATCGCTCCACCCGAGGGCGATATGGGGGCGTATCTGACCTCGCTGCGGCGTCTCCAGGGTCTGGCGTTGCGCCAGATTGTCCCCGCTCACGGCCCGATCATTCTTGATCCGACCAGCAAGCTGGCCGAATACATCGAGCATCGCCTCCTGCGTGAGCAGCAGGTGATCACAGCCCTCGGTCGGTTCCCCCAGGGGGCGACCGTCGGTGACCTTGTGCCGTATGTCTATGCCGACGTCTCGCCGGCCCTTCACGCCCTGGCTGCTCAGTCTCTGACAGCTCATCTGCTCAAGCTAGAGCAGGAAGGGCGTGTTCACCGTCACGGCGGCGAACGCTGGCTGCTACGGCGCTAAGTCTGCTCGCCGGCTGCTCTAAGGCGGTCTCATCGGCTCTGTCCCGCCTGGCTGCCAGAGCTGTTCTTTTCCCTGGGGCGAGGCCCGAGGCTGCCCTAGCGGCGCAGGAGCAGGCCCAGGACGGCCACAGCGGCCAGACCAAGGCAAAACCAGCCGGCGCTAAGCAGGTGAACGCTGGTAAGGAGATAGACGCCGGCGGCCAGGGCGCCCAGACTCACAAGCGCCAGTGGGAGTGTACCGCCGCGTCTCTCGCTGCCGTTGGTGCCGCGCCCTGCTCCGGAGCGCGCGCGTCGATTCCGCCCGTTGGTCGGGGAATCGGCCAGGCGAATCTCGATCTGGCCGCTCTCGAAACGGGTAATGATACGCTCCAGGGAGCGGGGCAAGGTCAACATCGCGCGTCCATTTTCCAGCAGCTGGCGCAGCAGCTCCTGGAGGTTCTCTCCCAGGCGATCGGCGCTGAGGCCGAGAAACTTGCGCGCGTAGGGAGTGGCCACATCGATCAGGTTAAACTCCGGCGCCAGGCCAGTCGCCACGCCGGCCAGCACGCTGATGGCCCGCCCTGTAAAGGCAAACTGAGCTGGAATCTGAAAAGGTTGCCCGTACAGCAGCTGCTCGATATCCTGAGCTACGTCCGACAGGTCCAGCTCGCGTGCCTCCCCCAGAGTCAAACCATAGTACTGGTTGAGCATCAGCTCCAGGCCGTGCTCAATGGCCGTCAGATTGGCGTTTTCTCCCAGAAAGCCGAGGCGGCCCAGAGCATTGACCAGTGCCTGCGAGTTGCGGGCTACAAAGGCCAGGAAGAGGTCGCGCATGGCCTTCTTCATGCTCTTTGTAAGGGTGCCAACCATGCCGAAGTCGACAAAGGCGATGACAGGATCATCCGGCGGGGAACCACGCTTGACAAAGATGTTGCCCGGATGGGGATCGGCGTGGAAGAAGCCAGCTTCGAAGAACTGGAAGAAATAGGCTTCGACCGTACGGCGGGCGATCTCCAGCCGATTATAGCCGGCGGCCTCCAAAGCGGCATAATCGTTAATCTTAATACCATCGATCCACTCCAAGACCAGAATCCGCTTCGAGCTGTATTCCTCATAGACACGTGGAATATAGATCTGGGGCTGATCGTGGAAAAGCTCGCGAAAACGGCGAGCATTGGCGGCCTCGGTCAGATAGTCGATCTCCTCGTAGACCGTGCGGCGAAACTCGCGATAGAGAGCCATCAGGTCGATGAACTCGCTGGTGTCAACAAAGCGCGTGATGACCCAGATGACAAAGCGGATCGTGCTCAGGTCGGTATTGACCAGCTCCTCAATATGCGGACGCTGCACCTTAACCGCTACTACTTCGCCACTGCCGGCGAGCGTGGCGCGGTGCACCTGACCGAGAGAGGCGGCAGCGGTCGCCTTGCGCTCCAGCATGCTAAAGATCTGCTCAACCGGCTTGCCGAGGTCGGCCTCGATGACCGAGACAACATGGCTGAAAGGGGCCGGCGGCACCTCGTCTTGCAGGCTGCCGAGCACTTGCAGAGCCTGCTCGGGCAGCAGGTCGGCGCGCGCGCTCAGGAACTGACCCAGCTTGATCATCAGGACGCCGAGCTTAATGGCCGTCTCGCGGAAAGCCGTTAAGACCTTGATCAGGACTTCGATATTAGGCTGAACCTCGTAGTGACCGCGCTGGTGGGCCCGAATCACTCGCCGACGCTCGCGGTAAATCACCCAGATGGTCCACAATAAGAGACGGGCGACGCGCAAGAAACGCGCCACCTGGGCTAGTCTATTGATCCGTGTAGGTTTGTGACGCATACTACCAGTGAAAACCTCTCTCCAGGTACAATAACACAAATATCTACGCTGTGCCCGGGGAAGCAGTTGAAGAGAGGGGACAGGCCAGTGTGCCCCGCTCATCTCCCGGCCTTCTTCTGTTTCGGGGGGCTTCCTGCTCCGGCTCTGGGCAAGGGTGAGCTAGAGAGAGCAGCAGGTGCCAGCGAGTGCTCTTCCTCACTCACCGTCCCTGGTCGACTGGCTAGCTCGTCAGGTCACAATCAAGCTGGATGGTTTTCGTCCCGGCCTCTACTGCGCGTGGCTTCGCAGCTGAGATCGCCCTTCCTGACGCTGACCAGCAGGCACGTTAATAGTACTACTCAATCAATAAGTAGAAAAGATGTTTTTATCATGATAAGTGAAGAGAATAATAGAAGAAGAGGAGCTTCTCTATGAGAAGGTATTGTGGGACCACTTTTGCGGTAGCCGACTCTGAAGAGGGAAGCGTTCTGGAAGCGACTCGCAGCGCTCTGCAGGCGCTGGCGGTGCCGCCTCCCAGGGCGCGGGCCTTCGAGCTGCCTGGCGACCGTGTTCACTATGCCCCCGATCGTCCCGCCGATATCACCCATGTCAAGCTGGAGATCCGTCTTGACTTCGAGCATGAGACGGTCAGTGGCATCGCCTGGACCTCGTTTACTGCTCTCTATGATGAAGTACGCAGCATCGCTTTCGACGCCGTTGACTTGCAAATCGAGCAGGTGATGCTCGACAACGGGACCGCGCTGGGCTATAGCATTGAACCGGAGCGTCTCATCGTCACTCTGGACCGCCCGTATCACTACGGCGAGTCGTTCACTGTTGGCGTGCGCTACTGGGCGCAGCCGCGCATCGGCTTGCACTTCAATAAGCCCACGCCCGATGATCCGACGCGGCCCGTCCAGGCCTGGACCTTCAGCCAGACCTGGTACCATCGCCACTGGTTCCCCTGCCACTGGGTGCCCAATGACCGCGCTACCAGCGAAATCATCGTGACCGTGCCGGCGCAGTTCGTGACCCTCTCTAACGGCGAGCTGCTCAACGTGCGCGACAATGGCGATGGTACCAAAACCCATCACTGGCGTCATGACGTACCCCATCCCGCGTATCTGATCTCGCTCGTGGTTGGCGATTTTGCCATCATCGAAGATCATTACGGCGAGCTGCCCGTCACCTACTATGTGCGGCCCGACCGCCGCGAAGATGCGCGCCTGCTGATGGGCAAGACGCCGGCCATGATCGACTTTTTCAGCCGCTACCTCAACTATCCCTACCCTTATCGCAAATATGCCCAGAGCGTCATCGAGGTCTATCGGGGGGCAATGGAGCATACGACAGCCACCACCCACAGCTTCATGCTGCTCTTCGATCAAAAGGCTGCGCTCGATGTGGGTGAGGACGGCCCCGTGACCACCGTTGCTCATGAATTGGCGCATCAGTGGTTCGGTGATCTACTGACCTGCCGCGACTGGTCCGAAGGGTGGCTCAACGAAGGCTTTGCCACCTATTTAGAACATCTGTGGGTCGAGCACGATCGTGGCGGCGATGTGTTCAAGTGGATGATGATGGAGGCGGCTCAGCTCTACTTTGAGGAGGACAAGCACTATCGTCGTCCGATTGTCTATCGGGGCTACTACCGCGATGGTTTTGAACTGTTCGACCGTCACCTCTACAACAAAGGGGCCTGGGTACTGCATATGCTGCGCCACCAGCTTGGTGACGCGGCCTTTCGCCGGGGCCTGCATGCCTATCTGGAGCGCCACCGCGGTCGCGAAGTCATCACAGCCGACCTGGAGCGCACCTTTGAGGAGGTCACCGGGCGCAGCCTGGCGCAGTTCTTCCAGCAGTGGCTCTATCAAGCGGGTTATCCCGCCTTCTCCGTCAGCTATGCCTGGGATGGCGAGCGTCATCTGGCCAGGCTGGCAGTCAAGCAAACCCAGACCGTCGATGATCTCACGCCCTGTTTTGTGACACCGGTTGATCTGGCTTTCAGCGTGCCTGTGGCCGATGGCAGCAACGAAACTCGAACCGTCAAGCTGCAGGTGGTCGTTGGCGAAAACGGTGAGACCACGCAGACCTTCTTTGTGCCACTGGAGCACGAGCCGCTGATGGTGCGCTTTGATCCCGACGGCTGGCTGCTCAAGACCCTCGAATTCGAGCGACCTGCCTCCATGCTGCGCTACCAGCTGGCGCACGATCCCGACGTGCTGGGACGCATTGAGGCGGCAGAGGCTCTGGCGAAGCAGGGGGATGAGGCCAGCCGTCGCGCTCTTGAGGAGGCGCTCTTCACTGATCCCTTCTGGGGCGTGCGCTGTGCCGCAGCCAAGGCCCTGGGTGAGTTGGGAACAGAGGCAGCCCAGGCCGCCCTCCTGCGGGCCTTGCACGAATTAGAGGCGCAGCAGTGGTCGCGCGTGCGGGCCGCTGCCGCGCGGGCCTTGGGTGGTTATCAGGCGCCGCAGCAGAGTGCACTGGCGCAGCGGGCGGCAGAGGCCCTGCGGCCACTGGTCAGCGAAGGCGACGTCAGCTATCTCGTCGAGCGGGCGGCAGCGGAAGCCCTTGGCAGAACGCGGGTGGCCGGGGTCCTCGATGTGCTGCAGCAGGCCATCACGCGCCCATCGTGGCAAGCCTATGTGCAGCAGGGCATCTTTAGGGGCCTGGCCTGCTGCGGAGACGAACGCGCCATTCCCCTCCTCTTAGACTATCTCGATGCCAGCCGTCAACCGCCGCTGTGGCGACTGGCCGCGACGCATGGTCTGCAAGCGCTGGCCCATGAGCGTCATCTCTATCGTGAGGCTGCCTGGCAGCAGGCGGTGACTCGTCTCTGCGAGGCAGTCGAGCATGATCCCTGGGAGGCTGTGCGCCAGGGGGCAGCGCTCGCCCTCCTGCTCTTCGGCGAGCGTCGCGCCGTGCCCGCTCTGGAGCGAGCCGCCGCGCGAGAGCTGGAGACGCGTGTCCTGCGCAGCATGCGCGCGGCGCTCTATGTGCTGCGCAGCGCAGGACAGACGGAGGAGCAGCTCGGTCAGCTGCGTCAGGATCTGGAGACGCTGCGTGAGGAGAACCGCCGCCTCAAGGAGCAGCTGGCCTCATTGGAGACGCGCCTCGCTCAGGAGAGAACAAGCTAGAGCGCGGAGAGTAATCCACCGGTGTAGTTGGGCTGGATGCGGGCGAGCCGCCCAGGGTCAAAGGCAGTGGCTGCCTTTTCCTGGCTGGGCGGCTCTTTTGCCTCCTTACTTCCTATCCAAAAATGCTACCGTTGCCTCGTTATATGCACAAGCTCCGATATAATAAGCGGCACGTGCAACGTCTGTGGGGGTTCAAGCGTCCTGTATAGTAGAGGGGGAGAACTGCTGACTACGCAATAGTCCATCATTGCTAAAAGTTGCCGGCGGATTCAATCAAAAGATCATCTCTGCAACTCGCCGATGGCGAGCATTTACCATATGTCTTTCTCTCTGATCTTTTCCTAAAGAAAGGAAAAGGCTGGCCTGCAAGGCTCATCTTATCTCTGATCTTTAAAGACTGTCGTCAATTCTGCATAGACTAGTGGATCTGCAAAGCATGGAGGTAAAACCTTGCCTGGGGTACGCGCCGTATCTTCTCCACCACGGCCACGTCGCGACGATCTTGCGACCTGGGCCGAAGCCGATCTCTCCTCCCTTGGAGAGCGAGAAAAGCAACGTTACGAACAACGCAAAAATGCTGTAATCGACTATTATACCACTGATAAGTCTATTGAAGAGATCACACGGCAATATCGTCTCTCCTGGCAAACCTTAGAGCGGCTGCTTGAAAAGTGTCTCAAGCGTCACCCAGATGGGCGCCTCTGGGGCTTCCGCGCCCTCCTTCCAGGAAGCCTGGTCGAAGAGAGGGTAGAGGCTCCCCTGACCAGCGTACCAGCTCCGGCGCCTGGCGGCCAGGAAAGGCCGTCAGAAGAGCAGGGCGAGGGGGAGCGGCGTACCAACGGCACGGGCCAGACACAGTCGGCAGCGGTGGGGGGGGACGCGACGAGTGCAGGCGAGCTGGCTGAAGGAGAAGAACCAACAGTCAGATTAGAGGCCGTTCGAGGAGTGCGCTCTCAGAGGCAGCCGGATACACTTGAGGCGATCGCCGCTAACCAGGGCGAAGCGCACCCTGCCGATCAAGATCAAGGCGAGCACAAGCGGCGCCCGTTCTCCCTGAGCGAAGAAGAGCCGCCAGCCTCTGCAGAAGGCGACAACCATCCTCATCCCGCTGAGCGAGCCGATCACGAGCAGGCCGCCGCAGAAGAGGGAGAGGAGGCAGAGGGCGCTCAAGAAAGTGCAGCCGAAGCGGGGGAAGAGGAAGAAGAAACCCCGACCATCCCTCTGGAGGGTGAGCAGACTGAAGAAGAGCCGGTCCCAGCTCAGGGCGACCTCAGCGCGCGAGATCTGGCCGCAGTACCGACGCGCAGTTTGGAGGCCGCGACAGCCCAGGCCCCAGAAACGGCAGCAGGCAAGGAGCATGAGCAGCAAGGCGAAGCTGAGGCCGAAAGAGTCGCCGGCGAAGAAAAACTCTCCCCAGAGATCGACGAGCTGCCCACCACCCTGCTCAATGAGCGGATGCTGCCAGCCCCCCTGCAGGAAGAGGCTGAAATTGCCCTGCTTCCAGGCTCTGAGCGCGGGCTGGTCGATCTGGCTGCTGTTCCGACCACAGTTCTGCCGCTGGCCCCAGGCCAGGCCCGAGACAAGAAACGGGTGTCCCCCGGGATAGTGGAGCGGCGTCTCACTCAGCAGCTGCGTCGCCTTCGCGGGCGTCGTCGGGAGCGCACTCAGGTAAAACGCAAGCGTCATCGCTTTCGAACCTATGTCACCCTGGCCATCCTGGTGGCCCTTATCATTGGCCTGCTCCCTCCCGTAGGCGCGGCTTTGGCCGCGTACAGCGCCTACAGCAACGTCAAAGGTCTGGCTGAGGATGGCGTCAAGCACCTCATGAATGTCAAGGATCTCCTCACGCTGGACAAAAACAACCCCCTGGCAGCCTTAGAAGCCGACAAGCTCCAGCGCGCCCAGCAGGAATTTCGCCAGGCGGGCAGCGACTTCCTCCAGCTTCAGCAGCTTGTCGAGCGCGACGACGTACGTGAAGCCATTCAGCGCTTCGCTCCCGAGTATGCTTCCAGCCTCGACATGGCGCGGCATCTCGTGCAGGTGGCCCTCGACGTCTCGCGCATGGGCGACGAGATGAGCGGTGTCGGGCTGCTCGGCGCCAGCATCATCCACGGCTCGCCGCTCACCACCAGTAGCAATGCCAAACCGCTGCTCACCGCCCAGGACGTGGCCACTGTCCAGGGGGCGCTGGTGCACGCACTCTACTATATCGACGACATCGAGCAGCAAATGCGCTCCGTCGATCTCAAGCAGCTTCCCATGCTCAACGCCCACCAGCGCGAGCAAATCGCCGGCATCGTCAAAGCCCTTCCCGAGGCCCAGAAGCAGATCAACCAGGTGCAACAGCTCATTCCTCTGGCCTCCTGGCTGCTAGGAGTCGACGGACATCGTCGCTATCTGCTGCAGACGATGGACAACGCCGAGCTGCGCCCCGGCGGTGGCTTTACCGGTCAGTACGGGGTTGTCGATGTGCAGAATGGTGTCGTCGGGGCCCTGGCCCTGCGTGATGTTGCCAAGCTGGACTATGCCGGCAATGGCTTCCAGATGGGAAGGCAGGCCCCGCCGGGCTATAGCTGGATGCACATGGGCAACTTCGGCCTGCGCGACTCCAACATCTCCGGTGACTACCCCACCACAGCGCGCATCAACATCCAGGTCTTCCAGGATGAAGGAGGCGGTCCTGTCGATGGGGACATCGCCTTCACGCCCACCTTCATCGCCCACATTCTGGATGTGACGGGCCCAATTGTGGTCAAGGACTACGGCGAGACCATTACCTCGCAGAACCTGGCCGATCGCCTGCACTACTATCAGCAGGACCCTGCTGGTATTGCACGGCAAGAGCAAGTCACCGGCCAGGGCTTGCATGATGCCCGCAAAGCCTTCACCTCGCTGGTCGCCAAGCTCCTGCTCGACAAGGTGCGCCATCTACCGGTCAGCAAGCTGCTTGACATCGTCAAAGGGGCGGTCAAGGATATCCAGGCGCGCGACCTGGAGTTGTACTTTACCAATCCCGCTATCGAAAGCTGGCTGGTCCAGCAGGGCTACTCTGGCGCAATCAACAGCTTCAAGAACGTCGACGGCTTCCACGTCGTGCAGGCCAACATCAGCGTCAACAAAGCCAGTCAATATGTCCATAGCACCTTCCAGGACAACATTACGCTCGATGCCCAGGGAGGCGCCACCCACGATCTGACCATCATCCTGGAGTATGACCAGCGCGGCCCCGTCTACGGCTTCGACGCCTACACCGACTACATCCGCGTCTATGCTCCAGAGGGCGCCCAGCTCATCGACGGAAGCGGTTTCGATTCCGGTCAGCCTGTCTGCAGCGCCAGCACAGGCATCCCTAAAACGAGCACTGGCACCACTTCCACCTCCTCAAAGTCGCCAGCCACGGGCAGCAAATGCGACAGCTACAACTACATTCCGCCCGACGGTTCGCGCTATTGTCCGAGCGGCAACTACGCCCTGGGGCCGCGTTACCAGAATCCCCCCGTTGACAGCGTAGGACCGCCAACAGCCCTGCAGAGCGACCTGCCCGGGCGAGCCATGTGGGGAGGACTGACGGTCACCCCGAAAAACTGCATCTCCTACATCCGGCTCTCGTGGTACGTGCCGCATGCCCATATCAACCTGAAAAATCCGGCCAACATCTACAGCCTCCTGGTGGGCAAGCAAGGCGGCATGGTACCGACCGTTGACATTACGATCGATGCCACAGCCTTACATCTGAAGGGCGTCAGCACCCTGCACTATCACAGCGACATCCATAAGGACCAGGTGATCACGCTCAAGGGACCACAACCTGCGACGAAAACTGCACCTAAAGCCGCGCCGAGCGCCAGCTCTCGGAGCAGCTCTACGGTAGTGGCGGCCTCGTCCACGACAGCCAGCCTGCTGCTGGCCCAGATCTCCGCGGCCCCCGCGCTTATCACTACCTGGCGGCGTCGCTAGCGCCTCTCTCAGCCAGGTCGGCTGTGGTCGCTCGCTGGCGCTCCTCGGTCAAAGAAACCGGCCCTCCTCTTCCTTGCGAGAGAAAGAAAAGGAGGGCCGGCGGCTCGTCTTTACTCCTGGTCGCAATCTTCCCTATGGTCTGGTGGCTTAGCGCAGAGATTCGACCTCACTTCGTAAAAATGCTCGTCGGCAGGAAAGCCCCGACGACCCAGTGAGGCGCATCCACCACCTCGCAGATCTTCAGGTCCACCGCCACACTGCAGAGCATATAAGCGTCGCTGCGCGACAGGCCATAGTTGCGTTGCAGATGATCGATCATATGGCGGATCGCGTTGCGCGTGGCCTCCATCAGATCGGGACCGATGCCGTCGGTCACATAGTACGGGGCCGTATTAGTGCGCTGGATAAGCGGGCCGCCCGTCAAATACTGTGGCTCCGGTACGGGACGATCCTTATGCACCGTCAGGCGTACGACTGCGTGCATCGGCGTCTCGATGGCGGTACCACAGACCTCGCCATCGCCCTGGGCGGCATGGCCATCGCCCATCGAGAAAAGCGCTCCGGGCACCTCCACTGGCAGGTAGAGGCGCGTCCCCTTCGTCAGATGGCGTGTATCCATATTGCCGCCGTGGCGATAGGGAGGAATCGTCGGCAGTGCCCCTGGCTGGCCCGGCGCCACCCCGATCTCACCGCAGAAGGGGGCCAGCGGAATACGAATGCCGGGCGCGAACTCGGCCCAGCCATCGGCGCCGCCCTCCAGATGCCAGATCTTGAGGGCCGGCTCGGGGAACTCATCGGCCAGCAGGCCGAAGCCGGGAATCACTCCCGTCCAACCCCACTCGGCTGGCTGCAAATCAAGAAACTCCACCTCCAGCGTGTCCCCTGGCTCGGCCCCCTCCACATAGATCGGGCCGTGCACCTGATCCACGCGCGAGAAATCGAGCGAGCCAATGGCCTCAATCGTGCTATTGGCCTGGATCTGGCCGCAAGAAGCTTCCAGCATATCGAACTCCACCACCTCGCCCGAGCTAATGCGAGCAATAGGCGGGATACTGTGATCCCAGGCCAGATGCCACTGATCGCGCCGAATATGGATCGTGCGCCCTGCTTTTGGAATGTCTGTCGTCATGGCCGGTAGCAAGCTCCTTTCTTTGGCCGTAGTCGTACGTTCAGTTGGGTTCGGTTCAGTTCGGTTCGGTTCGGCCAGGTCTTCACTGAAGCTGAACCATGCCCTTCATAAAGTGCCTGAGCTGGCCTGGCGGCAGCTCAAGCCGGCGCCGTGCCGCTGATCTACTGAGGCTGCCTGAGAGCAGTCGCCTCCGCTGCAGTCTCTGTATGCAGGCCCTCGCTCTCCTCCAGATGCAGCCCGATGCGCTGAGCCAGACCGGGGCTGGCGATGATGCAGAGCAGTCCGAGCAGGAGCCAGGCCAGAGCCACATACGGAAAGATATTGTACGGAGGAGCCGGGACCGGGTAAATATTGCTGTAGAGCGTGTAGCCCAAGAAGACGATAGCGAGCAGCGGGATCAGCCACTGCCAGCTCCACACGCGTCGGCGCAGAAAGAAGAACCAGATCGCCCCTACGTTCGTCAGCACATAGGCCACCAGGATCAGAAAGACCCCGATCGTGCCCAGATAGCCGAAGAGCGTCGCCCCCGTCATAGCCGGAGCCAGGCCCCAGATGCTCACCACTGCAAAATCAAAGAGCATGATGACCGCCACCGCCAACGCTGGCGAGCCACTGCGTCGGCTGGTCGTACCCAGGCGCTCCGTGATGAAGCCGTCGCGCCCCATCGCATAGAGTATGCGCGCTCCAGCGTTAGCCGTTCCCAGAGCACTGGCAAAAGCGCTGATCGTCGCCCCGAAATCGAGCAGGACAGCCATCAGGCGCCCAACGTAGTGGCGCGCCAGATCATCGAGCGGAGCCGCCGACTGAGCAAAACTGGCAATACCTGCCCGGCTCAGACCAAAGCCCAACGTCTGAGCATAGGTCACGACAATGTAAAAAAGGCCCGTCCCAAAGACCGCGGCCAGGATCGCCAGGGGAATGTTGCGGCGCGGATTGCGTGTCTCCTCACCGAGCGTAGCCGCTCCCTCGAAGCCCGCAAAGGAGAGGAAGCCGAAGACCGCCGCCAAAGCCACATTGTTGAGCGGCTCCTCGGCAGAGGGCGTAAAGGGAGCCAGCGAGAGCTGCCCAAGACTGCCCAGGCGGACCAGAATCACCACCACCAGCGCCAAGATCAGCAGCACCGAAATACCCTCCATTGCCAGCGTCAGGCGCGTCGAAATAGTGATGCGGCTGTAGGCAAAGAACCAGATCAGCAGGCCCGCTACCAGAGCGAGCGGGAGCCAGCCCACGCTCCAGCCCAGGCCAGCCAGGAACGCCTGGGCGAAATTGCCGACTTCAGCCGTCGAAGCGCCAGTAAAAGCAAGGTAGGTGCCAAGCAAGGCCCAGCCCGAAAAAAAGCCGACGCGCGGCCCCAAAGCGATGCCGTTAAAGGCATAGACCGAGCCGCTGTGCGCCAGATGACGGCTGAACTGGATAAACGAGAAGCTGGCTAGACCAACGGCGATTGTGGCAATTAAGAAAGCCAGCGGTACAGCGCTACCGGTAATCCCGGCGGCCAACGAGCCATTGAGCGCCATCGCCGCAGTGGGCGCCATAATACCGATAGAGAGCGCGATGCTCTCCAAAAACGACAATTCACGGCGAAGACCGCTTTTCTCTGGCTCCAAGTGTAACCTCCTGAGATCAGGGCGCGGAGAGGCACCCGACGCGACAGGCTGAGGGTACAGCTCTAGCGGTTGCCTGCCCACGCCAGCACTGAGGACAGCGCCATGCAACAGTGAAGCTGCCCGCTTGAAAGGATAATCTATTTCGCCTCGGAAGGCAACCTCCAGGCGGGCAGCGATGGAGGCAAAGGGCAGGCGAGCCGGAGCGAACGAGAAGACAGAAGCAGCACCTCTCAAGGCAGGAGAGGGGGAGAGAAGAAAGGAGCCGGCGCGGCCATCGGTCCTGGCCTGAAGCAGTGGCCTGCTCAATCAGGGCATAGCCATCTGTTGACCAACCAGCGAGGAGTCAGCAGGCGGGGAGCTGGTGCGTCGGGCTGCTTGCCCATGCTCAGCGGCGAACGGCTCGCCTGCCCTTGCGCAGGGCCGGCGCAGACAAGGTGCTAGCGGCGCTGCGCGGCGATGAACGAGGCGTACCACTGACCGCTATCCTTAATAATGCGCCGCTGGCTAGGATAATCGACGTAGACCAGCCCAAAGCGCTTGCTGTAGCCGAAAGCCCACTCAAAGTTGTCCAGCAAGGACCAGACCATATAGCCCTTGAGCGGCACCTGCTGAGCGAGCACGCGGCTCAGCGCCTCGATATGCAACTGCAGATAATGAATCCGCTGCCAATCGTGAACGCCCTCCCCGATGTGCCAGTGATCCTCGAAGGCCGCACCATTTTCTGTCACCACCAGGGCCTTGGGAGCATACTCACGGTGGAGGCGTGTCAGAATCACTTCCAGTCCTTCAGGAAAGATCTCCCAGCCCATATCGGTATACGAGGCACCGGGAATGCGCTCGACCACCTCATAGCTGAGATTCCCCGCAGTAGTGGCGGCGGACCCGGGTCCTGCGCCGCGCACAAGCATGCGACTATAGTAATTGACGCCCAGGAAATCCAGCGGGGTGGCGATCACCGCCAGATCGTTCGCCTGTATCAAAGGAGGCGTCACATCCAGCGTACTGAAGAGCAACTCGGGATACTCGGCATGAAATAGTGGATCAAGAAACCAGCGATTGCGAAAGGCGTCCGCCTGCTGGACGGCGGCCAGCGTCTCAGGACGCTCATCCGCGGCATAGACCGGGTAGAAATCGAGGGCGATACCGATCTGCGCCTCGCGCGGGAGCAGCGAGCGCAGGCACTGTGCGGCCAGGCCATGAGAGAGCAGAATATGATGACCGGCGTGGATAGCGAGCTGCTTATCATGCATTCCGGGGGCATGGATGCCCAGAGCATAGCCCAAATAGGAACTGCACCACGGCTCATTATGCGTGAGCCACCAGCGGACGCGATCGCCCAGGCGGCGGGCTACCACCCCGGCGTACTCAGCGAAGGCCTGAGCAGTGTCGCGCACGAGCCAGCCGCCGCGGTCCTCAAGAGCGGCGGGCAGGTCCCAATGATAGAGCGTAACCAGCGGCTCAATGCCCCGGGCGAGCAAGGTATCCACCAGGCGCTCGTAGAAAGCAAGGCCCCGCTCATTGACGGGGCCAGTTCCCTGGGGCAGGACCCGCGGCCAGGAGATCGAAAAGCGGTAAGCGCGCAGATTCAGGCGAGCCATCAGCGCCACATCTTCCTCCATATGGTGATAGTGGTCGGCGGCCACCTCGCCAGTCTGACCCTGGAAGATCGCCCCTGGCCGGGCCACAAAGCGATCCCAGATAGAAGGGGCGCGCCCATCCTCGCGCGCCGCGCCCTCGATCTGATAAGCTGACGTGGCGGCTCCCCAGAGAAAATCGGGCGGGAAGCCGCCAGCCAGGTCACTGCCCCCTGCCAGAGAGGCGGGGAAACTACGATGGTCCTGTGGACGACCGGTAATGCTCATTGATCCTCCTTAATAGAGGCGGCAGCCGGAGGTAGCTCAGCCTCCTCTCCTACCTCCTGTCTGACCTGCCACCTGAATCTATATGCTTCCATCCCTGGATGAATAGATGCATCCATTCATACCTGCATGAATAGTGACAAGAAGAAAGAGCGATAAATGATAAATTGCATGCTTCAGATGAAGCTGGGTGAAGAGACCAGTCAGGCGACCACAGCCCTGGCCTTGAGCAGTTTGCGCAGCTTACGCGGCATAGCCTGGCGCAGGCTTGGGTTGGCTAGCTCATCGATGCCGAAGTTGACTAGCGTCAACGCGCCGCAGACAAGGGCCACGCAGACACCGGCTGGCACAAACAGCCACCACTGGCCCGTGATCAGGGCCCCATTCAACTGGGCCCAGAAGAGGATCGAACCCCAGCTGGCATGCGAGACATCGCCCAGGCCGAGAAACTCCAGGGCCACTTCCGCGCCAAGGGCGTAGACGAAGGTGCCGACGTAGGTCGAAGCGACCAGCGCGATCTCGTTGGGCAGGATCTCCAAGAAGATCGTGCGCCAGGTCACCTCACCCATTGAGCGCGCCGCTGTCACAAACTCGCGCTCCTTCAGCGAGAGCGTCTGTGAGCGCAGCACGCGTGCCCCGTAGGCCCAGGAGGTGAAAAGCAATACCATTGCGATCACAAACTCATTCTTACCCACGCCACTGGCATTGGCCAGCGAAGCCAGAACAATAGCCAGGGGCAGGCCGGGCAGTACCAGGAAAACGTTGATCAGCAGCGAGAGCACCTCATCGATCAGGCTGCCGAAGTAGGCGGAGCTGAGGCCAAAGATCACCTGCAATAGGGTGGAGCCGGTAGCGGCCACGAAGCCGATCAGCAGCGAGACACGGGCCCCATAGGCGATCTGCGAAAACATGTCCTGCCCCAGGCTCGTGGTTCCCAGAATGTGCTCACGGCTGGGCGGCTGAGCGCCGTGGGCTACCTGGCTTTGAGGGCCATCCGGCGGATAGGGTGTCAACAGAGGGGCGGCCAGGGCCATCAGCACAAAGAGCAGCAAGATTCCCAGGCCCACCGCAATCTTGGGATTGCGGTAAAGCAAACGCAGAGCATTTAAGAACGGCCCATGATGACGTTGATCGGCCTGCTCGATCAAGGCCGCCGTATCGACTGAAGGCTCTCCAAGATTAGTCGCTTGCATCGCTAAGCCCTCCCATGTCGGATGCGCGGATCAAGCACGCTGTAGACCAGCTCAGCCAGGAAATTCGCCGCCAGCACCGTCAGAGCGACTACTAGGAAACCGCCTTCAACCAGGGCATAATCGCTTTCCGAGGCACCGCGGAACAGATGGTAGCCGATGCCTGGATAATTGAAGACGATTTCTGTCAGCAGGGAACCACTGACCACCAGGCCCAGCGAAATTGAGAAGCTCGTGATGCTGGGCAAGATCGCATTGCGAGCTGCATAGGCAAAGATCACCCGCGGAGCGGGCAGCCCCTTGGCCTGGGCCATCAGCAGGTAGTCCTCTGAGAGCGTGGTCACCATCGCGTTACGCATCGTCAGCACCCATTGGGCCAGCGATCCAATGATCAGCGTGATCACCGGCAGAGCTGCATGTTGTATCAAGCTACTGATGAAATCAAGACTCAACTCCGGCCCGTAGGGGAAACTGCTCAGATCATAGGCGTCGCTGGTTGGAAACCAGCTCAACATCATGCCGAAAATGTAGAGCAATGCCAACGCCATCCAGAAGTAGGGGATAGCGGACAGGAAGGTCAGGGTGGGCGGCAGCGTTGTATCGTACCAGGAGCCACGGCGCCAGGCGAACAGGACCCCCAGCAACGTTCCGATAAGAAAACTCAGCAACACAGCTACACCCACTAGACCAATGGTCCAGGGCAAACTCTGAGCAAGGATCTGGGCGACGGGGGTGGGGAATTCCGAAGTCGAGATCCCGAGCTGGCCGTGGAGCAGCGCATTCAGGTAATCCAGGTATTGATGCCAGAGTGGAACTGAAGGGTCGGCGCCGAACTCTTTACGCAGAGCCGCAATTGTCGCCGGAGTCAGTCCCTGGTTCTGCAACTTGGCGATATAGTTCTGCAGCGGATCACCAGGCATCAGACGCGGAATAATAAAGTTGAAGGTAACCGCTGCCCAAAGAGCAATCAGGTAGAAGCCTGCGCGCCTCAACAGGTAGCGCATACATCACTCCTTTGACCGAAAGTCAGAGCAGGATAGGAACGAAGCATTCTTCCAGGGCGAAGAAAGAAAGGGTTGATGCTGACCAGCTGACAGGAAAGGAGCCTACCTGGACAGTGGCCAGAGTGCGCAGAGAGTACCGTCCTTCCACCCCCAATAGCGGGGGTGGAAGGACGGACGGGCA
>NZ_JADGIA010000280.1 GCF_019683635.1 Thermogemmatispora sp. | reverse complement strand
AGCCGCGCCAGTTCGCCTGCGTTCTCTGGATCGATTGGATAGCTATTCTCCGGTTCCGCCATTGACCGTGCTCCTTGCTCAACCTCATGTTCATCTAGCGCCCAGACTAGCGCTAGCGCCATCGTCTCCGGCGCTCCTTCCTCAAGTGTACCAGGAGCCGACCGCGCAGCGGAAGGGATACAGTAACAATACTGCTGGATGGACATTCGCCGTTAGCTCAGGTGAGGTCGGAACAGCTCGATCCTGCCCTGCTCTTCCAACACCTTGCCACCTGCTCGCTGATCAACCTGCTGTACACGCAGAGCGTCGCCTAGCATAGGCGGTCCCTGATGCGTTTCCGGCAGGCCATAGAGCGGCAAGCCCGCTTGACGACACCAGGCAAAGCGCTCTGCCATCTGCTGCCTGCGCTGACTGGCCTGCCATCCAACGAACAGTCTCCGCTCTCAGCTCGCCAAGATCAGGTCAACGCTAGCCGAGAGTTGGCTGTCGTGTTTGCCTGTCACAAAGAAGGGGGGGCTTCCGTCTGCTTTGTGTCATCACCCAAAGACAACCCTTTTCTGGAGGATATATGAAGCAGACAGATGTCGTTATCATAGGAGGTGGCCTGACGGGACTGACTGTCGCCACTTATGTAGCGCGGGCCGGCCTCCAGGTAGCCGTCTTTGAAAAGGCGGCCAGTTTCGGCGGGCGCGCTGCCACCCAGGATCACCAGGGCTATAGCTTGAACCGCGGGGGGCATGCCCTCTATCCCGGCGGAGCAGCGACACGGGTCCTGCGCGAGCTTGCCATCAGCATTCCTGCCGGCTCGCCGCGCAACGTTCAGGCACTGCTCCAGGGCCAGTTTTTTCCCTATCCGGGCGATCCTGTCAGCTTGCTAAGCACAGCACTGCTCAAAGGCGCAGAAAAATGGGAGCTGCTGGGACTGCTGGCCAGACTGGCCATGCTTAAACCACGCTCGCTGGCCTCCGTCAGTGTGCAAACCTGGATCGATCAACACGCCAGACATGAGCGTGTCCATCGGCTGCTGGATGCCAGCGCCCGCACACTGACCTACAGCGGCAATCTGGAGCTGATCAGCATGGAGCCATTTCTCACCCAGCTGCAGCTTTCGCTGAGACGGCCCGTGCTCTATATTGATGGGGGCTGGCAAACACTGGTTACAGGGCTGCGCCGCACGGCAGAGCAGGCCGGGGTCCATCTCCATCCAGGGACACGCGTGGAGGCGGTTCTTCAGAACGACGGGCGCGTTCGCGGTATCGAGCTGAGCGATGGGCGTCTCTATGAGGCGCGGGCCGTGGTGCTGGCAACTGAGCCGGCTGACGTCGCGCGATTGGTAGACGATCCCCTGCTGCAACAGCGTCTGGCGGGGCTGACGCCACTTGTAGTGGCCTGTCTCGACGTGGCCCTGCAGAGCCTGCCGCGTCCCGATCGGCCAGTTTCCCTGGACCTGGATCAGCCCCGCTTCTACTCGGCTCAATCGCTCTTTGCTCACGTTGCGCCAGCCGGCGGGGCAGTACTGCACGCCCTCCGCTACCTTGATCCGATGGCCCCCGGCGATGCGCACGAGCACGAGCGCGAGCTAGAGGCGCTGCTCGATCTGGCTCAGCCTGGCTGGCGCGATCGTGTGGTCAGGCGCTTCTTCCTGCCACACATGCAGGTCATGGGCGCCACACCGACCGCCAACACCAACGGTTTTGCTGGCCGCCCAGCTTCCCGAGTGGAGCACATCAGCGGCCTCTACCTGGCTGGCGACTGGGTTGGCCAGGAGGGCTACCTCGCCGATGCCAGCTTTGCCAGTGCACACCAGGCGGCACAGTTATTGCTCACCGACCTGGCCGGTCAGCAGCAGGCGGCCACTGGCCGGTCAGGGCCAGAGCTGGCTGCCTAGATACGATATGATACACTCCATACAGGTGTCTGTGTCTTGGACCTCTAAGAGAACAAGACACAGACACCTGCCGCCCAGGCTTCGCCCGGCGATAGACTATCATCTGCCAGACTGAGATCGCGCATGACAAAGACAAACGAGGAGACAGCTCGCATTTTCCAAGAGTATCGGGTCCTGCTCTTCTCCATCGCCTACCGCATGCTAGGCGAGGCGAGTGCAGCCGAAGATATGGTACAGGAAGCCTTTGTACGCTGGCTGCAGGCCGACGAGCAGGCAGTGGAGTCACCACGCGCCTACTTGACCACCGTTGTGGTGCGGCTGTGCATCGATCAGCTGCGCTCCGCCCGAGTGCGGCGCGAGGTCTACATCGGCCCGTGGCTGCCAGAGCCGCTGGCAACCGAGCAGCACCCTGAGCTGGTCGCCACGGCAGAGCTGGCGGAATCGCTCTCCTTTGCCTTCCTGCTTATGCTGGAGAAGCTCAGCCCCCGCGAACGGGCTGTCTTGCTGCTGCGCGAGATCTTTGACTACGAATACTCGGAGATCGCTGCGATTCTCGGCACTCATCCGGCCAGCTGCCGGCAGTTGCTGCACCGCGCTCATCAACGTCTGGGCGAGGAGAGGAGACGCTTCCAGGTTCCACACGCTCAGCAGGAACAGCTCACGGCCCAGTTCCTGCGCGCCACCGCCGAGGGCGATATCGAGCGCCTGCTCGGGCTGCTCACCGATGAAGCGGTCTTCATCGCCGACGGCGGCGGCAAGGTCAAGGCCGCGCTCAGGCCGATCCAAGGAGCGAAACGCGTGGCGCGCGGCATGCTCGGCGCGCTACGCAAGTGGTTTCCGCCTGATCTGCAGCCGCTGCTCGCTGAGGTCAACGGACAGCCGGCGATTGTCGGCCTGGCGCAGGGGAAAGCCGTAGGTGTCGTTCTCCTGGAGCTGGAAGGGGAGCGGGTGAAGCGCATCTATGGCGTGGTCAACCCCGAGAAACTGCACTGGCTGCAAGAAAGACAGATTCGCCCTTGATCTGCCAGCACGAGCTTTCACCCTTTACCCGCCCAGCCAGCGCGCTGAGACCGCTCCGGGAAGCAGACGGCGAGGTGCGCTCAGGAAAGAGCGTTTCCTGGAGCTCGCTAGCCCTCCAGCCCTACGATGCCCAGATAGCGCTGGAACACATAGTCTTTCAGGCCCAGGAAGACGCTGATGTTTGGCAGCCTGGAGAGAGACCAGAAAACGTTTTTCTTGTCCACCTTCTCAATGGTCAGAGAGGTATTTCTGACAGTGATGTCGAGCATTTCGCTCCAGAGGAGCGTACTGTCTTTATAGCTCAGCCCTTCGCGGTTAACGCTCACCTCACCAAAGTGAACGGTCTCGCCAGCTTCGAAGGCCGCAATCGCCTGGGGCAACAGGCGGCTTTTGATCTGCTCGTCCAGGAGACTGATCAGCTCCTGCCTTCTGACCATAGCAAGATCGAAAACCAGCTTTTTACCTTCCTGCAGCTCCAATGTATATAATTGATTATTTACCGTATAATCAACAAAGGTATCACCCGCAGCACCGATATTAACCATCTGCGTCTTTTGCCTTACTTCTAGCCAGAGAGCCGTAATCTGATCCCAGCGGCAGGCTGTAAGACGTCGGCCCCTTTTATAGACGAATCCTCTATCGTACACATAGATCCCCCATGACCGGCGGGCCAGATTCAGGAGCAAGGCCAGCAGGAAGAGCGGGAAGGCTAGTATAAGCAGAGCGCCCGCTATAAACAGCCAGATGATAAAGTACTCGTAAAGTCTTTCAAGGAGATTGTTGCAACTTGTAATAAGGACAACGAGCAGATAGCCCAAAGCCATATACAGCAGAATTGGCACTATACTCAGGCAATCTTCAAACCCAGCGAGAACCGAGGGTCGGTAGTGCCGCTGGGGCAGGCCCAAATCGGCGCGCTGGGCCTGCTGCGCCACATCAGGCGGAACTGGGAGAGGCTGCTGAGTCTGTTCTTGAGGGGACTGTGACACCGGGGATCACCTGCCCTTTTCTCTCTTGAAAACATCAGGCTCTCTGCTTTGTTTTGTTGTCCCAAGCTACCTGGATTGCGTAATAAGAGAGACAGCTACCCGTTCACTGAAGAGAACGACTGCAGGAGATCTTTTTTCGGCTTCAGATTCTTCAAATACGGTTACCCATAGCAGGACATCGTGAGCACGAGCAGCTACCAGAGAGCAACCGACGCGGCTGGAGTCAGAGCGACTAGCGATCGGCAGGCGTCTCTGCCGTCCGCGCCGAGCGCAGCCTTTTCCCAAGGGAATCGCCGAGGATATGGAGCACGAGATCCGCACTAAAATGGCCTAGCATCGCCGCCTCAAGACCATAGCGCCAGAAGAGATAGCCGAAGGCCACACCGGCAACGCCGTTGAGAAGAATAGCCCGTCCGATCAAGAGCGGGGTCAGCCTGGCAAACGCTGCCGTGGTAGGCAGATGGCCCAGACCAAAGAGCAGAGCCGCCACGACAGCGGCCAGCCAGAACGCTCCTGGCGCTGGCTCACCCCCCGGCAGATGCCAGACGAAACCCAGCAGCCAGGCGAACAGCGAGAGGAGGAAGAGACGACATAACAGCTCTTCAGCGATGCCACCGTAAAAGCAGGCCAGGAAACGCTTCCAGAGCGCCGGGATCGGCAAGGCTGTGCGCATGGCCTCCGGCAACCGTGGCCAGAAAACCAGGATCTCCAGCACGAGCAGCAGCGCGGCAGACCCCAGGCCCAACAGCAGCGCTGGCTCGACGAGCGCCTGCGCTTGCGCCGTCACCGCTTTACCCGCCAGCAGCCCCTCCAGCAAGGGAGCCCCCAGGCCAATACGATGGGCAATAGGCAGACCCAGGCCCACCGCTACCACCAGCAGCACACCACTCTGCAACCATTGCAGCAACAGCAGCACCCACAACGGACGCCGCAGGCGCTCCTGCGCCTGCTTGAAAGCCTGACCGTTCAGTTCGAGCAGATAGGGAGTGAGACAGGCAACACTGACGAGCGCCGCGCCGGTTAGGACGGCGAACTCGACCCAAGAGAAAGAGAAGTTCAACATCGGACCATCTCATCTATGATCTACAGCAGGTGCTCTAATTATAGCATATAGCAATACAACTAACCAGGGTGGAGGCACTCATCCAGTGTCACGGCTGCATGTTATCCAAACCATTAAAGACGCAAAGACTGCCTCGAAGGGCAGCGTTAGCTAGTGAGCTAGCTAGCTAACGCTGCTGGCTTCGAGACAGCCCAACAAGAGCGGTCCAGGTAAGAGGCAGATAGAAACAACTGATGTAGCGAACCGCGGGCACCGACTCCCTGGCTGCTAGACAACAC
>NZ_JADGIA010000279.1 GCF_019683635.1 Thermogemmatispora sp. | reverse complement strand
GGAGGCATCGCCCCCGTCGACCTGGCCCAGGCCAGCATCGGCCCCGGCATGGCCATCTACTCCCGCTACCGCCGCGTCGAAGAGGTCGACGGCACCCCGATCAGCGTGCGCAGCGCCCTCCAGCTCATCAACCGTGTCCTCGATGAGGTCCTGGCCGCCCAGGAAGGCGACTTTGACAATGAAACCCGCTGGGCCTTAGCCTGGTTCGAACAATTCGGCTTCGTCAACGGCGAGTTCGGCAGCGCCGAAACCCTCTCCAAAGCCAAAAATATTTCCGTCCAGCGCCTGAGCGAGAGCGGCATCGTGCGCTCGCACGGCGGCAAAGTGCGCCTGCTGCGCGGCGAAGAGCTGCCCGAGCGCAAGCGCCTCAACGACGGCCAGCCGCTCACCACCTGGGAATTCACCCTGCGCCTGGCTCACGCCCTCCTCAAAGGTGGAGGCGAAGAGGAGGCTGGCAGGCTCCTCAGCCAGAGGCAAGACCTGGCTGCAGCGGCCCGCGAACTGGCCTATCGCCTCTACACCATCTGCGAGCGCCGCGGCTGGGCCCAGGAGGCATTGCCCTATAACAGCCTGGTCGTCGCCTGGCCCGACATCAGTCAGAAGGCCCTCCGCTACGCCAGAAGCGAAGTCGCCGAACAGGAGCGCCTGCTGCCAGAATAATCAGCCAGGGGGCAAGCCACCGCTTACCGGGCGCCAAAAACGCGCCCGGTAGGCGTTTACCCCAATGAGAGTGAACCGGATACCCAACTTTCGCCTCAATAAGCGTCTTCCAGATCAAGCTAGTAAGCAACTGGAGAGGAGCCACGCCCCCTATGCCACGCACCAACCACGAATACGTCGGTCAGGCCCTGACGCTGTTGCGGGACGGCCTCAAGCCCTTCGTCGAGCGCGAGATGGAGCAATCCTACGGCTCCAACTGGCGCAAACAGGCCAGCCAGTCCCTGCACAAAGAGCACATCACAGAAGACCAAGACATTCTGCGAGACATCCAGGCCCTGCTGCTGATCATGTGGGATCACTGGAACACCGTCTTTAATCAGACGTTGGGGCCAATGGAGCGCAGCCTGGTCAGCGAGCTGCGCACCATGCGCAACCGCTGGGCCCATCAAGAGCCGTTCGACACCAGCGACGCCTACCGCGTCTGCGACAGCGCCCAGCGCCTGCTTGAAGCCGTCTGTGCCGAGCACGAGGCCAGTCAGTGCGAGCAGCTCATGACTGAGCTGATGCGCCGGCGCTACGAACAACAGACCCAGCGCCAGGCGCAGCGGACCTCGGCCCTGATTGCCGAGAAAGGCGTCGAAGGGCTACCTTCCTGGCGCACCATCATCACGCCGCGGCCCGACGTCATCGGAGCAGAATACACCCTGGCCGAATACGCCGCCAACCTGGCCCAGGTGGTCCAGGGCAGCGCCCCGCCCGAGTACCAGGACCCGCGCGAATTCTTCCAGCGCACCTACCTGACCGAGGGCCTGCGCCGCCTGCTGACCAACGTCCTGCGCCGCCTCAGCGGCCAGGGCGGCGACCCCGTCATCAACCTGCAGACCAACTTTGGCGGCGGCAAGACACACGCCCTGCTGGCCCTCTACCACCTCTTCTCGGGCCGCCCGGCCTCCGAGCTGGCCGGCATCGAAAGCCTCCTGCCAGAGGTCGGCCTGAGCAGCCTGCCCGGCGTGCAGCGCGCCGTCATCGTCGGTCACGCCATCTCGCCCGGCGAGGTCCAGCGCAAGCCAGACGGCTGCATTGTGCGCACCTTCTGGGGTGAGCTGGCCTGGCAGCTACTCGGCAAAGACGGCTACGAGCGCGTCGCCGAGGCCGACCAGCACGGCGTCAGCCCCGGCTCCGACGCCCTGCGCGACATCTTCAGCGCCGCCGCGCCCTGCCTGATCCTCATCGACGAATGGATCGTCTACCTGCGCCAGCTCTACCGCGCCTCCAACCTGCCCGCCGGCTCCTTCGAGGCCAACCTCAGCTTTGCCCAGTCCCTCAGCGAGGCCGTCAGCAGCACCCCGCGCGTCCAGCTGGTCGCCTCGCTACCCGCCTCCGACAGCGAAGCCGGCGGCGAGGGCGGCAAAGAGGCCCTGACCCGCCTGAGCCAGACCTTTGGGCGCCTTGAAGCCCCCTGGAGTCCCGCCAACCCCGAGGAGAGCTTTGAAATCGTGCGCCGGCGCCTCTTCACCGACCTGACCACCCAAGAGCAATTCAAAGCGCGCGACACCGTGGCGCGCACCTTTGTCAAGTTCTACGAGCAGCACCAGCAGGAGTTTCCCAGCGCCTGCCACTCCTCTGCCTACGAAGAGCGCATCAAGAGGGCCTACCCCATCCATCCCGAACTCTTCGACCGCCTCTACGGGTCCTGGTCGAGCCTCGAACGCTTCCAGCGCACCCGCGGCGTCCTGCGCCTGATCGCCACCGTCGTGCGCACGCTCTGGGAGCGCGGCGACCCCAACCCGCTCATCATGCCCGGCAGCATCCCCATCGACGCCCCCATCGTCCAGGACGAACTGATGCGCTACCTGGAAGATAACTGGCGTCCGGTGATCGCCAACGATGTCGACGGCCCCGGCTCGCTGCCACTGCGCCTCGACGGCGAGTATCCCAACCTGGGCAACCTGGGCGCCAGCCGACGCGTGGCGCGCACCCTCTACCTGGGCACCGCGCCTACTGTCCACAGCCCCAACCGCGGCCTGACGGTCAGCGAAATCAAGCTTGGCTGCGTCATGCCCGGCGAAAATATCCCGGCCTTCAGCGACGCCCTGGGCCACCTCTCCAACCGCTCAACCCACCTCTGGTACGATGGCCAGCGCTACTGGTACGACACGCGTGTCAGTATCACGCGCCTGGCCCACGATCGCGCCCGCCAGGTGCAGGACTATGAGATCACCCAGGAGCTTGAGCAGCGCCTTGGAGCGCTCAACAGTCCCAAGCAGCGCGGCGCCTTCGCCCGTATCCACGTCTTCCCCACCAGCAGCGCCAATGTCCCCGACGAGAACAACGGCGTCGCCCTGGTCATCCTGGGACCAAATTGCACCCACGGCGCCAAAGATTCCCAGAGCAGAGCCTATCAAGAGGCTTACCGCCTGCTGCAGGAGCACGGCAACGGGCGCCGCCAGTATTGCAACACGCTGGTCTTCCTGGCCGCCGATCGCCACCGTATCGACGACCTCAAGGAGGGCATGCGCGAGTTCCTGGCCTGGAAAGGCATTTGCGACGATAGCGAGAGCCTCAACCTGGACCTCGCCCAGCTCAACCAGGCCCAGGGCAAGCAGCAGGAGGCCAATCGGACGGTTAACCTGCGCATTCCCGAAAGCTACTGCTGGCTGCTCACCCCCGAACAGAGCAACGCCCGCGATAGTGGCAGCATCCACCTGGATGAGCGTCAGCTGAAGATGACCGGGCAGGAGCCGAAGCAGATCGCCCAGACCGTGAGCGCCACCCTGCGCGACAGCGAACAGCTTGTCGAGCGCTACGCCCCGACCTGGCTGCGCCGAGAACTGGACAGCATTCCGCTCTGGCGCGGCAACCACGTCAGCGTCAGGGAGCTGCTGGACTTCTACGGGCGCTACCTCTATCTGAAGCGCCTCAAGAGTCCCGAGGTCCTGCGGCAGGCCATCGCAGAGGGCGTGGCCCTGGCACAGTGGCGCGACGAGAGCTTTGCCTATGCCGATAGCTGGGATGAGAGCCGTGAGCGCTACCTGGGGCTGCGCGCCGGTCAGCCCATGAGCAAGGAGCAGGTGCAGCCTTCCGGCCTGCTGGTCAAGGCGGAGGTGGCCGCCGCCCAGCTAGAGGCCGAGGCACGGGCCAGAGCCGAAGCCGAGCGCGCGCGCCTGGCCCAGACGGCGGCCAGTACGCTGAGCGCGCCCGCGACCGCTGGCGGTACGCCCTCGGTGGTTCAGGCCTCTCCCGCAGTCCGCGAGCAGAGCCTGCCCGGGGGCACGACCTACACCCCCACAACCGCCGGCGGCGCAGCGTCGCCGGCCCCCGAACCAGAAGCGCAACGCTTCCACGGGGCCGTCTCGCTTGATCCCCGGCATCTCTCCAGCGGCGCCAGCACCATCGCCACGGAGGTCATCCAGCATCTGCTGAGCCTGCCCGGAGCCAGAGTCGAGGTGACTCTGGAGATACAGGCGACCTTCCCCGACGGCTTCCCGTCCCACAAGCGCCAGATCGTCGAGGAGAACTGTCGCACGCTCAAATTCTCAGACTTCGGCTTCGAGAGCGAATAGTCTACCCAGCAGAACAGTCAGCCAACCAGCCACCTGGCTAGCCAGCCAGACTGGGACGCCAGCCCGCCTCAGCTCAACGTCACTCAATGAGATGAGGCAAGCCACCGAGACGGCGCGTCCTGGGGTCCTGGTCTGGCATGGCCTCCTCCTCGCGCGAGGTACGGGCATCGGGTGGGCCGTCTGTGGTCTGCAGCAGAGCGAAGGCCGGCGCCTCATCTTCAGCAGCTTCATCCGGTGAGGCTGCCAGAGCCAGAGCGGCCAGCTCGCGGCGGAAGGGCCAGAGGAGGATCTGCCAGGCCCGCGCCGGCGGCAGTCCTGCCAGGTGGGTCCGCGCCGCCGCGATGGCCTGCCAGACCTCGCGTACATGCTCCATTGCCTCGGCCTGCTCCTCGCTCTGACCCAGGGTCGCGACCGCCTCCTCCAGATGCCGCCAGGTTGCCGGCGACTCGCCCTGTCTGGCGGAGGTGGGCGTCAGTGTCGGCCCCTGCTCCTGTATGCGCCGCACCAGCTCAAGGCCGGGCGTTGACCGCTGGCGGATCTTCATGTTCGGTTTCCTCCTTTGTGCTTGATACCTCCTCTCCGGTTGAGCAATCTGCCTGGGCCTGCCGGCCCAGACGGCCTGGCTCGTTCTGGCACCAGGCGAGTAGATCGGGCGGGCACTGCTCCCAGGGGACATGCGCCAATGGGTCGCAGTGGCGGGAGAGGCAGAGACGCTGGCGCAGCAGGGAGAGGTGAACGGCGACGGTGTGAGGTGCGAGGCCCAGGTGAGCGGCAACGGCCTGGCGGGAGAGACCGCGGCGCAGCAAGAGGACGATCTGCCACTGGCGCATGGTTAGAGGTCGTCGCTGCTGGTCGTCGGCCCTGGGCCGGCAAGTAAGAGTCATAAGGTGTCTTCCTCCTTCAGCGAGTGAATACAGGTAGTAACGAACATCATCTTGTCGGGATGATCAAGCAAGCTGTCTATGATGAAGGGAAGAACGAGGGTGGGGAAAGTGGCCAGGGAGCCGGGGGGAGAGGTGGAGCGGAAGGG
>NZ_JADGIA010000067.1 GCF_019683635.1 Thermogemmatispora sp. | reverse complement strand
CACCGACTCCCTGGCTGCTAGACAACACTGCAGGCTTGGCCGTTCAACGTGAAGGCCGTCGGACTGGCATTGCTGCCGTTCCAGGTTCCGTTGAAGCCCGGTGAAGAGCCGAGCGTAGCCCCCGGCGGAATAGAAGCGTTATACGACAGATTCGTAATGGTCACCGCGCTCCCTGACTGCGTGTAGGAGCCGTTCCAGAGCTGAGTGATCGTCTGACCGCTCGGGAAAGTGAACTGCAATGTCCAGCCGTTGATCGCCGTACTTCCAGTATTGGTAATAGTGAGGCTCGCGCTAAAGCCGCCCGGCCACTGGCTGGTGACCGCATAATGCACGGCACAGCTCAGGCTGGCTGTCGTCGTCGGCGTGGGTGTCGGTGTAGGCGGCCTCGGCGTCGCCGTCGCCGTCGGCGTTGGCGTGGGAGCCACTGTCGCTGTCACGGTCGGCCTGGGCGTGGGTGTCGGCGTCGGCGTGGCCGTTGCCGCGCTGCCCGGCGTAAAAACAACCGTCGTCAACGTATAGGGAGCGATCGATATACTGGGCAGCGGCGAACCCGAAACGCTCGTCGAGCTGATGGCGCTGCTGCTGGGACCATAGGAGTAGACGCGGGCGCTGCTGGCGGCAGTGTAGCCATTCAGCGAGAACGTCACATTATAGGTATTGCTCGGGTCCTTGTTGATCAACAGTACCGCCAGGTTGCCATTGGCCTGGCGCACCGCATGGACGGCCACCAGCGTCTGATTAGATGAAGAGGAAACCATCGTATCGCCGGCATTGCCCAGATACGAGAGCATCTGCAGGCCATAGTAAGCCGGGAAAGGTGTATCGGCAGCCGGCTCGCACGGTCCCCCACTGATACAGCCGCCATTGGCCAGCACCCCATAGTCGCCATACTGAGCCGAGCCATAGAGGGACGAGCTGGTATTGCCGGCCACCGGGCCATTGTGCAGCGTCCACCAGTCGACGCTCGTCACACCGTTCTCCAGCCAGGTCATATAATCATCGTCCTCATAGAGGGCGTTGACAATGCTGACCGTCTGCTTACCGGGATTAGAAGAGACCGAATTGGTCTCAGTCAGCAGAATCTGGACGGCGCTGGCATGGGAGCCACAATACTGCGACAGCTCCGAGCGCAAGGTTGAAACCATACTCGGGATCTGGCTGGTCGAGGCCAGCAGGCCCGAGTCCGACTCATTGCCCGGATTCTGCGGGTACCAGTGAATGATGACGAAGTCGATGGCAGAGCAGGCCGTCGACAGAACGGTCTGGTTCCAGGGCTGAGGCGAAGCGGAATTAGTCACGCCATCAGGCCAGTTGCCCGGCGTCGTCAGCACGGCACCAACCTTGATCGTGGGATCAACAGCCTTCATCGCCTGACTGTAGGCGACAACGTTGTTGGCATAGGCTGCCGAGGTATGCGGATTATTGTTGTACTCCCAGCTAGCTCCATAGGTGCCATCGCCATAGACCTCGTTACCAATCTCCCAGTATTTGATTCCATAGGTATGACCGGTACTGCTGGCTCCCGCGTAGGTCGGCACAGGGCCGTTGTAGCCAGGCCCTCCCTTGTTAGCATACTGGACCCAGCCAGCGGCTTCCGAGGGCGTACCGGCGCCATAATCGACGGTGATGATCGGCTGGGCCCCCACGGACTGCACCAGGCCCATAAAGGCGTCAAAGGTATTGTTGGGATCAAGCCAGCCCTGGCCGGAAACCAGGGAATGCGTCTGCCAGTGGTAGACATCGGAGGTTGAGCCGCCCGGAAAGCGCAGCATGCCGATGCCAGCGTTCTTGATGTCGGTATTGGCCGCGCTATCCAGCAGATTGCTATCCCAGACGGCAGTATTGAGGCCACGGCTCAGCGCGGTCAACGTTCCTAGTGACTGGTTGGCATTGACCGAGACTTGAACGCTGCCGGCAGCCGCCACCTGGCGCGCGCCAAGTGGGTTGAGCAGCACGAGCACCGAGATGAGCAGGCAGAGCAGCAGAGCACAGATGCCCACTGCCCGCGCCCAGTGAGGCCGGGATACACCTAGGCGTGCAAACATCGCGGACATTCCCCTTGTAGATCCCTCCTTGCCTTGAGCAGCGTCTGCCGCGACAACGGACAGGTAGATGAGGGATGTATTCGTGTTTTTCACGGCCTCACCATAGCCCAGGTCTGCTTGGCAGATCAACGACAGACGATGAGCATCTGGACAGCAGCCCTGGCCTCCTCATGAGTATCCCTTCCCTTTTGCTTTCTCGCTCCTCTTTCCTCAGAGAGTCAACCTCAGCCACAGTGCGAATCGCTTCTGCCTTCGGCACGAGCCAGTCACCTCTCCCGTGACTTCTGACCTCAGCAGGGCCTGGCATGGTGCCTGCACGCCATCGGCCTCTCGGCCTGCCACCCCCCAATCAGGCAAGAGAGCGTCTCTGGATGCTATACTGATAGAGTGGCTCCAGGCAGGCCGCCAGCGGCCTGGCCACGGTGAGCAGGCGGGTCAGGTCCCAAGTGAGACACCCAAGGAGTGATCATCTACCTACCCCATCAGCACAGCAGGAGGAGGAAAGCATCATGGAGATCCGCCGAAGTGGCTCTCAGCCATCGCAGCGAGGACCAGCCGAGCATTTCACGGGCAACGTCCGCATCGATCCACTGTTCGAAGCCCGGGAACCTGGGCGCGTGCGGGCCATCAGCGTGACCTTCGAGCCGGGCGCCCGCACGGCCTGGCATAGCCATCCGCTCGGGCAGATCCTGATCGTGACCGCTGGCAGCGGGCGGGCCCAGCGCTGGGGCGGTCCGATCGAAGAGATTCGTCCAGGCGATGTCGTCTGGTTCGCACCCGGTGAGAAGCACTGGCACGGCGCCGCCCCCACAACGGCGATGACGCACATCGCTATTCAAGAGCAGCTTGATGGACGCACAGCCGACTGGATGGAGCCGGTCAGCGACGAGCAATATCAAGGAGAGGCCTAAGCAGACCCTCCTGTCCGCCTTCCTGTCTTTCTCTCCAGGGTTGCCAGAGCTGACGAATGTGATAGACTGAACGAAGCAGAGCGTCGCGACCCAGGGAGAGCAAGCAGTCGCCCTGGTCGACGCGATGTCACCGTGACCACCGAAGAGGGGAGGCAAACCACCGCTGACTCACGACGAGAGCCTTCGGCCCCAGCTCGCCCGGCGCTCAGCTAGCGAGCTGGCAGCTATCTGGAGTACCGTACATACACCGCGTCTACTGCTTCGGCGCCTGCGGGCTGAGGATGGGCCAGCCATGTTTCGCGTGCACGGCGATCCAGCCACCTACCAGTACAGCCCGGAGGGCGTCCACCGCTCTCTGGCCAGTAGCGAGGCCATGCTGCGACTCTGTCGGCACCACTGGGCCAGGCACGGCTTCGGCTACTGGGCCATAGAGCTAGCCAGGGATCAGACGGTCATCGGCTTCGGCGGGCTGGAACAGCAGTGCTGGCGGGAGCACACCGTTCTTAACCTCTACTACCGCCTGACGCCGAGCGCCTGGGGCCACGGCTACGCCACGGAGATGGCCCGCACGGCCCTGCAGCTCGCTCGGGATCATCTGCCACAGCTCCCAGTCATCGCGCGCATCAGAACTGCTAACCTGCCATCTCAACAGGTCGCGCTCAAGATTGGCCTGCGCAGGCTTCCTGAAGAGCTGGAGGAGCCGGGCTACTATATTTTCGCTTCCGAATATAGCGGCTGGTAGGCGAAAGCGAGCCGTTACGAGAGGATGAACCATTCTGCCCTTGCATCCTGGCCCGCGGAGCGTATATCCTGGTAATGAAGGATCGCGAGGCTCGCGCGCAGGCAGGCTCTGGCCGGCAGATCGACCGGGGAACCAGAGCAGAGCAAAGACCAGAAAGGAAGCGTTCATAGACCACAGATGGAGCAAACCGCAAGGACGCGCCTCTCTCACCCATCGCGTCGACGTTATGCGCGGCTGGCTGTAGCCTTTTTTTTCTTTCTCAACGGTGTGCTGCTGGCGACCTGGGCGGCCCGCATTCCCGCCATTCAGGCCCAGCTCTCTCTTGCGCCGGCAGCCTTGGGGACGGCGCTCTTCAGCGGGGCCGTCGGGGCCCTGGCCGGCATGAATGGCGGAGGCTATCTGGCAGCGCGCTATGGCAGCCGCCTGGTCGTCATCCTGGCCACGCTGAGCCTCTGTCTCATGCTGGCCCTGGTTGCATTCGCGCCCTCGCTGCCATTCCTGATCATAGCTCTGGCTCTGCTAGGGGCCAGCTCCGGGGCAATGGACATCTCCATGAATACGCAGGGCGTGGCCGTTGAGCATCTCTACGGGCGCCCCATCCTCAACTCTTTCCACGCCTGCTACAGCCTGGGTAGCCTGGGAGGCGCCCTTGCGGGCGGCCTGATCGCTGGCTGGAACACCTCCTTGCCGGCCCACTTCGGCGGCATCGCCCTCGCCGGAGCTATCCTGACCTTCGGTGCCATACCAGCCCTGCTGCCCTCTTTCAGCGACCAGGGCGCACGCCAGGAAGAGGGAGGCGCCCGAGTCATCTTTGCTCGTCCGACACGAGCCACCCTGGCGCTGGGGCTGATCGCTTTCTGTTCTCTCTTCGGCGAGGGAGCGATGGCTGACTGGAGCGCCCTCTACCTGAACAGCAACCTGCACAGCGGGGCCGGCCTGGCCCCCACTGGCTACGCCGCCTTCTCCATCATGATGATGGCCAGCCGTAGCGTAGGTGACGCGCTCACGACACGCCTGGGAGCGGGCTGGATGGTACGTCTTGGGGGGCTGCTAGCAGCCAGCGGTCTCACACTCGTTCTGTTGACCCCTTGGCTGCCACTGGCCTTACTCGGCTTTGCCCTCATCGGTAGCGGTCTCGGCGTTACCTTCCCTCTGACCCTCAGCGCCGCCGGGCGCCTTACCGGCCAGGGCCAGGCCACCAGCACAGCCCTGGCTGCCGTTGCCACCTGCGGCTACACTGGCCTCATGGCTGGCCCTCCGACCATCGGCTTTGTGGCCAGCCTCCTGGGCCTGCGCCTCGCTTTGGGCCTCATCGTCCTTCTGAGCCTGGGCATCAGCCTCATGGCTGGCGCCGCAGACAAACCGTCGATCTCTGCTTCACCAGGCGTTCCACAGAGCCACAAAGCCGAGAAAGAGCGCACTGCCTCTGAGCCTCCTCCAGGGTCATAAGCCTCTCCTCTTCTTCACCTGTCCCACCTGCTAGCCACAAGCGAATAGGTCAAAGGCTGAGCCATTCTTGAGACTTTCTAGAGTCTCGTCTGCTATCCTCTTGAAGGGGAGGTTCATCCCTCCATATGCCTCACCAGTCAAGCCGGAGAGACTTTTTGCGCGGAAAGAGCATATTCAGTGAACATCATGAGTGAGGACCCGGACCAATGAGACATTCTTTGCAGCGATCATTATCCCGCCGGCGCAACTGGTGCCGGCTCGCTGTAGCACTCTTACTGGCAGGGCTGCTACCGGCCTGTGTCAGCAGCGCACCTCAGCCTCCTACGCAACCGGCACAAGGCATCCATCTTATCCAGCACGTCATTATCATCATGCAGGAGAATCGCTCCTTCGACAGCTATTTTGGTACCTTCCCGGGGGCCGACGGCATCCCCATGCGTAACGGCATCCCCACGGTCTGTGTACCCGACCCGGCCACCAGGCAGTGCGTCAAGCCCTATCATGATACCCAGGACCTCAACGGTGGTGGTCCACACGGAGCTGCGAACGCGCGCGCTGATATTGACGGCGGTAAGATGGATGGCTTTATTGGCCAGGCCGAGCAAGGCCGCCGAGGCTGCGGGCAGACTTTGAATCCAATCTGCAGCGGAACCCAGCCAGAGGATGTCATGGGCTACCACGACGCTCGTGAGATCCCGAACTACTGGACCTACGCCCATGATTTCGTACTGCAGGATCACCTCTTTGAATCGGCGGCCTCCTGGAGCCTGCCCTCGCATCTCTACCTTGTCTCAGCCTGGTCCGCTCGTTGCCGCCGGGCTGGCGATCCCATGAGTTGCGTCAACAACATCCAGGGGCCGGTCAGTACTAAACAGGCTGCTCCCGGCAAAGCCGACTATGCCTGGACAGATCTAACCTACCTGCTCTACCAGCACCATGTCAGCTGGGCTTACTATCTGGACCAGGGAGCTGAGCCTGATTGCGAAGATGACCAGATGATCTGCACTCCACCGCCACAACAGGCGCACGTACCCGGCATCTGGAACCCGCTTCCCAACTTCGATACCGTCAAGCAGGATCACCAGCTTGGCAACATCGAGGACCTGTCAAACTTCTTTACAGCTGCCCGTGAGGGGAAGCTTCCTAATGTCTGCTGGATCGTGCCTAACAGCAAGGATAGCGAGCATCCCCCGGCCCTGGTCAGCACCGGCGAAGCCTACGTCACGCGACTCATCAACGCCGTCATGAGCAGCCCCGACTGGAAGAGCAGCGCCATCTTCCTGGCCTGGGATGACTGGGGAGGCTTCTATGATCACGTGGTGCCTCCACACGTCGACGCTAACGGCTATGGGCTGCGCGTCCCTGGCCTTGTGATCAGTCCCTATGCCAGACAGGGTTTCATTGATCACCAGACGCTGAGCTTCGACGCCTACCTGAAGTTCATCGAAGATGACTTTCTCAACGGGCAGCGCCTTAATCCTCAAACCGATGGGCGCCCCGACCCGCGACCCACAGTCCGCGAGCAAGTACCGATCTTGGGGAATCTGGTTGCTGACTTCGATTTTTCGCAGCCGCCGCGACCGCCGCTGCTGCTCACGCCCGTTCCTGGGCCAGTCCCGCTGACAGCCACACCCTGATTCCCTCCCTCATCTCCCCACTGGCCAGACTACCCCTCCAGTCCAGGCACAACAGAAGGCCGGAGCCGGGGAAACGGGTCTGACTTCCCCCATCCCTGAGTCTCCCCGCTCCGGCTAGCCGGCCAGTTTCCAAAAGCCGATGATCTTCAGGCAACAGCTGCGGCGCTTTAGCGGTCCGGCGCCTTGTTGGTGGCCTGCTCAGTCTCCGGCTCTAAGAGCAAGGCCAGAAAGGCCTGGGCCGCGGGCGAGAGATGTCCCGCCCGACGCTGAACCAGATGCAAGGTCCGCTGGAGCGCGCCATCGCCGATGCGCACAGTACTCAGCCAGCCAGCGGTAACCTCAGCTGCAACCGCCGCCTGCGAAATGATTGCCACGCCCATATTGGCAGCAACGGCGCGCTTGAGCGCCTCATTGCTGCCGAGCTGCATAGTCACCGGGGGTTGCATTCCAGCCTGTTGAAAAGCAGCCTCAATCACGCTGCGCGTTCCAGACCCGGGTTCGCGCCAGAGCAGCGTCACCTCACGCAGAGCCGCTAAAGGGATACTCTCCAGATGGGCCCAGGGATGCCAGGGAGGCACAATCAGCACCAGCTCATCCCGACGATAAGGGGTCAGCAGCAGGCTCTCATCAAGCGCTTCGACACGGCTCTCGATCAGCCCCAGTTCACGCCTACCCGTCCGCACCTCTTCATAAACTGCCTGGGAGTTCTCAATGGTCAATTCAATCTCGACACGAGGATAGCGACGGTGAAAGAGAGCCAGCGTGACAGGTAAGAGGTAGTTGCCGATGGTCGTACTGGCAACCAGAGAGAGGCGGCCTGCTTCAATGCGATGCAGGCTTTCCAGGGCATCCGCCGCCGCCTCAATCTCCGCCATGACCTTGCGGGCATGCTCTTCAAGGACCAGCGCCGCTTGTGTGGGCACCAGGCGCTTACCAACCTGCTCGAAAAGCGCCAAGCCTAGCAGATGCTCCAGCTCATGGACCTGGGCCGAGACCGCTGGCTGACTCAGATGCAGTTCTTCAGCAGCATGAGTGTAGTTACGGTGTCGCAGCACCGCCAGGAAGATACGCAATTGGTAGAGGGTCACATTGTGTTGCCAATGCCTGACCATAAGTATGTCTTCAGCAAGAGTCGTTCAGACGAGCAAGACACCCGTCCGGGGCAGGGGTCTGGCTCCCTTCGGTCGGAAGAAAGCCAGCAAGCAGATAGCCTGCGCTCTTGGTCAGCCCGGACTTTTCCCGAGGGTTACTCAAGGCTTTGCTTAGAGTATAGCATCTCTCGTCTGACGAGCAGATATCGTCAGAGTCGTCTTCAGACCAGTTCTAGCCTTACCTACCAGGCGCATCCCCTTTCTCAAGAGTAGAGCCTTCCCCCTGGCTTGAGTGTGGGTAACCCTTAGTGACTGGCTCTGGTAGCTGGCGCTTCTTGCTCCTAGACTCTAAGAAAGAAAGACCAGCGGAGATACTGCTCCTTGTTGACCAGACCTGCACTGATTGCCTTCTTCTATTCTTTAGCAGGAAAGAGGCATCATAAATCAAGCGAATTTATCATATCCGAGCAAGAAAAGCCGAAGGAGCTGATGAACCTATGATTGATCTTCCAAGAATATCGCAGCGCCAACCCTCAACAGCAATGCCAGCCTGTCCGATCTGTCACCAGAGCAAAAGCGTCGCATCTGTACCGGAGCTTTACAAGCAGAGTTGGCAGCGCGGGGACCGACGGCTGGCTCCTCCAGCCCCACCGCGCGAGCGCAGCTTTCTCCTCTGGCCCATTACCGTAGGTGGCATCACAGAGACCGTCACGCTTATCGCTGTCATGCTGCTTTGCGCGAGCGGCCAATTCACTTTCCTGCAATATGCTCTGGCCGTGGTAGGCATCTGCATTCCCTTGCTGCTCTCAGGCTACGGCTTTGCCCGCCTGCTGACTGCAGAGCAGCAGAAAGCAGATCTGCTAGAGTGGGAAAAGGCCCTTGATACCTGGAACCATTCCTTCATCTGCACAGCCGACCAGGTCATCTTCACGCCGGCAGAGCAGCCGCAGACCAGGCAGCCAGCGGACAGGCAGCGGACAGAGCAGCTGGCAGTTGCCACTGCCCTCTAACGAGGGAGGAGTGAACAGACTGGCCCGTCCACAGAAGGGGAGGAGAAACGAGACGCTTGCGCTTGCGCGAACAGGCCCCGAGAGCGCTGAGCGGGGCAGCGAGCCTGCACCTGCACAGCTCTCGCGGGGCCTCGTGCCCTCTTTCTTTTTTCTTTCTTTCAGCCCTCCTATCCCAGCAGCAGGCAAACCCTAGCTAGGGATAGCTCACCAGGTAGGCATTGGTCGTGGTCGAATTCGAGGGGCCGCCAGTGTTATTGATAATGTGTTGGATGGTCCCCACGCCACCGAGCGAGACCGTCACCAGGTCATGGAAGGTTACCCCCGCCGTATCGGGCACCTCAAAGGCGCGATCCGCGACAATCGAGGGATCGACATTGAAGTAGCAGTAGCTGCCCACGCCCCAGGCTTCATGGCTGGTGACCGAGTTCGCTACTTTGTAGGCGGCATAGCCGCGCGTACTGCCGTTCATCCAGGCCGCCTGGTTGGGCGGATCGTAAGGCATCTCGTTCTGGAAGAAGTAGGTGCGCCCACCATTGCCGTTCCAGATGACCTCGTACTGCTGATAGTGCTCGACAAAGAGACCATACATGGTCACGTTGTTGCCGTTGACGACCAGTCCGTTGGCGGCAGGGTTGACGGTCCAGCCAACGCCGCTGCCGTGGTCGGCCCGCCACAGCCAGAGATCATCACCGATGACGTTGTTGCTGTTGATCACCAGGCTCTGGGTAGCCTGACCGGGACCAGCTCCCCCAATGCGGAAGAAGACATCACTGAGCACGGTCGGATTGGCGGCATGGTTCTGCGCTGAGCCGCTGGGACCAACCTGGAGCAGTACCGGAGAGTTGACTGGACCAGCGTCAAAGAGAAGACCCGCGATCGAGACCCCGTCGACATCGGCCACCGTCATGGGAATGACCCCATTCTGCGGCACCAGCGTCGCCAGCCCCAGGCCCAGCACAACCGTATTCGGGCGCGTGATGTTGATGGTGCCGTTGAGCTGGTAGACTCCCGGCGTGAAGAGCAGGTTCAGGCCCTGCGCGAGGGCATTGTTAATGGCGGCCACCGAGTCACCAGGATGGGCGATATAGAACTGGCTGATGGGAATCGAGCTACCTGCTGGCGTCCCATTGGCCCAGGTTGTTCCCTGACTATTGCTGCGCAGCGCTGGCACGAAGACGTAGTAGTTGCCGCTCTGGTCGATATAGAGGAAAGGCTTCTCTCGAATCACCGGCGTCTGGTTGACGACCGTCTCCGGCGGATTGGGGAAGCTCGGCGGCGGCGCGCCGTTGACTCCGACAAAGACCATGTTCCAGACGCCGCCGTTCCAGCTGCCAAGCTGGTCGTTGCGCGAGAGCCACTGCTGCTGCGAGCCAGACTGCGTTTGACCGGTGACCAGGCTGTCGGCAAGGAAGCCTCCGCTGGCCCAACCGCCATCCCAGAGCAGCAGATTGCCCTGGATGTCAACGCGGCGCAGCGGCGAGGCCTGAGCCGCGGCCCACTTGTTCCAGCCGCCAGAGGGAATGATCTTGAGATTCTCGGCGCCGCGCCAGAAGTTCTGCGTAGCGTTGCCGTTCATCCAGGCCGCATCGAGATTGACCGCCCCATTGATCACGACATCGTCAGGCGAGCGACCCAGCCCCAGAACCTGGGTGTAGAAGCCGACGTTGACCGTGACGTTGTAGGTGCCCGGCTTGAAGAGCAGAGCATAGCGATTGGTGCCAAACTGGTTGGTCTGTTGCTGGCTATAGATGGCGTCAAGGGTGCTCTGAATGGTCGAGCTGGGCATCGAGGGATCGAAAATGTAGACGTTCGGCCCGAAATTGGGCGTACCCGCTGGTGGGGTCCCTGTAGGGGTCGGAGATGGTGTAGAGGTAGGCGTCGGGGTAGGCGTGCCACCTGCCGACGGCAGGATCTCTAACCCATTGACCTGGGCATTGTCCACCACTGTGCTGAACTGGATTGTTAGCGTCCCGCTCGTCGAGGCCGTCGCACTAAACTCCTTCACTACCGCCTTGTTCGCCCCTCCCGCTGCCGCATAAATGTCAAAGTTCGTCAACACCTGCTGCCCGTTGATGCTCACATTAAAGACTCGCTTGCCCGCCGCACTCCAGTACGTCTCGGCAAAGTGCAGCCGCACCGTGTAAGCCGCCCCCGCCGTCAGGTTCGGCACCGTGTAGGTGAAGTTGCCGTAGCGGTTGCTCTGATAGACCGCCTGCGGCGCCGGGTTCGTCACCCCCGACGTATCAATCGCAGTGCTCGTGCTGGCCGTTGTCCCTCCACTATAGTAGCTGTCCGCTACAAACGGCGCCACCGCCGGCCCACCCGCGTTGATCTGCACAGCGCCCGCGACAGGTGTGGGGATAGGCGTGCCACCTGCCGACGGCAGGATCTCTAACCCATTGACCTGGGCATTGTCCACCACTGTGCTGAACTGGATCGTTAGCGTCCCGCTCGTCGAGGCCGTCACACTAAACTCCTTCACTACCGCCTTGTTCGCCCCTCCCGCTGCCGCATAAATGTCAAAGTTCGTCAACACCTGCTGCCCGTTGATGCTCACATTAAAGACTCGCTTGCCCGCCGCACTCCAGTACGTCTCGGCAAAGTGCAGCCGCACCGTGTAAGCCGCCCCCGCCGTCAGGTTCGGCACCGTGTAGGTGAAGTTGCCGTAGCGGTTGCTCTGATAGACCGCCTGCGGCGCCGGGTTCGTCACCCCCGACGTATCAATCGCAGTGCTCGTGCTGGCCGTTGTCCCTCCACTATAGTAGCTGTCCGCTACAAACGGCGCCACCGCCGGCCCACCCGCGTTGATCTGCACAGGTGCCTCCGCATGGGCATGAGGGGCCGAGTTGAGCGTTGGCAGCACGAGAAAGAGCGAGCAAATAGAGAGGAGGATCAGTAGACTCAAAAGACCTTGTTGCGCAATCCTGCGCCGTTGTTTCGCCCTGGGAGCATATGCGTCCATGACATCTCCTTTCTGAATGGTCGCTGCCGGCAGGAAGGATGAGAGGCCCGGCCCAGTCCAGCAGGCCAGTCAAGCCAAGTCAAGCCAAGCCAAGCCAGCCGGCACAAAAGTAAGCAGGCAGAGCAGCCGATCGGCTGGTGCGCGGGCTAGCTACGTCCAGCGAAGACAATCGGGCAAGAGGGGTCTCGCCTCCTTTCTGTGCTGTCTGGCCCGGTTAGCCCCCCGGTTGTGGCGAGGCGGGCCAGCGGGGCCGGGATCTCTGGTTCGCCATTTTTCGAAAGAAATCGAAATCGTTTTCTAGAAGAAACTATACGGATTTGTCCTATGCTTGTCAAGAGAGCGAGCTGAAGGGTTGGCAGCAATAGCAACAACAGAAGGGAAGGAGCAAAGGAGAGCACAGATGATTGCGCAGCAGCTGTGCTATAATAGGTCGGAAACTTTCAGAGGGGAGCAAGCACAGCACAAGTCAATGGCAAGACGACACAACATCGACGGGCGACCCACGATCGCCCAAATTGCCAGAATAGCGGGAGTTTCGGTTCCCACGGTCTCCAAGGTCCTGAACGGGCGAGCTGACGTCTCGCTACCGACGCGCGAGAAAGTCGAGCGAATTATCGAAGAGTACGGCTTTGTGCGCAACCGCGCGGCGCGGGCGCTGCGCAAAGGGAAGACCGGCCTGGTTGACCTGCTGCTGCCGCGACTGGACGACGAATACTATCTGCCCATCCTGGAGGGAGTGGCCCAGGTATTGCGCGAGGCTGGCCTGCGCCTCGTATTGACAGCCACCGACTATAAGTCGGAGGAAGAGGTGCGCTGGATCACCACGGTCACCGACCACTCGACCGATGGCATTCTGGTAGTCCTCCCATCGGAGCGAGCGATCGAGCAGCTTGAGCGCTCGGGCCTGCCATTTGTGTTGATTCACAACCAGGGGGGTCTACAGGCAATGGCGCCCTCGGTGCGCATCACGAGCTGGGAGGGAGGATTTGTCGCCACAACCTACCTGCTCCGGCTTGGCCATCAGCGCATTGCCTACATCGGCAAGACCTCCCCGGCCAGGGATGCCATCGAGCGCATCGCCGGCTACCGTGCCGCTCTGGATGCCGCAGGGCTACCGCTGAGGCCAGAGCTGGAGTGCGATGGCGACTTCACCGAGGCCAGCGGCTACCAGGCCACTCTGCGCTTGCTGGAGCTGCCCGAGCCACCTACGGCGATCTTCGCCGGCAACGATCGCCAGGCGGCTGGCGTCTACCGGGCCCTGCACGAGCGCGGGCTGGCCGTCCCCGAGCAAATGAGCGTGGTGGGCTTCGATAATCTGCCCTATACCGAGATCATGAACCCACCGTTGACGACTATTCATGCGCCCCGCCTGGAGCTGGGCCGAACGGCGGCGACGATGCTGCTGCGCCTCATCAATGGTGAGCAGTTGGAGATGCCACGCGTGGTACTACCAACGCATCTGGTGGAACGTCAATCGTGCTGTCCTCCGCGCCAGCACCAGGGATGAAGCGACCCAGGAGAGTCGAGCCGGGCAACGAGGCCCGCGCTCCCTCCCATCCCCAAGGGAGCGATGAAGGCAAGACCCGCAACAGTGCGCGACGCGGGCGGGCAGTCCCGCCCGTTCCTCAGCAGAGTGGCCCGCTGACCGCAGCTCCTAGAGGAGCGGCTTCTCGTAGAGAATGATCTCCAGAGATTGGATCTCTCCACAAGGCTGACGCTGCTGATAGAAGGTGCGCCCCCCTTTCCTGGTCGATCGATGGGTCCCTTTATAGGCGACATGCAGCCAGTTCCTCAGAGCGCCCTCGCTCTCCCAGGCCAACCATCCCAGCGGCAGACGTGAGGTTGAGGAGCAGGGAGATCGCTATGATAGCACCCCGCCCACACTTATAACAAGACAAAGCCAGCCCCAACGGCATCCACGCCCGCAAGATCTCCCCAGATAAGCAAGAGGATGGAGAGAAGTCTCGACGCTTGCGCTCTTTTTTCGAAAAGAAGCCCTCGGATTTTCAACGCCCCTTGACAGAGAGCCACGAATTCTCTATATTCAAGACAAAGCTGCCGATATTGATTTCGTAAACTATCGAAAAACAAAGGAGGGAGAACTGCGCACTGCCTCCTCTCTCCCTGGAGACAGGCGGGGAGAGAGACCGAGCGGGAGATGAGCCGGCTTTTCGGCTCTGCCGCTTCACCGCGATCTCATCCGATCGACCAACTTGTGCAGCAAAGAAGCAAAGGAGTTGTCATGGACGCACCTACTCCCAACGTAGCAAGGCAGCCTGGGTTACAGAGATCGCCATCATCGTCGTCGCCGCCCTCGCCGCTGCCGCACCTGATTCGCGGGCTGCTGATTTTAACGCTGCTATGCTCATGGAGTGCTCTAGCAGCGTTGCTGGCTCGGGCGCCTATAGCGCTGGCCGCTGCCCCCATACAGATCAACGCGGGCGGGCCCGCGGCCTCGCCTTTCATCGCCGATACCGACTTCTCCGGCGGCGGCACCTCTTCCTCCTCCAACTCCATCAGCACCGCCGGCGTCACCAATCCCGCCCCACAGGCCGTCTACCAGACCGCCCGCCTCGGCAACTTCTCCTACTCCATTCCCTCGCTAACCCCGGGCGCCAGCTACACCGTCCGCCTCCACTTCGCCGAAACCTACTGGACCGCCTCCGGCAAACGCGTCTTCAATGTCAGCCTCAACGGGCAAACGGTCCTTGCCAACTTCGACATCTTCGCCGCCGCCGGTGGTGCCAACAAGGCCGTCGTCAAGGAATTCACCGCCACCGCCTCCTCCAGCGGCACCATCACCCTCCAGTTCAGCTCTGTCGTCGATCAGGCCCAGCTCAACGGCCTGGAGGTCCTGCCAGCCTCTAGCAGCGGCTGGACGCTGGTCTGGAGCGATAACTTCAGCGGGCCAGCGGGCAGCTCGCCCTCGGCAGATAACTGGATCATCGACACCGGCACAGGCTACCCCGGCGGAGCGGCCAACTGGGGCACTGGCGAGGTCGAGACAATGAGTAACTCGACCAGCAACGTTTATCTCGACGGCAACAATCACCTCAATATCACCGCTATTAACAACAATGGGAGCTGGACATCAGGGCGCATCGAGACCAAACGCAGCGACTTCGCCGCCCCAGCAGGAGGCATGTTACAAATCACGGCCTCCATCAAACAGCCCAACCCGGCCAACGGCCTCGGCTACTGGCCAGCCTTCAGCGCTATGGGCGCCCAGTACCGCGGCAACTACCAGAACTGGCCCGCTGTCGGTCAGATCGACATTTTAGAAGATGTCAACGGGCGCAATGCTGAGATCGCAACGCTGCACTGCGGCAGCGCCCCAGGCGGCCCTTGCAATGAGTACAACGGCCTGACCAGCGGCCTGGCCACCTGCCCAGGCTGCCAGAGCGGCTATCACACCTACTCAGTGATCATCGATCGCAGCCTCTCAGACGAGCAGATCCGTTGGTACCTGGACAATCAGCAGATCTGGATCGTGCGCGAGAGCCAGGTCGGTGTGAGCGCCTGGCAGGCTGCCGTCGATCACAGCTTCTTCCTGATCTTCGATCTGGCCATCGGTGGCTCCTTCCCAAACACCGTTTGCGGCTGCACAACGCCCACAAGCGCCACCTCCTCGGGCGGCACCTTGAGCATCGCCTCGGTAGCAGTCTACCAGAAAACGGGCACAGCGCCGCCGGCTCTGACGACGCCGCCAACGCCGAGCGGAGCCAGTGTCGTCAAAGTGACAGGGACACAGGGTAACTGGCAACTGCAGGTCAACGGCTCGCCCTACCTGATCAAGGGCGTCACCTTCGGCCCTCCGAACGCCGCCGCCCTGGCCTATATGCCCGACCTGCAGGCCCTCGGCGTCAACACGATCCGCACCTGGGGAACCGATAGCAGTACACAGTCGCTGCTCGACGCCGCCGCAGCCTATGGCATTAAGGTTATTAACGGCTTCTGGCTCTCACAGAGCGCGGACTATGTGAATGACAGCGCTTACAAGGCGAGCCAGCTCAGCGCCATCCAGAGCCTGGTCAACACCTATAAAAACAGCCCGGCGGTCCTGATGTGGGACGTGGGCAACGAGGTGCTGCTCAGCCTCCAGAACACCTTTTCGGGCACCCAACTGGAGCAGGAGCGCAACGCCTATGCGCAGTTCGTCGATCAGATAGCCCAGGCGATTCACGCCATCGACCCGAACCATCCAGTAACCTCGACCGACGCCTGGACCGGCGCCTGGCAGTACTACAAGGCCAATGCGCCTCACCTGGATCTCTACGCGGTCAACTCCTACGGAGCGGTCTGCAACGTCAAGCAGGATTGGATCAACGGCGGCTATACGGTCCCCTACATCGTGACCGAATCGGGGCCACCGGGTGAGTGGGAGGTGCCCAACGATGCCAATGGCGTCCCCCAGGAAAGCACAGATGTGCAGTCGGCCCAGGGCTACGCCAACGCCTGGAACTGTATTACCAGCCATAGCGGGGTGGCGCTTGGGGCGACGCTCTTCAACTATGGCATCGAGAACGATTTCGGTGGCGTCTGGTTTAACCTGAAAACCGGCGGCTGGAAACGGCTGGCGTACTACACAGTTCAGCAGCTCTATACAGGGCAGACGCCGCCCGCAAGCAGCACCCCACCGGTGATCTCCAACCTGACAGTGAGCACAAACACGGTGCCAGCCGGCGGCCAGTTTACTTTGAGCGCCAGCGTCAGTAATCCCGGCGGCAATCTGCTGCGCTACAACATCATGTTCTGCAGCAAGTACATCGATGGCAGTACGGGCTTGAGCTATGCCATCTTTAGCCAGACAGGCACAAGCACCTTCACGGTGACGGCGCCCAAGGTGCTGGGCACCTGGAAGGTCTATCTGTACGCCTACGATGGCCAGGGCAATGTTGGCATCGAGACGCGCTCGTTCAAGGTGGTGCCTCCACCTGTCAACGGGACCAATGTGGCTATTGGCAAGCCCACTACAGCCTCGTCCTACCAGACAACCGGCAACGGCGCCCCATATCCACCGTCAAATGCCACCGATGGCAACCTGTCAACGCGCTGGGCCAGCGACTGGAGCGATCCCCAATGGATCATGGTCGATCTGGGCCAGGTGACGCAGATTAGCCATATTCAGCTGGTCTGGGAGGTGGCCTACGGCTCGGCTTATCAGATCCAGGTGTCGAACGATGGCAGCACCTGGACAACGATTTATTCGACGACCAGCGGGACCGGCGGCGTCGACGATTTCGACGTGAGCGGTTCGGGGCGCTATGTGCGCCTTTACGGAACAGCGCGCGGCACTCCTTACGGCTACTCGCTCTGGGAATTCGGCATCTATACCCACTCCTGATGGCACCCCCGGCATGGCGCACCCCAGTCGGAGCGCCGCGACCGTGAGTGTCCGCGGGCCAGGGTCACTGTCGCTCGCTCGTCTGCTCGCTCCTCCTGGCCCGCCGCGCCCGTTGGGAAGAGGTCGCGCCATCATGGCCACCCTCTTCCAGCGGGCGCTTCTCTGTCTCTGCTCGCACACGGGCAGGGAAGCAGGCCCAGCGCGGCAGACAGCCAGGCCAGTGGCCACCCAGGGCAGTTACGGACCGCGCTCAAGCATGCTCCGGCTGCGGCTCGCGCTCGGGACCTGGCTGCCCGGCAGCGGCAGGAGGCCACTCAGGAAGCGCTGCCACCTCCGAGCCGGTTTCCTCAAGCGGCAGAACCAGACAGGCTTCAGGCGGGAAAGAGAGCAGCACACGCTGACCGGGAACCAGGGTCCCGGCCTGCAGACCAGGCAAATCAACCGTGAAGAGCTGACCGCCAGCGGCGCGCACGCGGAAGCGCGTCACCGCTCCCAGAAAGGTACGCAGCTCCACGGTACCCGAAAGCGCATTCTCCTGCTCCTGACCCGGACCACCATCCGCGGCTGCACTGCTCGCCTCGTCGAGCTGGCGCAGTGTGACCAGCTCCGGGCGCACCACCAGCAGCACCGCAGAGCCATCGCTCAGCTCTGGCTGAGGCGGAACACGCAGGAGTATCCCATCAAGGCGGCAGCGGCCTTCTGCCGCGCGTTCAAGGCGGGCAGATAGGCGAGTACTGGCCCCGACAAAGCCCGCCACAAAGACCGTGCGCGGACGGCGATAGATCTCCTCGGGCGCCCCAAGCTGCTCAAGGCGACCGCGGGCCATGACAGCGATGCGGTCGGAGATCGCCAGAGCCTCCTCCTGATCATGGGTCACGTAGATGACGGTCATCCCAAGCTGTTGTTGAATGCGCCGGATCTCCTCGCGTAAGGTCACACGCACCGCCGCATCCAGCGCCGAGAGCGGCTCATCGAGCAGCAACACTTTCGGCTCGACAGCCAGGGCGCGCGCCAGAGCAACGCGCTGCTGCTGTCCGCCCGAGAGCTGATGCGGATAACTGCGCGCTCGCTCGGCCAGCCCTACCAGGGCGAGCAGCTCCTCGCAGCGCTGGCGGATCAGGGCAGAAGGCAGGCGCCTCAGTCGTAAGCCAAAGGCGATGTTCTGCTCAGCGGTCATATGCGGGAAGAGAGCGTAAGATTGAAAGACCATGCCCATCGGGCGCCGGTTGGCCGGGCGCGTAGTGATCTCCTCCTGGTCAAGCAGGATGCGCCCGGCATCCGGTTGCTCAAAACCAGCGATGAGACGCAGGGCGGTAGTCTTGCCACAACCACTCGGCCCCAGGAGCGTCAGGAACTCCCCCCGCTCAACCTCCAAAGAGAGGCGTTCAACTGCCCGCGTTTTTCCAAAGGATTTGGTCAGCTCCTGCAGTTCTAGAAAAGCCATACGCGTTATCCTTATGCCATGCTCACTAGCTAACCAGCCGACTTAGCGCAGTCCCGCCCCCTCGATCTGCCCTGGTAGGGCGGCCCGACCTGCCCCAGCCTGGAGACGGCTGCCCGGCACCATGCCCAGGACACAGAAGAGCGTCAGCAGAAAGCTGAGCACCGCCAGCAAGGCCGCCCGATGCGGATCATTCTGTCCTGTCATGTTCAGATAAATCGGGAAGGTATAGGTATTGAAGAGGCTAGCCAGCGTCAGCTCACCCATCACCGTCGAAAAGGTCAGCAGGGCAGCAGTCAAGACGCCCGGCCAGATATTGGGCAGAATCACTTGTAGCAGCGTCTGCCACCAACCCGCCCCCAGGCTGGCCGCTGCCTCTGTGAGGCCCCTGACATCGACCGCGCGCAGGCTGTTGTCAATGGCTCGATAGGCAAACGGCAGCGCCACAATAACGTAGGCGCAGACGAGCAAGAGAGGAATGTCCAGCAGAGGAAATACGTTGCTCAGTAACGGCACCAGGCCCAAGGAAAGTAGGGCCACCAACGGACTGCTGGCGGCGGCGCCGTTATATTCCTGCAGCAGGCCAGTCCCGAGCACAATGGGTGGCACCGCGAAAGGGAGCAGAGCCAGGGCTTCGAGCAGAAAACGCCCCTGCGGCAGTCGCAGCCGTACCTGATAAACGGTGGGGGTGAGCAGCAGCACGACCAGCAAGGTAGTTCCCGCCGCCAGCCCCAGCGAGGTCAGCAGGGTCAGCCAGAAATCAGGATCGCCAAAGACGGCGCTGAGGGCCGAGAGATCTCCCCAGCCGTGACCGCCGCTGAGACCAAAGACCAGGGTGGCCGCCAGCGGGATCAGCAAATAGAGCAGTACCAGACCGAGCGCCAGTCTGGCCGCCAGCAGTCCGCGCCAGTGGCTCATCGGTTGTTGCATGCCTCTCCTCCTTATCCTTGCGCGCGTCTCTGCCCGCTAGCGGCCCAGCCAGCGGTTTGCCCGCCTGAGCATCGTCGTATAGAGCGCAACCACGGTCAGCAGCACGACCATCATGCCAACGGCAAGGGCGTCACCCAGGCCAAAGTCAACGGTCACGTTGCCATTGACCAGAAAATCAATCAGAATGGGGACCAGGTTGATATTCCCTTGAGCCAGAGCATAGGCCGTAGCGAAGGCCCCAAAGGCATTGGCAAAGAGCAGCATGGTCCCGGCAACCAGCGAAGGGAAGAGAATAGGCAGGGCTACGCGCCACCAGTAACTCGCTGGCGAGGCCCCTAGATTGACGGCGGCCTCACGCCACTCCGGGCGCAGTCCACTCAAGGCGGGCAGCGTCACCAGGATCATCAGCGGGAGCTGAAAATAGACATAGACCAGTACCAGGCCCCAGAACTGGTAGATGCTAAAGCCGAGCGTGTAGAGATCGAGATGCAGCCAGTTGCGCAGAGCCACCGTCACGAAGCCGGTGACCCCAAGCGTCGCGATGAAGGCGAAAGCCAGCGGGACACCGGCGAAGTTCGCGGCGATGCTGCAGAAGCTGACCAGCAGATTGCGCAGCCATCCCTGGCGCAGGCTGGCCAGGCCATAGGCCGCTACAGCGCCGACTAGCCCCCCGATCAGCGCCGTGACCAGGGAGAGAGCGATACTGTTCTGGAAAGCCCGCAGATTACTGGCCTGGGCAAAGAGCCGCTGATAGCTAGCCAGACTCAACCCCGTGGTGCCACCATTCGTCAGGCTTCCCTGAATCGTGATGATCACCGGGAGCAGCTCGAAGAGCACACAAAAGAGCAAGAAAGGGATGAGCACCGACCAGGCAATCAGGCCAGCCAGACGCCAGACGCGGCGCTGAGGTTGGCCGCCGATCTCTCGGCTGGCAACGCTGGTCTGAGTTTGCACCTCCCTCTCATCTCGCGCCCGTACGAGCATGGGCACACCTCCTGATCAGATGAGCAGCCGATCACAGGTCCGAGCGCCCTCTTCGGCCAACCCACCAGGACCAGGCGGACTGGCCAGACGAGCGCGCCCGCCCCGTCGAGAACGCTTCCTTCTCTCCTGCCTTCCTCGCCCGGCTAGGAGCCAAGCACCTGTGGGCCCCAGTTATTATTGACCAGGGTCGAAGCTGCATTGAGCTGAGCCAGTGACGGGAAGCGCACATTGGCATATTGCTCAGCAGGTGGCAGCTTGGCCGCCAGGTCAGGGGGGACCTTGCCAGCGGCTACCAGCTTTTGATAGCGGGCCGGATGAGCGTAGCCCTTCAGATAGAAGAGCTGGCCTTCGTCAGAGAAAATATATTCGATCCAGAGGCGGGCGGCGAAAGGATGGGGCGCCGTCTTATTGATCACCGAAACATAGGGACCAGCGATCGAGCCATCGGAGGGAATGATCACCTCCAGATGGGGCTTGCCAGCCAGCTGATCGCGGAAGCCCAGCCCGAGGTAGTCCCACATCACGGCAATGGCCACCTCGCCGGTCGAAATATTGGCAATGCTGGAGCGAGCGACCGTGAAATTGCCGCTTTTCTTGAGCTGGGCAAAATAATCGATGCCGGGCTGAATATTGTCAAGGCTGCCCCCATTGGCCAGGGCGGCGGCAAAGACGGCCAGAAAGGCATCGTTGGCCTGGCGCGGGTCGCCATCGATGCCAACCATATTTTTATAGTTGCCGCGCAGCAACTCGGCGAAAGAGGTCGGTGGCTTCTTGACAATGTCCGTATTGATGACGAACGCCTGCGCACCATAATACTCGGTGCACCAGTAGCCGTTGGGATCTTTGAGGTTGGCGTCGATGTCGTCCCAGTGGGCATGCTTATAGGGAGCAACCAGACCTTGCTGAACAGCCAGAGGGCCGAACTTGAAGCCGACATCACCAATGTCACCGTGGGCGCGTGTCTTCGAGTTCTTGAAGACCTCCAGTTCCTGAGCTGAGGAGTATTCGGCTTCGGCTTTGTAGGAGATGGGCAGACCATAATGGCTGGTGTAGCCGGCCAGAATGTCCTTGTAGTCAGCCCACTCGGGCGGGATGCCCACAGCCTGCAGCTGACCCTCTTTTTTGGCATTAGCAATAAGTGTCTCCATCTTGATGGGACCGGCCATGTCGACACTGGCACTGGTAGCACTGCTGCCACTGCTCGTGCTTCCACAGGCTTCAAGCATGGCCGCCAGAGCACTGGCCGAGAAGCCAGCCAGGCCCACCCGCTGCAGAAAGCGACGGCGGCTCTGCTGGCTTAAGATGTCATTCAACAGGAGCAGTTCCCGGTCCTGGCTACGTCTAGGGCGCATCAAAAGGCTACCTCCTGATCGTTGGCATGCACGGAGAATAAGGCTACACGGTCACGTGAGAAGAACTGCTGGTTCAGCATGCTAATTCTTCTTTTGAAGCAGCAATCCCTACTTCTCATTAGAACAGGCAAAAGCAAGCGCATCCAGCAGATGGACAAACGGCGAGACAGCAGGTCAACGGCAGGCAGGCCCGAGGCGGAGCACAGAGCGCAGGCCCAGTCTCTCCGTACGCTTGCTCTCTTCACGCTTCTTCATGGTAGGGCGGCTATGCTAAGAGGAGGTTAATAGATCAGGCAGGAGTTGTTAAGGCTCAGTTATATTTCGCCCAACGCCGCAGGAGCAAGCTTCCGGGAAGGCTCGTCACGCGACTTCACCAGGGCAGTATGGCACCCAGTAGGAGAACAATTGATTTATCACGCATTTTCTGCTACCATAGAAGCAGGCTGGCATCTCTAGTCAGGAGAGACTCAGGAGCAAAACAGGAAAGACTGCCCAGCGTCTGAGACAACCATGTGGCAGCCCAGCAGCCGGGCGGACTGGCAGAGTGCTACGGGTGCTACCCGCCAGGGCCGCGCGCGGGCCGCACTGCTTAGCTCGGTGTCCAAGGAGGACCAGCGATGTTCACGTCAGCGACCTGGCAGTCTCTGTCAGTGCTGCACAGCAGTGGGCTGCTTCTCTCTGCTTCTCTCCGCCTATCCAAACCTACTTCATGCTCTTTCGTGCTCCTCTCGACTCCCTTTCTTGCGGGCGGCCAGTGGTGAAGACCGCCCGAGGCCGCCCAGCTACGGAAGCCGGGTCTCTCAGCGTTGATCAGCCTGTTTGTTTCCCTTTAAGGGCGTGTCCCGATCTGACTGTTAGCAAAGGAGGAGGCTCGCACATGGAACAGCGCATCTATCACGGCAGCCTTTCCCCGGACGGTCTGGCCGACTACCTCGTCCAGACCTTTGGCCAAAACTACAGCTATCTCGGCTGGGGAGGTAGCACGCTCAGCACTATCGCCCAGAAGATTGGGCAGGGGGATCACGTTCTGGTCCAGATCGCGCAGGCGCGTCCCTGGAGTGGACGCCTGCGTACCGCTCTCGGCGTCAGCATCTCGCGCCTACCCGATGGTATCAGCGTCAGTGTCGGCCAGAGTCACTGGTTAGAAGGCTCGCTCACAGGGATGCTCTGGAGCGCCTTGTTCTTCCCGCCACTCTTGATCTTCCCGTTGATCCGCGGCATTGGAAACTTTAGCTTCTACCAGGACGTCTGGCAAGCCATCGAAACCTACTGCCTCCAGGCCCAGGCTACGCGCGTCAGCACCAGCACCCTGCACGGCCTCTACTGCGCGCGCTGCGGAGCCCTCAACGACGAAGCGGCCCAGCACTGCCATCTCTGCGGCGCCACCCTGGCAGCCGGCCCGGCCAGCAGCACCGGAGCGCCCGAGCAGGTAACCTGCGACAGTTGTCACGAGCGCGTCGTCGCGGCCCGCTTCTGTGGCAATTGCGGCGCCTCGCTGACGCCAACGCCTCCCGCCAGCGCCTCCCCTCCATCGCAAGGCCAGCCAGGCAACGCCTAGGGCCGTCCAGCACAGCCGAGAGCCTGCCGGAAGCGATCGCAGGTGATCCATCCCCTTCCGGCAGGCCCCTGTTCCTCGCACCTGATCTCAGGCAGGAGCGGCCCCCCTCAGTCCCAGGGGCGAGAGCCGCGAGGGCAGCCTTCCACCCTCACCGGCCTCTGCATCCCACATCATGAGTGCACCGTCAGCACAATGTTGCCACTGTAGCTCTGGCCGGCGACAATGGGCCTCGCAACCCCATCGACTGTCAGGGTGAGTGTGTAGCCCGGCGGCGCCGTCAGGGTCGCGCCCGGAGCAAGCACCAGTTTGCTCAGATAGCTGGTCCCGGTGACCGTCCAGCGTGATCCCGCGTTGAGCGTCACAATCACCCCATTGTTAATAACTGGCGAGGGCGTATTGCTCACTTCGCCCAACTGCTGATAGTTGGCTGAGGTGATCGTGCTCACGGCATGGCGCGCCAGCGAAGCCGAAATCACCCCGGTCAGGCGGGCCTTATTGAGGGTCAGCACCATATTCATGTCGCCCCGCATGCCATTGAAGAAATTGCCCGTGAGAGCGATCTGCGAGAAGGTGGCCACAGCATCGCTGCTATGGACCGCCGTCACATCGAAGCTGCTGTCCTTGACCGGTAAGCCGCTCGGCTCCGTATAGACGCCGGCGTTGACCAGCTTGCCGTTGACCATCACCGGACCCGGATCATCGTTCTCCATCAGCTGTAGCAGCGTGCCATTGGCCGGCAAGAGACGGGCGCCCTGCGAACCATCGACCGTGATCGCCACCGCCTGCCCCTTGTCCAAAAAGGTCGCTTCCTGGGTCCTGAAGAGCGTG
>NZ_JADGIA010000278.1 GCF_019683635.1 Thermogemmatispora sp. | reverse complement strand
ATCTTAATATTTGAGGATGGCATCATCTGTTAAAATAACTAAGCGAGGAGTCGGCTCTGTGGGAAGAACCCTATAAGCAGCACCAGGAAGCGGTTACCGTCTTTCCCCGAATTGTGGAGCTCTGTGAATCGAAGAAGGTCAGGAGCCTGATTGTGCCAGGCTCCTGGCTCCTTGTTTGCAACAGGAAGAGCCTTGATCGATGTATCGCCTGGACTTTGAGACAATGAAACAGGTCATGCGCGAACATCGCAAAACCGGACTCCTCTATGCCGATCTCCCCTTGGGAGTCCCGGGGATGCCGGAGCCATGCCGTGTTGAGATCATTCTACGTGCAGGGCAGATTGTTTCCTGCTTCTTCGTCGGCAAGAGTGGGCGGCGCCTGAAAGAGGAAGATGCTTCGCCAAAGCTTGCACGCCTGGGAAAGCTCGACTGGACTTTTATCCCTCAAGAGGAAGTTCCCATTGAGTCGCAGGCTGTGCCTGGGCAGGTGAGAAACACGCCCACAGGGCCCTTAGCTTTCCCGCAGCGCCTGCTGCATCTAGAACAGTGGCAGATGGTTGGCTGGTCGCGCATGCATCGCATGGTCTTTGCTCTGGCTGACGGAACCCGTTCTGTCGAGAAAATCGCTGAGATTCTCTCGACCTCTCCCGAGGCGGTGCGTGCTGTTCTGCGCGATCTCCAGGCGATCGGCGTGATCCGCATGTAGCGCCGTGAGAGGGAGGTTTCGCGATCAGCTGAGCTGACACTGCCAGGCACAAAGGCGCAGCTTCCTAAGCAGAGAGAGCTTTCTGGGAGAAAGGTGTCTAATGCGCTTTTCTTTCCCAATGCATATTTCCTGGCTGGTTGCCCAGCTATTCAGTTCTACCTGTCTTGCGAAAACAAGGAAGGAAAGGCTTCCCTATGAAAAGGATCACCATTGCTGATCTCGATACCCAGAGTACTGATGCGGAAGTGCCCAGTTATCTGGCCTCCGACCACCGTGAGAACCGCTGGCTGCGTTGGTGGTACCGGCTGGCCTCCCCCGCGGTGCCGCCAGCCTCGGCCTCCTTCCAACGTCGCGAACTCTTCCGGCGCGGGCGGACTGGCAGTCAGATCCTGCCTGCCCTTTACCTCCTGCTCATTGTGGCTCTTCCTGCCGGCTTTCTCGGCACCAATTTCTACCTGGTGCCCATCGTCATCGTCTGTTTCTTTATGCTGGTTATCGCGACGATCTTGAATCGTCTTGGCTTTGTCAATGCTGCCGGCTTCGTTGTGGTTTTGACCTTTATGTTCTTCCCTATCGCCGATATTGTAACCACCCCTGGCGGCATTAACATGATGGATCTGCCAGTTTTTGGCATGCTGATCCTCCCATTGGTCTGTGCAGTCTCTTTCCTGGCCCCCTGGTGGGTTTTCGTAGTCGCTCTGATCGACTGTCTCTTTACCTTCTTTGCTCTGACTCAGCTCCCCCAAACGCCCGAGCTGATGGGTATGCTTCAAATCAACTTCACCGGCATCATCAGCCCTATCCTCATCAGCCAGATGATCATCTCAGTCGTGGCCTATGTCTGGGTTAGCAGCACAGTACACGCTCTGGCACGTGCTGACCGCGCGGAAGAGATTGCTCGTCTGGAGCATGACCTGGCTTTGCAGGCTGAGGCCGCTGCCCGGCAGAAGGAGCAGCTGGAAAACAGTATTCAGAAAATCGTGGAGACCCATACCCGGGTGGCCAATGGTGACTACAGCGCTCGCGTTCCGCTAACAGGCGACAATGTACTCTGGCAGATCTCTGGTTCACTCAATAACTTGCTAGCTCGCATGCAACGCTTGCATCAAGACTCTGCTGAACTACAGAAGATGAAGCAGGGCCTCTATCAGCTGCGCGAGGAGAACAGACGCTTGCGAGAGGCCGTGCTGGCCCTTCAGCAGCTGCGCGAGGATGAGGGACGCCCGCGGGGAATCTCGTCCCCTCTCTCGCAGTTTTCGCCCGACGATCCCAGGAAGCCGATGTGGAACACCGGTGACGAGCACTTCTGAAGGCAGCCTGTCACCTGACCAGGGCTGGATTCTCCTCCAGCTCCTTGCCTGCTATCTCTTTGCGTCGCTGGGTCCGGTGCCACCTGAAGCAGCATGAAGACCGGCTTGATTGCCCCTGCCACGGCTGATGCTCGTTGGACGCAACTGCGCTCAGATCCTCGCTGGGCCAGGTCGGCCTCCTGGAACTGAAACAAAGGCATGGCTCATGCGTATCTTCTCTGTGGTATCATACGTACCGTTAGTAAAAAACCGGGCGGCATGCTCCACGAGCTGGATGCTGAGATGGGCACCCGATGAGTTCTTTTGTCGACTACTATGCTGTGTTGGGGATAGAGGCCGGCGCCTCTCCCGCTGAGATCAAGGCTGCTTTCAAAAAGTTGGCGCTTCGCTATCATCCTGATGTCTATAAGGGCGAGGATGCTGAGGAGCGCATGCGTCTGATTCTGGAGGCCTATCAGACGCTCAGCGATGCTGAACTAAGACGAGCCTACGATGAGCGTCGCCGGCAACAGCTTGGCCTGGCAAGAGCCGATCACTCCCCACATGCGGGGGATGAGGGCCCCAGCTCTGCTAAAGCGGCTAAAGCTGAGGTTTCCCCGCAGGCCCGTCGCGATCGCCAACGCTATTATGATTTCCCCGCGCTGGATGGCCCGGCGACCATCTATCTAGGCCAGATCATCTATAGTCTCGACGCTGAGCAGGCGGCCACCTTGAGAGAGCAGGGGCTGCTGCGCGGCAGCGTCAGCGGTGGCCAGGCTCGCAAAGATGGAGTGATCCACTTGCGCCTCTCGACGGCTGTGGGGGCACCAGAGGGTGATGTTTGCTACTGTCATCGCTGCCACCATCGCTGGTCTGCTCCCACGGGAGTAGTATCGGCTCCAGCTCAGAGGGTGGCCTGTCCTCGTTGTCAGGCTTATGACTGGGCGGAATATCTGCTGTTGCGCTGTGTTCACTGTCGGGCTGTCTTCGAGAGTGAGCAGATTCGCTATGAGATCGGCGGCTATCGCTACGGTGGGGGCAGGCTCTGTCAACCCTACGAGCTTTTTCCGCTCTGCCCTTATTGCGCGCGCCCTCACTGGTGTCCTGCTGAGGATGCGCGTCTTGAGCGGGAGCGCGCAGCGGCAGCGCGACGGCGTGGTCTCTCTTTTCTTCTGGCGCTGGTCTTCCTTCTCGCAGTGGTTGCGGCACTGAGCTTCATGGCTCTGACCACTCTCATCCATTAAGGGAGGGAGGCCGGCCTGGCGCTGGTCGCCGTGCGCTCCGGGCTTCTTCCTCCCCGCCGCCCAAGGGATTCGGCCAGAAGTGTATGGCCTAGCAGAGGGAAAGAAGAGACATGTCTGCCTTGCCTTTAGAGGGGATTTATCCACCGGTTCCGACGTTTTTCACTCCTGACGAGGAGCTTGACCTGGCGACGCTGGAGAACCACCTTCGCTGGCTGGCCGAGAGCGATATCGCCGGTTATGTGGTCCTTGGCTCGAACGGAGAAGCGCCCCATTTGGCCAGCGAGGAGCGCGAACTGGTCATTCGCACGGCACGTCAAGTCATTGACCAGCTGGCCCACCCAAAAGAGATGACACATTCCCGGCTCCAGTTGCTCGCCGGCTGTGGTGAGCAGTCAACGCGGGCTACCATCGCTGGCTGTGAGCGAGCGGCTCGGGCGGGGGCCGATGCTGTGCTGGTGCTACCTCCCTTCTATTTCCGAGGGCGGATGACTGGAGCGGCGCTGCTGGCGCATTATCGGGCAGTCGCTAACTATTCTCCCCTGCCCGTCGTGATTTACAATATGCCGGCCAATACGGCAGGTCTGGATATGGAGGCGTCGCTGATTTGCCGTCTGGCCGAGGAGCATCCCAATATCATCGGCCTCAAAGATAGCGCTGGCAATATTGCCAAGCTGGCTCAGATCGTTGGCCAGCTGGATGCCAGCCGCCCCGATTTCGCTGTGCTAGCTGGCAGCGCTGGCTTCCTGCTACCGGCGCTGGCGGTCGGAGCGCGGGGAGGAGTACCTGCCCTGGCCAACGTTCTGCCACAGCAGGTTTGTCGTGTCCAGACTCTTTTCGCTTCCGGCTGTCTCGAAGAAGCGCGCCGCCTACAAGCGCGCCTGGTAGCACTCAATACCCTACTGACCACAACCTATAGTGTAGCCGGGCTTAAGGCCGCCCTGCAGCTTCTCAGAGGCTATGGAGGCCTGCCACGCTCGCCGGTCTTGCCTCTGGACGAGCAGGAACTCGCCCAGCTGAGGGCCGCCCTGGCTCCTTTTGTCGGCGAAGGCCTATCCAACGACTAGCCATCCTCCTCTCCAGGCTCAGGCGGAGGAGCGGCGCCGTGAGCGTACGCTCCTCCGCTGCCACTGATTGGCCGGACAGAGCGGCGAGAGCTGCGAGTCTCACGGGCGTGGGATGCGCTACTCCACTTGGCAGATCGATCGGAGTAGCGGCCCATGCCCTTCAGTGCCAGAGCTAGCTGCTCTCCTCGACAGTGAAGGTGGCCACCTGGGCGAGTTGAGCGTCGCTGCAGTCAGAGGTCGTGCACCAGTAGATCTCGACTGCTCCCTGACCGGCCAGGTTGTAATAGCCGGCGAAGTAGCCTGCGTCGTAGCTTGATTTCACTTGCAATATTTTATTATCAAAGGCATGTACATCATTAAGATACCATTTGGCCACCATATAGCCGCTGTTGCCACTCTTTATTTGGAAAGTTGCATAAATGGTTTGGTGCGTTTTAAAGGTTGAGGCTAGATGGGTTGGCGTCACATCGTTCACCTGATCGGCCATCTGTACTTTAGTGACGATGGCGCTGGCCGAGGGAGCAATGGGCGAACCGGATGGTGAGGGACCTTGCTGGTTAGAGGTGGTAGGAGCCACGGTGGTTGTTGGGGTCAGCGAGCTACTGGCTGTGCTCTCCTCTGCCGAAGCTGTAGCAGCGATAGCGGTTGCAGTCGCGTTAAGGCTACTAACTACATTATTAGAAGCATTACGGGCTATAATGAAGAAAGTGCCACAGCAGGCAGCGACGATGACCAGCAGCACCGCGCCGACGATGAGCAGCACCTTGCCAAGGTTGCTCTTGCGTGGTGGGGTAGGAGGTGGGCCGTAGGGGCCTGGGCCGCTGGGTGCATAGGGCCCGACAGGGGGAGAGCTGTAGGGATCGGTAGGTATGTTTGGCGAGCCATAGGAAGAACCTCCCTGGGGGCCGTAGTGAGTAGCCGGCGGCGGAGGGGGAGGAAGGGGAGTCCCCTGGGGTGGAGTAGCGGCCACAGTAGGGTCATAGGG
>NZ_JADGIA010000066.1 GCF_019683635.1 Thermogemmatispora sp. | reverse complement strand
CGATCAAAGACATGATGGAGCCAGACCCTTTGTCCACAAACTTGCCGAGCAAACCCATTTCAAATCGTCATATATTTATACACTTTACTTTGCTAAAAGTCAATAGCCAACAGGTACCTACGAGAAAGAATAGGTGGGCGCGCCCGACCGCCGTAGCGACTATGGGCCTGCGCCTTCTTCAACAGAGAGCCGGTGTATAGCCCTGAACAGAGCTGCGGAGACGCCTGGCCGCCTGGCTCATTCTGACTATCCGTCGCGCCACCCACCTGCCCGCGGCAAGAGCGTTCATAACAGGGCTGCACCCGGCTGTGTCTATCCGTCGCCTGCTCTTGTCTAAGCCTCTTCGATCAGATCCTGAAGAGCCTCGTGAGGATCGCTATCCTCCTCGGCATCCAGCGGCAGCTCTTCCCCATTGATGCGTGCTACCATCGAGGGGACCGTGCGACTTTGCAGGATGATGCCCCGCATCAGCAAGGCGCTGGCCTGGGCGAACAAGGGACGCAGACGAGAGAGACGCTCGTGTTGCTCTTGCAGCTCGGCAAGCTGACGCCGCACCTGCTTAAGGGTATTGCGGCTGAGGCCAGCGCCGTCGTTAGGCCAGCTCAGCACTGCAGACCAGAGATCGCGTGCATCCAGCAGCTGGCCAATCGCTCCCTGCACCTGCTGCAACAGGTCGATGGTCTGATTGAGTAACATCAGGATATCGCCCTCGGCCAGATCGATGCGCCGCAAGAGTCCGTTGAGAGACATTCCGCGTGCCCAGGAGAGGGCCACGCCGTGAAACTCGGGAACGATGCGCGGCGTTAGCGATAGCCCGGCCATCTCCTCCATCTCACAGACCCGTTTCTCGACCTGCTTAAGTTCGCGCCGCACCTCCTTCAGCCGCGAGTTGAGCACATGGCGATTGTAGAGGCGCCGGTCGTTGTCAAAGGTGAACCAGCTACAGACCTCCGCCAGTTCGGCAGGCGTCAGCTCATCCAGGATGCCATCCATGATCAGCTCGACAATGAGGATGCCCGCCGGATGGAAGATACTGCGCAGCAGGCGCCCGCGCAGGGTCAGACGGTCATCGTGCCCAATATAACCCAAGGCGCGCAGCATAAAGACCGTGCCCTCCAGCTCTTCCTTCCCTTCACGACTCAGCTGGAGCTGACCACGCCGCCGCTGACTGCGCTCCAGGGAGCGCGCCATCTCTTCCGCAGCCTTGAGCTTTCTGGCGCTGACCTTGCGCCCCTTACGGAGCTGGCGCTCTACCTGTTGAATGAAGCGCAATCCCTGCTCCTCCCAGGCCCGATAGCGCTGATATTCGCGCAGACTAGAGGCGCAGATGCGCCGCAGATGCTCGATATCTCCCTCGCGCCAGAGGTTGAGAATCGAATTGTAACGAATCACGAAAGAGCTGTAGACCGGATGAAGCTCATCCGTGATGCGGGCAAAGGCCTCCTCAAACGGCTCCCAGGGGGAGTACGGGATGACCGCCGCTCCATGCACATCCATGCCACGTCTGCCAGCTCGCCCGGTCAGCTGGCGGTACTCGTTCGGGGTCAGGAGACGCATCTCTACGCCGTCAAACTTGCTCAGGCTTCCCACTACCACGGAGCGAGCTGGCATATTGATGCCCAGAGCCAGAGTATCGGTGGCAAAGACCGCCCGCAGATGGCCCTGAGCAAAGAGGGTCTCCACCAACACCTTCAGACCCGGCAGGAGACCGGCGTGGTGAAAAGCTAAACCGCGGGGCAAGAGGTTGACAAGCGCATGCACCTGCTGCAAATTACGGTCCTCGGGCGGCAGCTGCTCCAGCCAGACTTTAATCTCCTCATGGATGCGTTCCTGCTCCTGCGGCGTGGTAAAGAGATGGCGCGCTGCGCTCATCGCTGCCTCCTCGACGGCTCGCCGCCCCGGGAGAAAGTAGAGACACGGCAGGAGATCAGCATCGCGGAGGGCTGTTAAAACCTCGCCAGGCTCGGGGGCCCGTCGGAACGGCGGACGTGCCCGCTTCTGCTTAGAGCGAGCTTTTTCCTGATCTCGGTCAGAGATCGCGGCTTCGGTCGCCGTGGCCACGGAGGTAGCCCCTGGCCTCTCGCTAGTAGCCGTCCCAGAAGCGGCCTTCTCCTCTTGCTCCTTCTCCTCCTCAGCTCCCTCCCAATCCCGCATGAAAGCATAGCGCCGCGCCAGACGTGCCTCACCCCCAACATTGGGGAAGCGCTCTACACGCCGTCCCGCAGCGTCCTGGACGAGATGCAACTTGCCATCGAGAAAGTAGTAATGCTCCAGAGGCACAGCTCGCTCTTGGTGTATAACCAGGGCCACAGGACGGTGCACGCGGCTGATCCAATCGGCCAGCTCCTGGGCATTGCTGACCGTCGCCGAGAGGCCGACAAGCTGTACATGGGGGGGCGAGCAGATGATGGCCTCTTCCCAGACGGGGCCACGCTCAGGATCGCTGAGATAATGCAGCTCATCAAAGACGACATAGGCTACATCGGCCAGAGAAGAAGGGCCGTCCTCTGCTCCCTCTTCCAGGAGCATGTTGCGATAGACTTCGGTCGTCATAATAACAATTGCCGCCCGACTCCGCTCCACAATGTCCCCAGTGACGAGACCGACCGCCTCCGACCCATAGATGGCACGTAAATCGCGGAACTTCTGATTCGAGAGCGCCTTCAAGGGGGTGGTGTAGATGACGCGCGCACCTTGCTGCCAGGCTTTCCAGATGGCATACTCGGCCACCAGCGTTTTCCCCGTTCCCGTCGGAGCCGCCACCAGCACCGATCGTCCCTGCGCGAGGTGTGCTATAGCTTCTTTCTGAAAGGTGTCAAGAGGAAATGGATACCGACTTGCAAATGCCTCTATCTCTTCTTGAATCTCAGGATCAACCTCCACGTTTCTCTTGCCCATTTCAACCTTTCTCTAACGCGCTACCAGAAAACAGACTACGGTGCTGCTCAACACGAAGAACATTCTTCCGCTCAGGAGACTCTGCACAGCCATTTTGTTTCATGGTTTCATTGTAGCACGAAAGAAGGAAGGGGGCAAGCAGGGCCAGGTATCCACGGGGAAGGAAATCGGCCCTGAGCAGCCAGAGCCAGAGGAGTGAATGTCGGCGAGCGCCGGGCAGGTAGAGTCTGGCCGGCCCGGTCCTGCCCTCTTGCACCGACAGACGCACCCTGCTATACTACAGACACACAGAAGCCCCGACTGATAACAGAGCAATTCAATTAGTGACCGACAGGTAGACCAACTGAACAACGAGACCGGCGATGATGAAGAGGAGTAACCGGTCGAGGATAACAGCGAGCCGGCGGTTGGTGGAAGGCCGGCAATCCAGAACCGGTGAAGGGCGCTTCGGAGCCGGTATGTCAACAATGAGTGGCTTCGCGCTGCAGCCCTTCCTTGCCCTGTGACAGCAGGCGTCACAGTGGCGGCAGGCAGGGACGAAGAGCGCGAAGAAGCAGGGTGGAACCGCGCATATCGCCTGAGAGAGGTCAGCCCCGGGCGGCTTACATTGGCGATATTCGTCCCTGGCGTTTGTGAACGCCTGGGGCGATTTTTATTGCAGAGGAGGAGACCACTCACCTATGACTCAGCTTGAACAGCAACAGACTAGCGACACCGCTTTTGTTCCCCTTGATAAGATTGTCTCGCTCTGTAAGCGGCGCGGCTTCGTGTACCCTAACTCGGAAATCTACGGTGGCATCTCGGGCGTCTACGACTTCGGCCCTCTGGGCGTCGAATTGCGCAATAACATCCGCCGCTACTGGTGGTGGTCGATGGTTCAGACGCAGGATAACGTCGTGGGAATCGAGGGTGCTATTCTCACCCATCCTCGCGTCTGGGAGGCCAGCGGCCATGTCGAAAACTTTGTTGATCGCCTGGTCGAGTGCAAGACCTGTAAGAAGCGTTTCCGCGTCGATCATCTCCCGCCCGAGAACCTGGAGCAGCGCAAGTGCCCCAACGATGGCGGCGAGTTGATGGAGCCACGAACCTTTAACCTGTTGATGGAAACCTACCTCGGCGTGGTCGAAGACGACCGCGTGAAGACCTACCTGCGCGGCGAGGCTTGCCAGAATATCTATCTGGACTTCATGAACGTCGTCAAGTCTTCACGCATGAAGATCCCCTTTGGCATCTGCCAGATCGGGAAGGCTTTCCGCAACGAGGTAACTCCCGGTAACTTTCTCTTCCGCCAGCGCGAGTTTGAGCAGTGGGACCTGCAGTTCTTCGTTCACCCGAGCGAGATGCAGCAGTGGTTCGACTATTGGAAACAGCGCCGCTTCGAGTGGTATCGCGGGCTGATCAACCACAAGGATCGTCTACGCCTGCGCGAACATGGCCCCGATGAGCTGGCCCACTACGCCCGCCAGGCTTTCGACATCGAGTATCAGACGATCCTCGGCTGGCAGGAGTGGGAGGGCATCCACTGGCGCCAGGATTGGGATCTCTCGCGCCACAGCCAGTATAGCGGCGAGGACCTGAGCTACGTCGACGAGGTGACCAAGGAGCGCTACATCCCCTGGATCGTGGAGACCTCCGGTGGCGTCGATCGCACCTTCCTCTACCTGCTGCTGGATGCCTATGAGGAGCAGCCTGATCCACAGGGCAAGAGCGGCGAAACGCGCACCGTGCTCCATCTGCACCCGATGCTCGCCCCGGTAAAGGTGGCCGTCTTCCCACTGAAGCGCAACAACGAGGAGCTGGTGCAGCTGGCCCGCGGGATCTACGAGCGCCTGCGCCGGTTGATGGTGGCTCAATATGATGATACGGGCAGCATCGGGCGCCTCTATCGGCGCCAGGATGAGATCGGTACGCCTTACTGCGTCACCGTCGATTTCCAGTCCCTGGAGGATAAGACGGTAACGGTGCGTGACCGCGATACGATGACTCAGGTGCGTGTGGCCATCGAGGAGCTGCCAGCCTACTTGCTGGAGCGCGTAACCTGGCACTGAAAAGCGCATCCTACCAGCCAGCACTCACTACAAGGGGAGCGAGCAGCCGCAACGGCGGGCTTGCTCCCTTTGGCGTTTTACTTACGCCCTCTCTTCTTGCTGCATCGGCGGTGCAGTGCTCTCCCTAAGTTGATGAGCACCCTTTCCCCTCCCCTGTTTATCATCTCCTCACTGCCGCAAGTCCGTTCGCCCGCCACTCAGCAGAGGGAAGCATACAGGAGACAGTCAGAAGCAAACCGTGCTTTTCGCCCCGGTCAAACCGTTTTAAATTGCGGGTGATCGTGCGGCTGAGAGCAGAGCATGATCACCACCTGTGCGCCTCCGCTATCGTTCGCCGGCGGGGAGCACAGGAAGGATGGTGACGGGCGAACCATTTCATCACTGCTTTGCAGGTTCCGCAAAGCGCAAAGAGCACCGTAACTGACGAAGATGACACGCATACTCTCATATAATATTCTGGCCGGTGGCCTGACTCCCTGTCCTGGAGAGGATCGGCGTACAGAGCCACTGGCGCGCCTGATCAGCGCCGTCCAGCCTGATATTGTTGGGCTACCCGAGGGGCTGAATCCACGCAGGAAGACAGAGAAAGCTGTCGTAGAGGAACTGGCAGAGCGTCTGGAGATGACCTTGATTCGGGGAGACCATCCGGCGGCGGGCGATGAGTTTCAGGTGGCCTGCCTCACCAGGTTACCAGTCCTTGCCAGCCGGGTTCATGTACGGCCAGGGGTGCTGACTCGTCCGGTATTAGAGGTGCATGTGCGCGAGGAGGATGGGAACGAGCTGACCGTCTTTGTGGCCCACCTGATTGCCAGCTTTCACAAGGGGAGGGCCGCAGAGCACCTGCGGCAGCATGAGATTGAGGCAATCCTGGATATCATGACCGCCGCGCGTGGCCAGCCTCATCTACTCATGGGGGACTTCAATGCGCTAGCGCCGGGCGAACCGCTGCGAGCCAGCGCGCTACTGCGCTATGTGCTTTACCTGGATCAGACCCTGCCCGGAGGAGAGAGCCACGAGCGCGATGGCCATCCTCACCTTGCCTATGTGCTGCCCGATCGCCTGCGTCCTCTGCAACCCCTCCTTGCGCACCTCTCGCGCAATCGGCCAGCACTCTGGTTCATCGATGCTCTGGCCGGCCTTTATGTGCCGCGCAAGAGCATCTCTCTGCTGCAGCGCGCGGGCTACCTCGACTGCTTCCGCCACCTGCACCCCCACGAGCCGGGCTTCACCTGTCCAGCTCTCATGCCCGCAGGAAGAATCGACTTCATCTTTGCCAGCCCCGAGCTGGCGCCGCGGTTACGCGCCTGCCAGGTTGTACAGGAAGGCAACGGAATCAAAGGGTCCCAGGCCAGTGATCACCTGCCTGTGCTGGCCGAGTTTGCTCCTTGCGCCACACCGGCCCCGGAGAGAGAGACAAACGCACCCCAGGCCCTTGCCGCGCTCTCTTCACTGTAAATCCGGCCAGCTTGGCCTCAGAGGCCCATTGGAAGGGAGGGCAGAGAGGAGGATCTACCCCGCCCTCTCCTCCCTGGCCTGCTGACGACGACCTTCGAGCGCAAGCGCCACGTCGAGGATCACTGAAAGACGTCCTTCGTCTTCTCGAAGAGATTGCGAAAGATATTCTTATCGTTCTGCTCGCTCTGCTCACGCTCCAGGCGAGCAAACTCTTCGAGGAGGCGACGCATCTCGGGCGTCAGGTTCGTAGGAGTAACCACCTTCACGATCACATGCTGATCGCCACGCGCACTACTATGAACCACCGGGACGCCCAGGCCCTTCAGGCGGAAAGAGCGACCGCTCTGCGTGCCAGGTGGGATCTTGAGAGTCGCCGTCTTGCCATCGATCGTCGGCACCTCGACCTCGTCGCCGAGAGCCGCCTGCGTAAAGCTGATCGGCAGCTCGTAGATGATATCATTGCCCTGGCGCTTAAAGAAGGGGTGGGGCTTAACGGTCAGAATCACATAGAGGTTGCCAGGCGTACCGCCGCGGGCACTGACCTCGCCCTCACCAGTCACGCGCACATTGATCCCATCGTCAACGCCAGCAGGGATATTGACCACCACGCGGCGATTATTGCGCACGCGTCCCTGGCCACGACACTTCTCGCAAGGTGTTGTAATCACCCGCCCCTCGCCGCGGCAACGCTCACAGACGGTCACATTGACAAACTGGCCAAAGATCGACTGCTGCACGCGTCGAATCTCGCCAGTACCGCCGCAGGAGGAGCAGCGAGTTGTCGAAGTACCTGGCTGAGCGCCGCTCCCGTGGCAATGAGGGCAAGTCTCCCAGCGAGGCAGCTCGATCTCCTTCTGACAGCCGAAAACGGCCTCTTCGAAGGTAATCGTCAGCTCATAGCGAATATCAGCGCCCCGCTGCGGTCCCGTTCGGCGCTGCGAACCTGCCGCTCCAGCGAAGAAGGTCTCGAAGATGTCGTTGAGCGTCGTAAATGAGCCGAAGTCGCTGAAACCGCCGAACCCGCCAAAACCAGCTCCGCTGCCATTGCCGACTCCGGCATGGCCATAGCGATCGTAGGCCGCGCGTTTCTGCGGATCGCTCAGGACCTCGTACGCCTCATTAATCTCGATGAAGCGTGCTTCAGCGCCTGGCTCCTTATTGGCGTCCGGGTGATACTGCTTGGCAAGGCGGCGGAACGCTTTCTTAATCTCCTCCTCGCTTGCGTGGCGCGATACACCCAGAACTTCGTAGTAATCTCGTTTACCAGCAGGCATCGACAGGTCCTTTTAACGTCAGAGAACTACATTTCCTTGTACTCGCCCTCGATCGTATCGTCCTGCGTTGTTCCCTGCGACTGGCCATCCCCATCGCTCGTCGTAGTAGAGGTAGAGGAAGAGCCATCGGTGCTCTCCGCCTGACGATAGAGGGCTTCACTGACACGATAGAAGCTCTGTTCGAGCGCCTCGCGTGCAGCCTTGATGCGCGAGATATCGTCACCCGCCAAAGCAGCGCGTACCTCAGCGATTTTCGTCTCCAGCTCGCTGCGCTGCTCAGGAGAGAGCTTCTCGCCCAGGTCGGCCAGGCTTTTCTCAGCGCGATAGGCGGCGCTATCGGCCTGGTTACGCTCTTCGACCTCCTGCTTGCGCCGGCGATCCTCCGCCGCGTGCTCCTCGGCCTCGCGAATCATACGTTCGATCTGCTCTTGAGAGAGGCCACTGGAGGGCATAATCGTAATCTTCTGCTGGCGCCCGGTGCCTTTATCGCGAGCCGAGACATTGACAATGCCATTGGCATCGATATCGAAAGTCACCTCGATCTGTGGCACGCCACGAGGAGCAGGAGGAATACCATCGAGGATGAAGCTCCCCAGCGAGCGGTTATCTTTGGCAAACTCACGCTCACCCTGCAGCACGTTAATTTCGACGCTCGGCTGATTGTCGCTGGCGGTAGAGAAGATCTGGCTCTTGCGCGTTGGAATAGTCGTATTGCGCTCGATCAAGCGGGTAAAGATGCCGCCCATAGTCTCGATGCCCAGCGAGAGCGGAGTGACATCGAGCAACAACACGTCCTTAATATCGCCGGTCAAAACGGCGGCCTGGATGGCGGCCCCTACAGCCACCACCTCATCGGGATTGACCCCACGGTGTGGTTCGCGATCAAAGATCCGGCGCACCAGCGCCTGAACAGCAGGCATACGCGTCTGGCCACCAACCAGGACCACCTCCTGGATATCGCTAGGGCGCACGCCAGCATCGGCCAGGGCCTGCATTACCGGCCCGCGCGAGCGCTCAATCAGGTCCTCCACCAGCTGCTCCAGCTTGGCGCGTGTCAGGGTCACCATCAGATGCTTGGGGCCACTGGCATCGGCAGTAATGAAGGGCAGATTGATCTCCGTCTGCAGCGAGCTGGACAGCTCCTTCTTGGCGCGCTCAGCAGCCTCCTTCAAGCGCTGCAGGGCCATACGGTCCTGGCGCAGATCGATGCCATGTTCCTTCTGGAACTCCTCAGCCATCCAGTTAATGATGCGCTGATCGAAGTCATCGCCTCCCAGATGGGTATCTCCATTGGTGCTTTTGACTTCGAAGACGCCCTCGCCAAGCTCCAGCAGCGAGATATCGAAGGTCCCCCCACCCAGATCGTAGACGGCGATACGCTCATCCTTCTTCTTATCCAGGCCGTAGGCCAGTGAGGCCGCCGTCGGCTCATTGATAATGCGCAGAACCTCCAGGCCAGCGATGCGTCCCGCGTCGCGCGTCGCCTGACGCTGGGCATCATTGAAGTAGGCCGGCACGGTGATGACCGCCTGCGTCACGCGCTCGCCTAGATAGGCTTCCGCATCGGTCTTGAGCTTCTGCAGGATCATGGCCGAGATCTCCGGCGGGCTATACTGCCGTCCCTGGACCTCAACCCAGGCGTCGCCGTTGCTGGCACGGATCACCTTATAGGGAACGAGGCCGCGATCGCGCACGACCTCGGGATCATCATACTTGCGCCCCATGAAGCGCTTGATGGAATAAATGGTATTCTCAGGATTCGTAATGGCCTGCCGTTTCGCCATCTCACCGACAAGCCGCTCGCCGTTCTTCGTCACCGCAAAGACGGACGGCGTTGTGCGCGAACCCTCGGCGTTGGGGATCACCACCGGCTCGCCGCCTTCCATAACAGCAACACAAGAGTTCGTCGTCCCAAGATCAATGCCAATAACTCGTGGCACAGTTGCCTCCTACAATCTCGCAAGATTTTCTGCACTGGCCGGGGGAGAGAACAGCAGGATGATCGCAAGGAGCCGCCTGTCCGTTCTAGCTCTATCACTCGGTCTGCTTGCCTACACCGACAGCCTGACTGTTGACCCAGTTCCTGCCCGCCAGGGCAAGGGCCGCGAACGAGCACAGGCAGTGAAAGGGAATCAGTGAAGATGACTGCTGGCCACCCTCTTCCCCCACCTTGTCAGCCCATCTCCATCAACCAACTAACTACCTAACCACCCCTCAACTCAACCCATCCCCACCGCTTCAGCACCCCATGCCTGCCTGTATGCTCGTCACCCGCCCATTGCGGCGCCCCCATAGCGCGAGACAGCCGCTCGCTCACAGGCCATAGCCCTGCTCCAGCAGATCGTTCATCACCTCAACCATATAGCGGACAACCGCCACGGCCCGCCCGTATTGCATGGGTGTGGGACCAATCACGCCCAAGAGGCCGCTGAGCTTATCCTCACGCCCATAGCGAGCAACAACCAGGCTGACATCCTTCATCTCATCCCATTCATCCTCTCCACCGATGATCACCTGTACCCCATCGGACTCGCGCACGTGTGAGGCCAGGGCTGGTAAAAAGCTCTTCTCTTCCAGCACCTTGATCACTTTGTTGACACGCTCGCGCCGCTCCTCTTCCAGCGCGCGGTGACTACGCTCACGGCGCTCTTCATCGCTGGCCCGGCTTCGCCCATCAGGCGGCTCTAAAATGTTGAGGACACCCTCACGATAGAAGAGATCACTGACGAGACGGCTGTGTTGCTCAAGCAATTGGGCGATGGCCGTGCCGATCAGCTGCTCCACCGGGGAGAAGCCTCGCTTCTCCAAGATCGCCATGACTTCGGCTGCATTCTTTCCCTGGAAGAGCTTGTTGAGACGCGTCGAGATGGCGCTCAGATCCTCTTGCTTGTAAGGCGTCTCCAGCAACAGGCGCCGCTGCCTCACTGTGCCATCGCTCATCACCAGGACCAGATGGGCCGAGTAATCAGAGACCGAGAGAACTTCAAAGTGCTTGAGCTGGCCTACGCTGGCCCGCGGCGGCGTCATCACAGCAGCGCTGTGCAACATCCGCGCCATGACTGAGGCCGTCAGACGCACCCACTGGTCGAGCTGATCCTGCACCTGATAGAACTGGTGGCGGATCAGCCGCTGCTCCTCTAAAGAGAGGGCCGACTCTTCCATAAGATGCTCGACGAAATAGCGATAGCCCTGATTGGTCGGCACTCGCCCTGCTGAGGTATGCGGCTGATAGATCAGCTTTGCCTCCTCTAAGCCGGCCAGCTCGTGCCGCACTGTGGCCGAACTATATCTGAGGCCATACTTGCGTACGAGCGTCTCGGAGGCCACTGGCATGCCTGTGTGGATGTATTCCTCGACCAGCGCTCTCAGGATCTCTTGTTTGCGTGGACTCAGCGGGATCGACATCGGCTCACAGGCCCCTATCTCTGGCTCTACCCAGCCCCGGCCCTCCACTCTTCGCCGGGTTGCTCAGGCATCAATGAGGCCAAAATAAGTGCTAGCAGTCTCTTTGTGAGACTGCAAGTACAGCATAGCACTCGACAGAAAGGATTGTCAAGGGGAGATGACCGTCGGCTCGGGCGCCTCTCTCTCCCTTTGCCCTACATACTGGAAGATAGCTATGAGCCTCTCAAAGCTGAGATTGACAAATCAGCATGTATATACTAAAGTATCAAAGAGATCAGTTTGAAGGCGATCTCTCCGACTGAATCTCATATGAAGCAAGATTGGGGAGGTTCTCACAGTGCTATTTCTCAAACGTCACTTAATTATTCCCCTCTCTTTCCTACTGGTCGTCCTGGCAATTCTTTTCCCCGCACTGCTTTCTTCGCCTGCCGCACACGCTCAGGCTCGTACCAGCAGCAATCAGAGTGTCCAGCCCCACTACTATCCACCACCCTGCCAGGGGGCGGAATGCTATGGAGATGATCCTTACACGACAACCTGTGGCAAAAGCAGCGCCAATAATAGCGTTACGCTCACGGCGGTCGACATCTGGACCGGCGGCCCCCAGGGAGGGGGGACCTGGATCGGCCAGCTCTATAATTATTACTCGACTCTCTGTCAGGCTAACTGGGCTGTCGTCTGGCTCAACGCCCCTTACGCCATCTCGATCCGCATCTCAACAGTCGGCAGCTCCGAGCGCCAGTGCTATCCTGAGAACTGCACCAGCTACTATACGGGCAAAGCTTTCCCTGCCTGGACCAACATGGTCGATGGGAACTTCCTGACCACAGCCTGTGCGAGTCTGGCTATCTGGGGTTCTCTCTCGCGCCAGGTCTGCGTCAACCAGTAAAGGAGAGCAAGCTGGCTAGCGAATCCTGGCTAATCTCGGCGCTGGCCTGGCCAGGGCCAGCAAGCCCGGCGCAGAACGAGCAAGCATCGACTGCGCTAATGGTCTGGCCGCAGCCGGACAAACAGCGGGCCCACCTCCCGCAAGGTGCCTCTTTGACTGGCGTCCCTTAGCGGGGGCGGACCCGCTGCATCTTCTTCCTCTACAGGAGTTACTTCAGCCCACTTCGTTCTGCCATCCTGACACCTGCCTTGACTTCAACAAACAGGCCAGACGCAGCCTCACGGTTGGGCTGTTGACGTAGCACCATTATCGACCGTCGCCGTTGGCGTGATGGTGTTATCGCTGCCGTTACCGTTGGCCGGATTCATCCCCGTTTCACCATTCGTCCCGGGCGAAGATGTGGTGGTCGCCGGCAGGCCGCTCTGCTGCGGATACTCATCATCCAGCATGACGTCGCAGTAGCCGCTGCCTTGCAGCCCATTGACCGTATTGACGCACATCTTTTTCACGCCCGATGGGGCCGTAAAGAAGTAGTCATGATACGGCGACTTATAAGAGCCGCAAGGAATATTGGCACCATCCATATTGCAAGCGCCCATGACCCGCTCAATGACGCTATGCCAGATAGGGGCAGCGCCCGTAATACCGATCACGTTGCCGCGGAACGGCTCGTTATCAGCGTTGCCAGCCCATACCCCCACCACTACGTCAGGTGTATAGCCAATGGTCCAGTTATCTTTGAAATTATCGGTCGTACCGGTCTTGGCTGCCACATCGGGCACCTGACCATCGGGCAGGCGCCAGTCCCACATCGACAGCGTATGGTCGCCGCCGAACTCCTTGGCTCGGGCGGCCTCATCCGAAAGCACGTCGGTCATCATATAAGCGATCTGCGGGCTCAGCACGCGCGTGGCCGGGGGATGGCTGGTATCATAGTGATAGAGATGGTGACCGTAGTTGTCCCAGATATCGAGCACCCCCTGGGGCGGGACATGCATCCCTCCATCGGCGAAGACCTGATAAGCTCCCGTCATCTGCAAGAGCGGCACCTCGGCAGTGCCCAGCGCCAGGCTCGGGAAGAAACAATCCTGATAGGTGAGATTCGGATTATTTTTGCTCTGACGGCAGGCTGGCAGATCATAGTCACGGATGGCCGTAATACCCATGCGCTCCGCCATCGTGATCACGTTCTGGACACCGGTGAACTCCATTGCTTTGACAGCGGGCACGTTGAGGGAGTTCTGTAGGGCCTCGCGTATGGTCGAATTCCAGTTATGGTAGGTATTGCCGTAATCGGTTGGATGATAGGCATTGTTTTCCGGATCAGTCTCGGGGTTCTCATTGTTATATGGGAAGTAGGTCTTGACATCCGGCAATACAATGCCAGGATACCAGCCCATCTGGAAGGCGGTCGCATAGACAATGGGCTTGAAAGAAGAGCCTGGCTGGCGCGGTGAGAGCGCAGCGTTGACTTGCCCTTTGATCTGGGGCTTGTTCGAATTCCAGTCGGAGCTGCCAGCCATAGCCAGAACCTCGCCCGTTTTGGCATCCATGACGACTACTGCGGCATCATTGACGTTGTTGACGGTACTTAAGGGGCCACAGCCAGTATAGCTGGCAAAATAGCGGCACTCGACCTGGTTGAGATGACGATCGATGGCCTTCTCAACAAAGGTTTCCAGATTGACGTCGACCGTGGTCCGAATATTGAAGCCGCCAGTGAGGAAAGCCACCTTACCGGCCTGCATATCTCCGTGGCCGAGAGCGTTCTCAATCTGAGTGATGACCCAGAAGACGAAGTGAGGCGCCCGAATGGTGTTGACATAGGGATGGAACTTGAACTGGGCAGAGATGGCCTCGACCTTCGCCGCTACCTCGGGGGTAACCAGTCCCACGCCATCTACAACCATGCCAAGCTTGATCATCTGGTTGAGCACATATTTCTGACGGTTCAGCGCCCGCGCGGTGTTACCTGGGATGACTTTCTCCAGGGAAGGGTCATAGTAGTCGGGATTCTGCGGCAGACCTGCCAGGAAGGAGGCACGCGCCAGCCCCAGCAGGGGATCATGCTTGCCCGTTTTCAGATCCACATCGAGATAGCGAATACCCGGGATACAGTTGAAGTGGACATCGCAATGCGGCTTGAGATCAAAATAATCTTCGACTGCTGCTTCGATGCCTAGCTCCTGAGCACCAAAGGGCGCAACATTAAAGTACATCTCCAGGATTTTCCACTTGGGATACTGCTGGGTCAGGGCAATAGCCAGGGCCGCCTCGGTAATCTTGCGTGAATAGGAATATTGATCATCGTGAGTAAGGTTCTTAATCAGCTGCTGCGTCAAGCCACTGCCGCCACCGTTATGCTCAATGAAAGCGCGCAGGATGCCCTGGGGATCAAAACCTGCGTTCTCCCAGAAGGTGGGGTCTTCGGCGGCAATCATTGCCTGCTGCATGACCATCGGAATATCCTTATACGCCACTGGAGTACGCCGCCCGGCGTACTGGCTCTCCGTGTCATAGGCCTGATACAGCAGGTTCATGTTGCGATCATAGATGCGCGAGGTCTGGCTGACATGCTGGCTCGCCAACTGCTGCACCCGCGGGTACTGCTCTTGATAGTAAGCGTAGGCCGAGGCTCCACCCGTCGAGAGAAAAATCAGGATAAGCACGGCCACCACTGAGGCCACAATGGTTATCACACGCCGCGGGCCAAACTGACGACTCTTGAGGCGCTGGCGCCGCCGCCGGAGCATGGAAACGCGCAGGGTGCGTGAGCGACGCCAGGGCCGAGTTTTATCGACCCTGCCGCGCTGGGAAGAAGGGGCCGGCTTCTCTACAAGGCCCGGGCCTACACCGGCACTAGAGCCAGCGGGCAGGGTCGAAGAACGCAGCGTCTGCGAGGGAAACAGGGGACGCGCCGCCTGAGAATGGGAGCCCAAGCCCATGTTGCCGGCTACAGCTACCACTTTGCCAGACCAACGACGTACGACGTTTGAGACGTTAGAGACCCAATTATTGTAGCGCCCCGAAAGCAGGCCGGTACGCCGCGCCTGACCTTCCTGATTGCTCGGACTGGCCTGCAACGGCAAGGGCGTCGGCGCTCTCCCAACTTCCCGCGGCATGGCCGGATGGCCCGCCTGCGACGCCGGGGTAGCGTTCAGCTCCAGCCCCGACGGCTGCGGCGGCACGGCAGATGGCCCTCTGGTAGGCTGCTCACCGTAGCGGCCTAAGAGGCTCCCCGGTCCTCGCTCCTGCTGGTGACCGTTATAGTTTGCTCCTTCAGGACGGTTGAACGGCTGCTTCCACTGACTGTTGCTCATCGGTTCACAATCCCCTCAATGAGACTCCTTGTACACCACCGCCCGGCTGTCAATAAGCCAGAACGCCGGTCCAGGGAGAGAGGCCCACCCCCTCCACAGGCTCCAACCAGCACGGCAAGCCTGCAGCTCCGCTCTCCTTCCTCTGCTCATGAATGCTAGACATGATGTTTGCTTGCTTTGCTCAGCAATCTATCGGACGTAGACACAATAGCACACGGTAAGATAATTGCCTACCGCTATCCCCCTTTCAGGCCATGCCCTCCAATCCCTCCACCCTCATGCCCAATATCCTCTCGCACAGGTCCCAACCCATAGACCATGATGCACGCTAGAAGCTGTACCAATTCATAGCTTCACATCTCCAGATAAATCATGTACAATACATGGGACAATAGAAGCCTGGGCCGTTCTCTTGCAAAGGAGCAATATTCACATGTTTGTGCACTATGCTCGCTTGCCGTTGCTTGTCAGAGTTCTTTCTTCTCTCGCTGTTGCCTGGCTGCTTATAGGGAGCGAACTGGCTTCCCCAGCCCTGGCCCAGCGGGCCGCAGACCCGATCTCGGTAATGGCCCAATCGCAGAGCGTCCATTTCCCCAATTATATCGATTTCCAAATAAGCGCCACCGATAGCCTGACGCCGATCGTCTCGGCCTATATCCATGTCTCCATTCCTCTGTTCGAAGTCGACGATAACGAGCGAGTCACAGTCAATGCAGCAAAAACGATTACCTTGCACTGGCGCATGGATACCAGCGGGGACAATTATATCATGCCAGGAGCAATAATCACTTATTATTGGGAACTTAGCGATTCTCTGGATAATGTCCATTTAACCAAATATATCAGTTTTACTATGACCGATACGCGCTTCACCTGGCAAAGCGCAACCCAGGGATATATGCACCTCCATTGGTATAATGAGACCCCAGGCTTCGGCCAGGCCCTGCTCACGCGCGCTCTTACCGACGAGAACCACCTGGTAGAGGTGACAGGTCTGAATTATCACCGGGCCTTTGATCTCTGGGTCTATAGCAGCGAGGACGCTTTCCGCAGTGCCCTCCCTCCTGATACATTCGAATGGGTAGGAGGCGAAGCCTTCCCTCCCCTCAATGAGGCCTTCTTTATGGTGAGTAGCCTCACAGACGAAACTTTAGCGCGCGATATGCCCCACGAGATGACCCATCTGCTGCTGCATCAGACGGTTTCTACCGACACAGATATCCCTCTCTGGTTCGACGAAGGTCTGGCCGTCTATTGCCAGCTCTACCACGAGCCGGAAATGACCGACCGCCTCAATGAGGCTTTGCGCAGCCACTCGCTGCTCCCGTTGGCTCAGATCACAGAACGCTTCCCAAGCAACAGCGATGCCGCCTATCTGGCCTACGCTGAGAGCTGGAATCTGGTCGACTATATGTATCGCACCTTTGGCAAGCCAGCGCTGGAGCATCTGTTTCAGCTCCTTGGCAACAGCAGGCAGCCCTTCGATGAGGCCCTCCAGGCAGCTATCGGTGAGGATCAGGCCCATCTGGAGAATCAGTGGCACCTGGCCCTCCATCAACCACCAACGCTCTCGCCTGGGGAGATGCAGACGCCAGTCGCGCAGCCAGCCACAACGGCCCAGCTCCAATTGCCGACGCCAGCCACAAGCGATAGCCGGGATATCACTCTGGCAGGTCTGGGAGCCATGCTGATGCTTACGGCTCTGTTGGGCACGGCACTGCTCCTGTTGTCGGCCCGCAATCAGCGTCTTCAGGCGCTGGCCGCTGTGCAGGCAGCAGAGCAGATTCTGTCGACCAGCCGCGGCGATCGGCAGAGTTCGCCCCCCCTTGGCGGACCCCCATCGCCTGGACACCAGGGAGGTTGGCCTGGACAGTCTGCTCCCAGGATCTCTGGTGAATTTTCGTACTTCGATAGCGATCGGCCTTTCGGCCTACCAGGCAGGGAAGAGGGCCCGCTCTCTCCACCACCTCAGGAGCCTGGAGCTGAGGGTCACGGGCCCTGGCCACCTCGCCCGGAAGTTTGATGCAGTCGGGCAACAGGCACGGCTCTTCCTGCTTGTTGCCCGGTGCTCTGGCGCTGCTCTGACAGATCCGGCTCGCTTCCGGCCAGCATTGCAGGCCAGCCTTCGATCACCAGTCGCTTTATCCCTCACAAGAGTCAAGGGCAAAACGGTTAAATAGAATGAAAGCGTAACAATATCGCTTATAAGATGATTAGATGTGCTATGTGGAAAGGACGTGTGAGATGAGTGATACAATGGATGATACAACTTCTGACTCAGCTTGCGTACCGCCGCAAGCGAGCACTCCCGCCTCTCCTGGCGGTTTCCCCCGCGCACCTCTCTCTGAAGAAGAGCGCTCCTATTGGGTGGCCTTCAGTCGCATCCGCGGCATTGGGCCAGCCAGCTTCAAGAAGCTTTTGACCTTCTTCCACGGTGAGTTATCCGCCGCCTGGAAAGCAGGACGAGCAGAGCTACTCTATGCCGGCCTTCATACTCGTCTTGTTGAGAGCTTGCTCCGACAGCGTGCGCTTATTGCTCCAGAGGAGGAGCTGGCCCGTTTGCAACGCCTCGACATCCAGGCGTTGACCCCCAGGGATCAGCTCTACCCGCCGGCCTTGGAGCGCCTGAACGATGCTCCTCCCGTGCTCTACCTGCGCGGTCAGCTCAGCCCCAATGATCAATGCGCCCTGGCCATCGTCGGAACCCGTCGCATGAGCGCCTACGGCAAGCTGGTGACCGAGCATCTGGCGACGGAGCTGGCTCGCCACGGCATGACGATCGTCAGCGGTTTGGCGGTCGGTATCGATACAGCGGCCCATATGGCGGCTCTGGCAGCCGGGGGACGCACAATCGCGGTCCTCGCCTGTGGTCTAGATGTCCTCTATCCAGGGTCCAATGTGAATCTGGCGCGCCGCATCGTCAGCTCGGGCCAGGGGGCCTTGCTGAGCGAGTATCCTCCTGGGACCTATCCCGACAGCGGCAATTTCCCTGCACGTAATCGGATTATTGCCGGTCTGGCATTGGGGGTAGTGGTGACGGAAGCTCCCCAGAAGAGCGGAGCGTTGATCACAGCCCGCCATGCGCTGGAGGCTGGCCGCGATGTCTTTGCTGTCCCTGGCAATATGTTCTCCCGCGGGAGCGAGGGGGTCAATCGCTTAATCCGGGATGGCGCCCATTTGATTACCAGTGTCCAGGATATCCTCGACGCTCTCAATCTGTTTACGGTTTCACAGTGCCTGGAGCTGCAGCAGGCTCTGCCGGAGGATCCAGTCGAACGCCAACTGCTGGCCTTGCTGAACCATGAGCCTCGCCATATCGATGAGCTGACTCGCACATCAGGATTGCCCTCCTCACAGGTGGCCGCGACGTTGCTGACGCTGGAGCTAAAGGGTATGATAAAACAGGTGGGCGCGATGTACTATGTGCTGGCCCGCTAAGTTTATGGCGCGCAGCGTCAGCCTGAGAAGAGAGGTCAGGTCGGCTCTATGATCTTGCTGGATCATCTTCTGGAGGCGACTGGAGGGAGTTTAGTTTTTCCTGGACGTCAACAGCAGTTTCAGGCTTTCAATCATGATACACGTCAATTGCTGCCCGGCGAGCTTTTTGTGGCCGTACGTGGTGAGCGCAGCGATGGACATGACTACTGGCAGGATGCCCTGCGGCGCGGAGCCGGCGGCCTGTTGATGGAGGGCCGCTACTTCAGCACGCTCTCCGAGGAGCAGCGCGCTGCTCTGCAAGAGAGCGGCGCGGCGGTGGTGGTCGTCGCGGATACGCGCCAGGCGCTGCAAGCCTACGCCCGGGCGATTCTAGCTCGCTGGCGGCCTACCGTGATCGCGGTCACGGGAAGCACGGGGAAAACGACGACGAAGGAAGCGATCGCGCATGTGCTTGAGCGCCATTTTGCAACCTTCAAGAGCTGGCAGAATTACAATGATCTGCTGGGCTTGCCCCTCTCTCTGGGCCGCCTGGAGGAGCATCACGAGTATGCAGTAGTCGAGTTGGGCTGCGACCACCCGGGTGAGATCGGCGATCTCTGCCGCATTGCTCAGCCCCGCATTGGGGTACTGACCAATATCAGCCCGACTCAGTTACTGTATTTCGGCAGCCTGGAGCACCTGGCGACGGAGCTGGTAAGTCTGGCTGATTATCTGCCTGCTGAGGGTACACTGGTGGTTAATGGAGACGATGAGCTGCTCCGCCGCCTGCTGCGGCGGAGCGACGACCGCCACCTGCTGGCCTTTACTGCCGCGGCCCTGGAGAAGGTCCACGTCTCCTGGGAAGGGACAGAAGCACAGTGGTCAGGGAGTGGACAGGCACTAAGAACGCGCTTGCTCGGTGCGCATTTTGTGACGACTATGCTGGCCGCCTCGACCGTGGGCCGCTTGTGTGGGCTGTCCGATGAGCAGATCGCTCAGGCGCTGGCAGAATTTGCTCCGTTACCTGGCCGTCTGAATCCTTTGCCTGGCCTGCGGCGAACCCGGCTGTTGGATGATACGCACAATGCGGCTCCGGCTTCAATGCTGGCCGCTCTGGAGACACTGGCACGGCTGCCAGCCAGAAGACGCATCGCTGTACTGGGCGACATGTTCAATCTGGGAGCCTTTGAGGAGGAGGGCCATGCCCTCGTTGGTCAGGCAGCGGCAGGCCAGGTGGACTATCTGGTAACCCGCGGCGAACGAGCAGCGCTGATTGCTGAGGCAGCGCACGAGGCCGGCCTGCCTGCTGAGCGCATCGTCCAAACCTCTACCCATGAGGATGCAGCACAGGCCGTGCTTGCTCTGTTGGAGAAGACTGATCAGCCAGCGGAGGGAGAGCCACGGGATGTGGTGCTCATTAAAGGCTCCGAGGAGGCCCGCATGGAGCGCGTGACAGAGCGGCTGCTGGCGGAGCCGGCATTGGCTCCTGAACGCCTGGTACGCCAGACCCCAGGCTGGAAGCAGATTGTACGCATGCGCCCGGAGCGACCAACCTGGCTGGAGATCGATCTGAGTGCGATCGCCAATAATACACGACGCATCAAGGAATTGGTTGGGCCACGGGTGCAGGTGCTGGCCAGCCTGAAAGCTGATGCCTATGGTCATGGGGCGCTGAAGGTTGCCCGCACTGTCCTGCTGAACGGAGCCAGCAGGTTGGGCGTGGCAACGGTCAGCGAAGCTACTCCTTTGCGCGAAGCCGGTATTACGGCCCCGATCCTGGTCTTTGGCTATGTGCCACACTGGCAGATGCGTGAGGCGGTGCGCTTGGGTTTGACGATCACTCTCTATTCGAGTGAGGCGGCACAGGCGCTTTCTCGCGCCGCTCAGGCTCTGCAGCGCACGGTGAAGGTCCATCTGAAGGTGGACTCGGGCATGGGACGTCTGGGCATCCGCGCTGAGGAGCTTGAGGCCATCGTCGGACTGGCACGGGAGATCACACGCTTGCCGGGCCTGGAGCTGGAGGGAATCTTTACCCATTTTGCAATGGCCGATGCACAGGATAAGTCTTATACCCGTAAACAGCTGGCGCGTTTTCAGCAGGTGCTGGAGGCTTTAGAGGCCGAGGGACTGCGCCCGCCTCTGGCTCATGCTGCTAATAGCGCAGCGACGCTGACGGTGCCAGAGGCGCATTTCGATATGGTGCGGCCCGGGATCGCCCTCTACGGCCTTGATCCTTCACCCGAGGTCCGACTGCCAGCCGGTTTTCGCCCGGCGCTCTCCTTTAAGACGCAGGTGGCTCAGGTGAAGCTGGTTCCAGAGGGCGAATGCATCGGCTATGGCTGTACCTATGTGACAACACGCCCAACACTCATCGCAGTGCTACCGGTCGGCTACGCCGATGGCTTCCGACGCGCGCCGCGTACCTGGGGTTCGGTGCTGATTCATGGCAAGGAGGCCCCTATCGTAGGCCGGGTCTGTATGGATCAGTGCATGATCGATGTGACGGATATTCCCGGGGTGCGCGCGGGCGACGAGGTGGTGCTGATCGGACGGCAAGGCGAGGCCGTGCTGACGGCGGAACAGGTGGCCGAGCGCCTGGGAACGATTAATTATGAGGTGGTATCGGAGATTCTGGCACGCGTGCCGCGAGTCGATTGAGGCCGAACCAGCTGGCATGTCAGCGATCGGCCCCGCAAGGGCAGTGGCAGAAAAGAGAGACACCTCAGGTATGCCTCAGTGAAGATCACGGTCGCGATTCGTTCTATAGATAGATTAAATGACACATAGCGATACGGACAGGACCGAGATCTGACCATGAGGATGCTCTGCGCTCCGGGCCATCCGTTACGGCAGCTAGCTCCCAGGGTGCTGCGGCGAATCTGGGGGCGGTCACGGCAGGCGAGCAGGGCTGCGCTGCTCATGAGCGCCTTGCTGCTCAGCGCCTGTATGGGAACAACTGAGCCAGTCAGCCCATCGACCAGCTCGGGCACACGGCCACTGACTCCTACTGTTGGAGCCATGACCTTTGAGCCAGCAGCCCTGCCGACCCCCTCACCGCTCCCCAAGACCGCTGCCACCGCGGCGGCCACAGCGCCTCCTGTCCAGGGCCTGGTCAGCTCCGTGGGGGCCGTCCTTCCCTCTGATCAACAGTGCGCGGCCAGCATCCACTACAGCTCGTGGGAGCCGCGTCCAGACAATACCGCGGCCAATCACCGCGTGCCAACAGCTCAGCAGCTGGCTGCCATTGACCAGTTCTATCCTACCTACACCCAGAATCCCCAGGCCAATGGCTATAGCGCCCGCATTAGCGGCAACTTCACTGGTACCACCGATGAGATCATCCAGTGGGTGGCCTGCAAATGGGGGGTTAACGCCGACCTGGTACGAGCACAGGCAGCAGTCGAGTCCTGGTGGCATCAGAGCACGGCAGCAGGCAAGACGACCGAGAGCCGCTATTGCCCGCCAGGCACCTGGAATGGCTCGTCTTGCCCTTCCTTCTATGGACTGCTGCAGATCACCTATCGTTACTTCAGCCACGAGTGGCCAATGATGCGCGATGATACAGCCTTCAATGCCGATTATGTCTACGGGATGATGCGCATGTGCTACGAGGGCCTGGCCACTCAGCTGCAGGCATCGACGCCCAGCGCCGGTTATCCGCGCTATCACGCCGGCGATATCTGGGGCTGCCTCGGTTCCTGGTACAGCGGCCAGTGGTACGATAGTGGGGCCATCCACTATATTCAGGAGGTGCAGAAAACGCTGCAAGAGAAACCGTGGCTGGGTCGCTGGTTTTAATCTGCAAGGAGACGGCGAGAGCACAGGTGATCAGATAGTGGATTCCTTGCCTGCGTAAGATCACCATACAGCATGGATCTCGACCGGATCGCTATCGGCCCGCAATCTCACAGACATCTGCTCTCGCCCTTCGCTCTATCGCGGACTCGCATCTAGAGAGCCTCATTGTTCCTCAAGGATAACATCTATCTTTCGGCTTCAGCCTGCAACATAGGGACCTGATGCGATAGGTCGCGCTCCTGACAATGGGACGCGAGGACAGAGAGGGAGCGGAGGATTACGCTTGCCTCTTTCCCTTCCAGCATGGTAATTTCTTAAAAAGAGAAGAAGAAGGTGATGGAAGGGTACTGAAGGGTGAAGCTCCTCGCCAAACTGGGGGAGGCCGCCGCTGACGGTTCTTCCCGAAAGGAAGATGGGTCCAATGCAGCAACAATGCTCGCTGCCGCAACTCGTTCCGCCCGCCATTTTGAGGCGTGCAGAGGCTAAGAGGCTGGGCGACTGGCTCTGCGGCTACCGCCTGCCTCAGAAGACCTGGGGCTGTCTCGTACTGCTTCTGCCTCTTCTTTTCATCGAGGCTCTCTGGCTCAGCAGCGGGTTCTCTATCTTCGCTCTGGTGACGCTAGGTGTCACTTTCCTGCTGCTCCTGATGTGGGTTATCTGGACAGTTGATACATTCTACAGTCGCATTGATCTTTTCAGCCACGGCTTTCTCTGGAGCAGCCCTTTCAATCAGGAAGCCTTTCGCTGGGAAGACATCACGACTATCTGGCGAGGCACCTACCGGGCACCCAGTGATTCCCATCCTGAAGGTGTAAGCGACATCGACACGATCAAGGTAAAGCATCAGAACGGTAGGCTCTTCGAGATTTCCACTCTTCACAAACTGAATGAACATGAGCGCGCGCGCATCTGCGATACAATTGAAAGCTACTTTGTCGCCACCCACCTTCCTTCCCTCCTGGAGCGCTATCAGCGGGGTGAGGTCCTCAACTTTGATCCGCTCTTCCTGAATCACCACGGTCTCTCGAACAAAGGGGATTTTCTTCCCTGGAGCCAGGTCGAGACGATCGTGATCAGACCCGAGCAGATCGTGATCCGGCGCGAGGGACGTACCTCGGACTGGTACCGCACCTGGGTGCCGCGGCAGCGCAACGCCTGCTTGCTCAAAGCTGTAGTCGAGATTGTGTACAAGGCTGCTCGCTAGCGCTCCCCAGAAGGCCAGCCAATAAAATAAGTGCCAGGGGAGCAGCTACTCCCCTGGTACCGGATTCATCAAGCTTGGCCAACGATGACGCTCACTCCTTACCGCCGATAGAACCCACCAGCATCTAAGAGCGCCAGATCGCCGGTGTGCATCCAGCGCGCCCGCTCGATGGCCTGCCCCGTCGCCTCACGATTGTTCCAGTAGCCCAACATGACACTATAGCCGCGCGTGCCCAGCTCCCCCGGCTGGCCCACAGGCACCACCTTCCCGCTCGCCGGCTCAACAATTTTGATCTCCAGGTGCGGATGTACCTGCCCCACCGTGCTCACCCGCTTCTCTACCGGATCATCCAGTCTGGTCTGCGTCGACACCGGCGACGTCTCCGTCATCCCATAGCAGATCTCCACCTGCTTCATGTGCATCACCACTTAGCTACTCTGGAGGAGAAGGCGAAATGCCTCATAGCGCTGTTGCAGGCGCTCAGGCGAGAGATTGGGGTAGCACCGCCGGTAGGCAGGAGAAGCCAGCTTATCTAGCACATTCTGAAAAAGATGATCCAGCTCTTCAAGGGCAATGTAACCTTACCGCTGCATCAATTGGACATCAAGGCTATCGCGCTGGCTTCCACGCAGGATTTTGGAAAGGGCAATGCTATACCAGTCAAAGTAGAAG
>NZ_JADGIA010000065.1 GCF_019683635.1 Thermogemmatispora sp. | reverse complement strand
TGAATCTGGAGGCTTTTGCTCGTGGCTATCACCAGGGGCGAAAATACTACTTTGAGGAGCGAGAACTCTCGGAGCGCGTATGTCAGTGTCTGGCAGCCAGCGACCTGCTCTGGCTGATCGCCGTGCCCGACGAGAGCGGCCATTATCAGCTCGTGGACGAGGGCCGTCTGCTCACTGAGTTGCCCGAGGGCATTGCCCCGATGCTGGGCCTGATCGTAGGCTATCTGAGCGGACCGTTGCAGCCCGAGAGCGCTGAGGAGCGCCAGCAGCGCCGGGTCGAGCTTCAGGCGCTACGCCAAGGCGCTTGTTCCCTCTCTGAGAGCCGTCAGGCCGGTGCTGCTGCTTCCTAGCGGATGCTGGGCGGTCAGCCGGGTCCCAGATCGCTCACCATCAGAACAGCACAAGGAAGGGAAGGTCAGGCTCTGCCCCTTCCCTTCTTTACGGCAGAGTATCAAACGTGCTACAATCCGGGCGCACGACATTTCTGCCGCCTGGAGGCCCTCAATGGAGATCGCTTCTGCCACTTCACCCTCATCCTCCACTGCCAACCGCCCGCCCCTTGTGATCCTCAATCCTACCGCCAATCAAGGTCGCATGCAGCGTCATCGTACCCTGGTACGCCAGCGGGCTGCCGCCATCGCGGGAGCCGACTACTGCGAGACCGCACGGGCCGGCGAAGCTGAAGAGCTTGCCTGCGAGGCTGCACGCCAGGGACGGCCCGTCATCGTCGTCGGTGGCGATGGCTCCGTTCACGAGGTTGTGAATGGTATCCTCAGCAGCGGTCGGCGTGTACCTTTGGGCATCATCGCCGCCGGCTCCGGCAACGACTTTGCCTGCAACACCCTGCGACTTCCGCGTCAGCCGGAGGCCGCCATCGAGCGCGCCTTTAGCGGTCAGCCTGTGCCCATCGACGCCGGCCAGGCCAACGAGCGCTACTTTGCCAACTCCTTCAGCGTCGGTCTTGACGCCGACATCGCCGCCAGTGCTCGCCAGCTCAAAAAGATTCCCTTTATGACCGGCATGCGCCTCTACTACAGCTCCACCGTCAGACAGCTTCTTTTCGGCTATCGACAGTGCCCCTGGCTGCGCTTTAGCCTGGAGCCTGCCGATTCCGAGGCTCCGCCCGCCGAGACCTTCCAGCGCTACGTATTGCTGGCCGTCACCAACGGCCCCACTTATGGCTCAGGCTTCCGCATCAATCCCAAGGCCGACGCCAGCGACGGCCTGCTCGACCTCTGCACTATTCGCTATGCCCCCTTGGGGCGTGCCCTCAGACTGCTCCCCGTCGTCAAGCGCGGCCAGCATGCTCATCTGCCCGAAGTCCACTTCTACCGCATCCAGGGCCTCATCATCGAAAGTCGCCTACCGCTCAATGCCCAGATGGACGGCGAAGTTTTCCACGGCCAGCGCTTCGAGGTCACCGTCCTTCCGCAGGCACTGCTTGTAAGATGCTAGCCTGAGCGATCCGGCGCCCGTAGTGCGGGTCCATCTCGCTTCCGGTCATCAAGACTATAAGAATTTCTTCAGCGCGAGCCACGGCGTCTCTCAATTCACTCGTCGCAGCGCAACCAGCTCCCGGCCACGCAGTTCAACCGATCAGGCTGCGACGGGTGCTTGCCCTTGCCTCTCTCGCTGAGAATGCCTCTCATGAGGACTGGTGTGCAGCGGTGCGGCGCGGGCGCTTTTTTGCGGCTGCTGTCTCCCCATTGGCCCGGAAGGCCGAGGGGCAGAGCGGTACCAGCGGGCACTCTTCGCAGCGAGGATCGCGAGCGCGGCAGAGCGCCCGCCCGTGGAAAATTAAGAGATGGGATAGATCCAGCCAATCCTCACGCGGCACGATGCGCATCAGATCGCGTTCAATCTGCTCAGGGTCCTCACTCTGCGTCCAGCCCAGGCGGCGCGCCAGCCGCTTCACATGCGTATCTACCACGATACCTTCGACAATGCCAAAGGCATTTCCCAGCACCACATTGGCGGTTTTGCGTGCCACGCCTGGCAGCGTCAGCAGCGCCTCCATACTGCGCGGCACCTCGCCCCCGTAGTCGGTGATCAGGCGCTGGCAGGTTAGTCGCAGATTGCGCGCCTTATTGCGATAGAAGCCGGTCGGCTTGATATCCTGCTCCAGCTCCTCGGGGTTAGCGTTGGCGAAATCCTCAACCGTGCGATACTTGCGGAAGAGCTGAGCCGTCACCTCATTGACGCGCTCATCAGTGCACTGGGCCGAGAGCTGGACCGCAATCAGCAACTGCAGTGGATTCTCATAATTCAAAGTGCACTTCGCATCGGGATAAAGGCGCCGCAGCTCGGCAATCACCGCGCGTACGTGCTCGGGTGAGCCGGGGGCCGGTCCCTGATAGGTCGGTGGCAGATTTGCATTTGCAGTACTCACGAATCGTCCCCTGCCTTCTTCTAGTCTTCCCCCTTCAATGGTAGGCCCATTATAGCACAGGGCGAACCTGGTCAGTTACGGAGCCAGCACCAGCCGGCGACGCCAGGTGATATGATGAGAGCAAGGGACAATGGGGACTTGCCAAGGAGGATCACCACATGACAGTACCTCTTGACCTGAGTGCCTACCGTCGCTATTTTCCAGCCCTGCAGCAGGAGATGAACGGTCAGCCCGTCATCTACTGGGATAACCCCGGCGGCACCCAAGTCGCCCAGCAGGTCATCGAGGCCATGACGCGCTACCTGCGCGAAGCCAACGCCAACGCCCACGGGGCCTTTCTCACCAGCCGGCGCACCGACGAGACCATCGCCGCCGCGCGCCAGGCGATGGCCGACTTCCTCAACGCCGCCAGCCCGGCAGAGATCGTCTTTGGTCCCAACATGACCACCCTGACCTTTGCCTTCAGCCGCGCCATCGGCAAAACGCTGCAGCCCGGCGACGAAATCATTGTGACCGTCCTCGACCACGATGCCAACGTCGCCCCCTGGCTGGCCCTGCAGGAGCGCGGCGTGGTTGTGCGCACCGTCGATATTCATCCCGAGCATGTCACGCTCAATCTGGAGGATCTGCAGGCCAAGCTCAACGAGCGTACGCGCCTGGTAGCCGTGGGCTATGCTTCCAACGCCGTTGGCACCATCAACGATGTGCGGCGCATTACAGAGCTGGCCCACGCCGTCGGCGCCCTGGTGTGGATCGATGCCGTGCAATATGCACCGCATGGGCCGATCGATGTCCAGGCCCTCGATGCCGATTTTCTGGTCTGCTCGGCCTATAAATTCTTTGGTCCGCATCTGGGCATTCTCTACGGCAAGCGCGAACAGCTAGAGCGCTTCCCAGCCTACAAGGTGCGCCCGGCCAGCAACGCGGTCCCCGACCGCTGGGAGACCGGTACCCAGAACCATGAAGGATTGGCCGGTTTGTTGGGAGCCATCGACTATCTGACGCTGCTCGGAGAGGAGCAGGCCGCCCACTATGGCAACGATCCCGCGCTGCAGTCCTACGTCGGGCGGCAGCACACACTGAAAGCGGCGATGCGTGCGATCAGCGACTACGAACGCCAGCTTTCGGCCCAGTTGCTGCGGGGCCTGCGCGAAATCCAGGGCCTACGTATCTACGGGATTAGCGGGACCACCCCCGAGGAGCTGGCGCAGCGGGTCCCAACAGTGGCCTGTACCATCGATGGCCGTCACCCGCGCGAGCTGGCTGCCGCCCTGGGTGAACGTGGTATCTTCGCCTGGGACGGCAACTATTATGCCCTTGGCCTGATGGAGCGCCTCGGCCTTGAAGGACGTGGCGGCGCCCTGCGCCTCGGCCTCTGCCACTATAATACGTCCGCCGAAATCGAGCGCGTCCTGGGCGTCCTGGAAGAGCTGGCCTGAGTTAGCGCACACTGGCTGGCCCCAATTGGGATCTGCTGGCCAGGAGAAGGCCAATCCGATCCCTGTCCAGTGAACAGCAGCAGAACGCGGCGCGAAGAGCAGCACGGCGGCAACCTGACTGAGCTAAGGGCCTGGCGGCGAAGAGAGAGCGGGTACAGTTGCACTTTGCCGCCCAGGTCCCCTATGCGTCAAGAATGAGATCTTCCCAGCCGAGTGAGCACTTGTATTTTTGTCTGCACTGATCTACCCTAAGATAGGTAGAGAATACAGACGTTCGATTTATCTGGCTGTTCCTGCAGAAGCTTATAGTTCTTATTGAGCAAGGACGGAGGCCAGGCATGTAAGGAGGTTAGTATCTGATGGATCAGAAATGGATCTACGGTCCAGACGATCTGTACGGCATCTCAGCCTATCTGCAGCTCATCCAGCAGTGGGTTGCCACGGCCTTTCCCCAGCCGCGCGACCCGGAGATCGCCGCTAGGCTAGCCAGCCTGTGGGCTTCTCTTGGCTGGGCCCTGCAAGGCCGCGCCGTGGCTGAAGAGGCCAGACGCCTGGCAGCCAAGAAGAGGACAGGGGAATTTTCTCAGGAGGACGCAGAGCAGCTGCGTCCACAGCTTCGTGAGGTGACTTTTGATGAGGAGATAAAGAGCCTGGCCACAGTGGGACGGGCGGGTGATCCTCCTGTCCAGGGGCTTGAGCAGCGGCTACGTGCTCTGGCAGAAGCTGGCGTTCGCGAGGGTTTCCTGGCCGTGGCGATGCGCGAGGCCACAGAGTTCCGCATTGCCAGGAGCCTGCCGGCGGCCCTGGATCAATGGCAGCAACTCGCCGATCAGCTCGTCCCGCGCTTTATGTGGTTCGCCAGCTCCTACCTGGAGATGCTCCCGAACACGACCGTTTACGGGCCGGGCAGCTAAAGGGTCCTGTCTGTCCCAAAGAGAGATCTGCCCCCTTGGGCCTGCGCCATGCAGGCACTATGCTTATGGTCTCGCCGGCCTGGCCCGGGACGGAAGTCGAGAGCTTTCCTCATCTCGTGGTCAGGCAGCACAACCCTGCACCCGGGTCCGGCGCGCTTGAGTAGGAGGCACGGGCCTCTACGGGCCGGTATTCTCTCCGTCCTCCCCATTGCCTCGCACTGTGATCGTAAACGGCCCCCACTCACCGATCAGGCCCTGACCATGCAGCGAAACGCTACGTCCGTCTTCAATGCTCTTCTCCGTCATCAGGCCCAGCGCCAGAATGCAGCCGTCCACCTTGCACGGTACCTCGCTGTAGCGACCCACCTCCTGCCCATCCAGGAAAAAGCAGACCTCATCGCGCGCCTTGCAGTAGCTGATGCCGTAGCGATGCCACTGCCAGGGCGCTGTTTCTACTGCCAGCTCATTGAAATCGCAGAAGTACTTTGGCTTGACGGCTCGCTCCGGCTCAGGATCGGGCGGCGCTGGCACTCCTGGAAACGGCAGGAGCGCATAAACCGTGGCAATCGTATCGTTAGAGACGAAGAAATCGAAAGCCATACCGGTGGCGAAATCGAGCAGGTGAGCCGAGACAAAGCCATCGTAGAGATCCCGCGGTCGTGTATTAATCCCACGGGCTCGCATCTCCCACTCAAAGAGAATCGTGCCCTCATCGGGCATTGTGAAACGCCGTGTCGAGAAAAACATATTTTTGGCGTTATCGAGAATTTGAACCTCGTTATGAAAGCGGGTCAAAGGGACCGCTGCCACGCGCAGGCGGTTGCCCTCGACTACCACCACGGCGTTTGGCTCGCGATAGCGCCAGAAACTGCCGTCGGGCAGCGGGAAACCGCCATATTCCCAATGGCGATCAACGCCACTGATGATACTATGGTAACCGGCATAGATAAAACGCTCCCCTTGCTGACCGGGCCCCCGAGAGCTATCGGCAGCAGCCTCCTGGGAAAGCCTGGCCTGCTGAATCTGCTCCTGATCGATCTCTTGCCGGGCATCTGTCATTGCTACCTTGCTCCTTCCCCTTGTCTCACTGACATCAGTGCTGATGCTGTATACGTATACAGCTAGTATGCATATGGATGTTTCTGCGTATATGTATACGTAGACACGCAGTCACCACTCGAAAGGACCCTCTGCCGCCCTCGCCGTTCCACCCTTCCTCTCTACTCCCCCAACCGCCGCCAGCAGATAGGTCGCTTGCTTCATGCTATCATCCTGGCCAGGCCCAGGACAAGACGCGTTTCCCTCCACATCAGCCTCCCCTTTATCGATGGGGGCGAACACCGCCAGCTCGCAACCGTGGCTTCTGTGATGCTTCCGTGTCTGTGCACGGTCGACTTCCGTAACAGATAATAGAAGAAGAAACAGTGAGCCAAGCAATCCCGCCGCTTGAGAGAGCCGTAGAAAGGACAGCGCACGTTATGAAAATCCTCGTCTTTAACGCCGGTTCCAGCAGCCAAAAGACCAGACTATACGAATTACAGGCGCCTTTACCAGCAGAGGCGCCACCTCCCATATGGGAAGCCAGCGCCGACTGGTCGCACGAGCCGGGCAAAACTGAACTGGTCATTCGCAGCGCCAGCGGGCAAGAAGAGCGCGAGACGCTACCAACCAGCGAGCGGCCCGCGGTCCTCAAACACATCCTGCACAGCCTCAGCCACAGCTCAACACACAGCATCGACCAGAACGAAGAGATCGGAGTCATAGGGCATCGCGTTGTGCACGGCGGCGCTCACTATAGCGAGCCAGCACTGATCACCCCCGAGCTAAAAGCCACTATCGAGCATCTGCAGGTACTGGCGCCTGCTCACAACCGTGCCAGCCTCGAAGCCATCGCCGCCGCAGAAGAAGTCTTCCCCCAGGCGCGGCAGATCGCCGTTTTCGACACCGCTTTCCACCGCCATATGCCTCTGCCAGCCCAAATCTATCCCGGCCCTTACGAATGGTTCGCCCAGGGCCTGCGCCGCTACGGCTTCCACGGCCTGAGCCACCAGTACTGCGCGCGCCGGGCCGCCCAGCTCCTGGGGCGCGACCTCACCAGCCTGCGCCTCATCACCTGCCATCTGGGTAACGGCTGCTCCCTGGCCGCCATCCTGGGCGGCGAAAGCATCGAAACCACAATGGGCTTCACCCCTATGGAAGGGCTGATGATGGGCACACGCTCCGGTTCGATCGACCCCGGTTTGCTCCTCTACCTGCTGCGTCACGCTGGCTACAGTGCAGACGACCTTGACCGCATTCTCAACCGCGAATCAGGATTAATGGGCATATCTGGTTTGTCGGGTGATATGCGCATCATCCTGCAAGCGCGTGCCGAGGGGAATCGACGGGCCCGTCTGGCCTTCAACACCTTCGTTCACCGCCTGCGTCTGCAAATCGGCGCCATGCTGGCAGTCTTGGGAGGCATAGACGCCCTGGTCTTCACCGGCGGCATCGGCGAACACGCGCCCGAAGTACGCGCTGCTGCCTGCGAGACCCTTGGCTTCCTTGGCCTGGCCATCGATCCCAGCCGTAACGCTGATCCCGGCGGCGATGCCGACATCGCCAGCCCTCACTCAGCCGTGCGCGTGCTGGTCGTGCAGACCCAGGAAGATTGGATGATCGCCGAGGCTTGCTGGCGCCTGATCAAACAGCGCGCCCAGACCTGAGTACTCGTCTCGGTCCTACAGCTCCTCCTGTCCTATCTCTCCCCAAAAAAAGAGTCAGCTTCTTGAAGTTCTGCAGTCCTCAAGAAGCTGAAACAGAGGCCCATGCGGCGAGAGAGCAGTCCTGATCGGACAAGCCTTCAGATATAGAGAGGAGCGCCGTCCAGCTCTGGCTTGGCTTGCCCAGCAGAGCGCGGTTTAAGGGAGGGCGGTCCCAACCAGTTCGGCAATGTTCTCGACGCCGTGCGCTTGCATAAAAGCCTCAATCCCTTCCAGCACAAGCACACCTGTACGCGGATTCACAAAGTTGGCCGTGCCGATCTGCACAGCGACCGCCCCGGCCATGATAAAGGCCAGCGCGTCCGAGGCCGAGGCAATCCCACCCATGCCTATAACTGCCACCCCCGGCTGCCGGTCGCGTAACTCACGGGCCACCTCGTAGACCATGCGCAAGGCCAGCGGTCTGATCGCTGGTCCCGACAACCCGCCGGTCCCGTGGGCTGGCAGTGGACGGCGCGCCTCAATATCAATGTCCATCCCGGTCAGGGTATTGATCAGGGAGACAGCATCGGCTCCAGCCTCCGCCGCCGCCAGGGCGGTTGGACGTGCATCGCCAGTATTAGGCGAGAGCTTGACAATCACCGGCAGCGTCGTGCTCTGGCGTACCGCTGCCGTGACTGCGGCCACCGCCTCGGGACTCTCTCCGAAGACACGGCCTCCGGCGCGGACGTTGGGACAGGAGACGTTGACTTCAACGCCCGCTACTCCCGGCACCCCCTCTAGACGCTGCGCCAGCTCAGCAAACTCTTCGACCGTCTCGCCAGCGATGTTGACGATTACGGGCGTCTGCCAGGTGGCCCAGATCGGAGCATATCTGCGGATCACAGCCTCGATGCCGGGGTTCTGCAGCCCAATGGCATTGAGCAAGCCCGCCGCGACCTCGCGCGTGCGTGGCTGCGCGTTGCCCCGCCGCGGGCGCAAGGTAGTGCCCTTGCTGACAATGGCTCCCAGGCGTTCGATCTCAGCGATTCTGGCGTACTCCAGGCCGTAACCACAGGTCCCGGCAGCTAACATCACCGGATTACGCAGCAGCAGACTACTCTTGCGTCCAGCCGCCAGTTCGACCGTAAGCTGCATCTAGCTTCCTCTTGCCTGGTTGATGGCATTACGTAGACGCCGCGCTGCCTCGCCCGCCGCCAGAGCGTAGTCGCTTCCTCCGTCAGCATACAGGATAGCGCGCGAGACCGCTATCAGGATTCCCCCGCCATCCTGATCCAGACCGGCTCGCACCGCCGCCTCTAGCTCGCCTCCCTGGGCTCCAACGCCCGGCACCAGCAGCGGCAGCGTCGGGCAGCGCTCCCTGATGGCCGCCAGCTCGCGCGGATAGGTCGCCCCGGCCACCAGCCCACAATTGCCGTGACGCTCTTGCCATTGACACACGCGTTCCGCCACTGCCAGATAGAGCGGCGTGAGCTGCGAGTCAGGCGTTTCCTCACCTCCGGCACCAGCCGCGGAGGAGCGGACCAGGAGATCTTGAAAATCGCGCGCACCCGGATTCGAGGTGCGACAGAGTATAAAGGCTAGCTTCTCACGATAGGCCAGAAACGGCTGCACGCCATCGTAGCCGAGATAGGGCTGGACTGTCACAGCATCGCAGCCGAGCTGTTCGAAGATAGCCACGGCATAGGCGCGGGCCGTGTGCCCGATGTCGCCGCGCTTGGCATCGGCAATCACCGGCACCTCCGATGGGATCGCCGCCAGGATCTCGCGTAGCAGCGACCACCCCTGCGGCCCAAGAGCCTCAAAAAAGGCCAGGTTCGGCTTATAGGCACAGGCATAGGGCAAGGTCGCCTCTACGATCTCGCGACAGAAACGCACCAGCGCCTCCGGGCCACCTCCCTGCAGCGGCTTCGGCAAGCGCTCCAGCTCGGGATCAAGTCCAACGCACAGTAGACTCTGACGATCACTACTCGCCTGCCGCCACTTCTCCAGAAAGCTCGGCCCGCTCATGATGATCTCCCTCCAGAAGCACCCAGGCCACGGCTGCCGGGCTTCGTCAATGGCAGTCCCCGAGCGCAGAGAGGACAGGCGCCAGGCTCATAGGTCCGCGCCGTCACCGTCAGGAGCGCCTGGCAAGGAACAGGCAACTGCTTTGCCGCCGCGCCGCCACTACGATCCAGCAGGACTGCAATGCCCACGACCGTCGGCTCATAGACCAGCAGAGCCTGCAGCGTCTCGTGCAGCGACAGCCCTGTCGTCAGGACATCGTCAACCACTAAGACGCGCTCGCCTTGCCGCAGGCTAAAGCCACGGCGCAGCTCACGCCCACCACCGGCAGCCGGCTCTACCACCAGGCAGCGCGTCCCAAGCTGACGCGCAACCTCCTGGGCCAATAGCGCCCCACCAGTGGTGGGACCAGCCACGGCCTCGATCTCTTCGCGAGCATAGCGCGCCACCATCTCAGCGCAGAGGCGCTCTGTGACCCGTGGCCACTCCAACAGGCGAAACTTCTCCCAGTACTCGTCACTGTGCCGACCCGAGGTCAGCACAAAGTGCCCTTTCGAGACAACCCCCAGACGCTCAAAGAGCGCCAGCAGCTCTGTTTCATCCATCATTTCCCATCCCTCAGTGGCTTGCGCTGCACTACCGTGTTTGTTAAGGCTGACCGCGGCAGCTTGCCAGCGGCCAGCCGGCGAGGCCGCTCAGGCTACTTCACGCTGAGCACGATGACATCGAAGATCAAATCCGAGTTAGCCGGAATCGAGCCTTGCGCCTGATTGCCATAGCCGAGCTTCGCCGGAATGTAGAGGCGACGAATCGTCCCCGGCTTGACCCCAACCAGGCCCTCATCCCAGCCTTTAATGACCTGCCCCTTGCCCAGCGTGAATGAGAACGGCTGACCGTTGCGATCATAGGAACTATCGAACTTCTTGCAGGTATTGGCCAGCCAGCCGACGTATTCCACCTCCAGGGTAGAGCCGTTCTTAGCCGCTGTACCGCTGCCTGTGCGGATGTCTAAATACTTGAGTCCATCACTCTTGACCACTGGCGTTCCATTGACCGCTGGCGCCGTCGCCGGTCCCGCTGTTGGGGTAGCCGTGGCGCTGTAAATCGAGGGCACCTGCGTAGAGGCACTGCTATCGATGAAGCAGTTGCGCGCCAGCGCCGTCGCCGTGGCGTTGGCATGGGCCTTGCTGACAGCGGTCGCTGTGGCTTCACGTGAGGCGGCCTGCTGAGCATTGACACGCTGATACTGCCAAAAGCCCAGCACGGCCAGGGCAATGATGACAAGCGTAACAGTGCTGGTGATAATGAGCTGTTGACGCCTCCGACGCCGCACCTGCCTTCTGATTCGCTCTTGCTGGCGCTGCCCCGGACGGCGCTGTCTCTGCGAACCTCCTTTTTTCCCCTGTGCTGTCTGCGTCATACACTCTCCTCTGTGGATCTGTGATGGATGCCTGCCCCGGTGGTGATGGTGTGCATTGTTACGCTGAGATTAACATGTTTCCTCCACTCTGGCAAGAGCAAGCCTGCGCAGGTTGCTGCCGGTTTTCTTCTAGCATCCTCTATCACCTACGCGAGCTTCCCCTCGCCCACAAGCCATGATCCCCACGAGACGCCGCCCACTCGCCTCCGCTGCCCACCACAAGGCTGTGCCGCTGGCCACCCACGATCGTTCATCACTCAGCTAAAACTCGACAATTGAAGCAATCTATGCTAGAATGCTCCTAGTAGCTTCACTAGAGTCTCTCGACTACTGCGCAGTAGCATAGCTTATCTCATAGAATAGGGTCAAGGCGCTAGACGCCATTCTTTTGCCATACAGAGGACTCAGCAGCGATTGATTCCTGATCCAACCAAAGGAGAGAGTATGCCTTCCCAGGGATATGTGCGCTTCCCGACGATCTACCACGATCAGATTGTCTTTGTGGCCGAGGACGACCTGTGGCTCGTTTCCAGCGAAGGTGGACGCGCCGAACGCCTGACGGCAGGCATGGGCGCGATCAGTCACCCGCATTTTTCTCCCGATGGCACCCAGCTTGCTTTTGTTGGTCATGAGGAAGGTCCCAGCGAGGTCTTTCTGATGCCAGCGGCAGGTGGGCCGGCCCGCCGCTTGACGTATCAAGCCGCCTCCTGTAAGGTCCTGGGCTGGACTCCAACGGGCGACGCCATCCTCTATGCCAGCAGCGCCGGTCAGATGAGCCTGCACTATGAGGTGATCTACGCTGTCAGTCCCGCTGGCGGCCTACCACGCCAGCTTCCTTACGGCGCCGCTAATGAGATCTCTTTCGGCCCTCATGGCGGCATCGTCCTCGGTCGCAACATCCGCGAGGCAGCTTATTGGAAGCGCTATCGCGGTGGCACTGTCGGCCACCTGTGGTGCGACCGCGATGGGAGCGGGCACTTCGAACGTCTGTTGCGCATCGATGGGAACATCAGCTCTCCCTGCTGGGTGGGCGAGCGCATTTACTTCCTTTCCGATCACGAAGGAATCGGTAACGTCTATTCATGCACCCCCGAAGGGGAGGATCTGCGTCGTCACACGCACCACGAGGATTTCTACGCGCGAAATCTCGCTAGCGATGGCGAGCGTCTGGTCTATCATGCCGGAGCCGATCTTTATCTGTTCGATCCCGAGAGCAACCAGACACGCCGCCTGGAGGTGCTGCTCCCAAGCCAGCGTACACAGCGCAATCGCAAGTTCGTGTCGGCAGCTCACTATCTCGATACCTATGCCCTCCATCCCCAGGGGCATATGGTCGCGGTGACAACCCGTGGCAAGGCGTTCTCTTTCGGCAACTGGGAAGGACCGGTCATTCAGTATGGCGAGCCTGATGGTGTGCGCTATCGCTTCCTGCAATGGCTCAACGATGGGCGCCGCCTGGTGGCAGTTTGCGATGCCATCGGACGCGAAGCGCTGGTAGTCTTTGATCCCGAGGATGCTACTGAGCCTCGCCTCTACGCCGAGATCGAGTTTGGGCGAGCACTGACCGTCGAGGTCTCGCCGGTCGCCGACGAGGTGGCAATCTCGAACCACCGCAATGAGCTGCTGGTGGTCGATCTGGTCCAGGGTCGCCCCCGCCTGCTTGATCGCAGCTCGTTCGGCCAGATCGAGCATGTGGCCTGGTCACCCGATGGGCGCTGGCTGGCCTACAGTTTTCCTTCCAGCGCCCAACAAACGGCCATCAAACTTTGCAATTTGGAGAGTGGCGAGCTGGCCCTGGCCACACGCCCAGTGCTACACGACGTGGCTCCCTCCTTTGATCCCGAGGGGAAGTTTCTCTACTTCCTGGGATACCGCATTTTCAATCCAGTCTACGATGCTTTGCAGTTCGATCTGAATTTTCCACGCGGGGTGAAGCCCTACGCTATTATGCTGCGCCGTGACCAGCGCTCGCCATTTGTACCGGAGCCACGGGCGCCACAGCCGAATGGGCGCGAGAAAGAGGAGAAGCGGGCCGGTCCCACGGGAGCCGAGGGCGCTTCCAGAGGAGACTCCAAGGAGGAGGGCGAGGAGGAGAACGGCGAGGAGGGCCAGCGCCGCCCTGTCTCCATGACTATTGATCTGGAGGGCATCACAGAGCGGGTGCTCCCCTTCCCCGTGCCAGAGGGCCGCTATCGCAAGATCCGCGGCATGAAGGGGAAAGCTCTCTTCCTGAGCTTTCCGGTCGAGGGGGCGTTGCACAGCCAGATCGATAGCCAGACTCCGCCGGTGCGCGGCCATATCGAGTGCTACGATTTAGAGAACCATAAGTATGAGTGGCTGATCGATGGCGTCGATGATTTCGAGCTGGCGCGCGATGGACGCATGCTGATCTATCGCTCCGGTCAGCGCCTGCGCGTGGTGAAGGCCGGCGAGAAGGCTCCCAAAGGGGAGAACGGTGAGCGGGCAAGCCGTGAAACAGGCTGGCTGGACCTGGGTCGCGTGAAGGTGTCGGTGCAGCCAGCCGCCGAGTGGCGCCAGATGTTCGATGAAGCCTGGCGTCTGCAGCGCGAACAGTTCTGGGACGAGGATATGTCAGGCATCGATTGGGAAGCCATTCATGCCCAGTATGCCCCCTTGCTGGAACGCGTTGCTTCGCGTTCGGAACTGTCCGATTTGCTCTGGGAGCTGCAAGGGGAGCTGGGTACGTCTCACGCCTATGAGATGGGCGGAGAGTATCGCCACGGACCGCAGTACCGACAGGGCTTCCTTGGCATCGACTGGCTCTACGACGCTGAGCACGAGCGCTATCGCATCGCCCGCATTGTGCGGGGCGATCCCTCTGATGGCCGCGCTACTTCTCCGTTGACCTCGCCCGGGCTGAACGTAGCCGAGGGCGATGCGGTACTGGCGATCAACGGTCAGCGCGTCGGGCCACAGCGCAGTCCCGAGGAGCTGCTGGTCAATCAGGCTCATAATGAGGTACAGCTGACGATCGAGAGCGCAGCCACCGGCGAGGTGCGCACAATCACAGTGAAGGCTCTGGCCAGTGAGCGCCAGGCTCGCTATCGCGATTGGGTCGAGAGCAATCGACGCCTGGTGCACCAGCTCTCGGAGGGACGTGTAGGCTATATTCATATTCCCGATATGGGAGCTGAGGGTTATGCAGAGTTCCATCGTAGCTACCTGAGCGAGTATGATCGCCCGGCCCTGTTGATCGATGTGCGTTGGAATGGCGGCGGCCATGTCTCGCCGCTGTTGCTGGAGAAGCTGGCGCGTCGTCGCCTCGGCTACGATTTTCCACGCTGGGGGCAGCCCGTCCCCTATCCCCCGGAGTCGCCACGTGGCCCAATGGTCGCTTTGACCAATGAGCAGGCTGGCTCGGACGGCGATATCTTTAGCCATTGCTTTAAGCTGATGGGCCTGGGACCGCTGATCGGGAAACGTACCTGGGGCGGCGTGATTGGTATCAGCCCCCGCCATCGCCTGGTCGATGGAACACGTACGACGCAGCCCGAGTTTGCTTTCTGGTTCAAAGATGTCGGTTGGAATGTCGAGAATTACGGCACCGATCCCGATATCGAGGTCGATATCGCCCCCCAGGACTACGCTAGCCAGCGTGATCCGCAGTTGGAACGCGCCGTCGCTGAGGCGCTGCGCCTGCTGGAGAGTTATCCTGTCCTGGAGCCGAAGCCCGGCGAGCGTCCACGTCGCTCACGCCCACGCTTGCTGCTTTCTTCACCAGCTACTGAACCTGGCTCCAGCAACCAGGCTCTACCCGACAGCAATGTCGATGCCCCCGCAGCGGCGGAGTGAGTGCGTGCGTGCCAGCGATCGAGAGCACGTGACAGTCAACCACTCCTGGCTCAAGCCAGGGGTGGTTGACTCAGTCTTGGCGTTGGCAGGACAGTCAACTATCCTCGACGTGAGAGTAGCTCAGGAAGAGGCTGCCTGGGTAGCTCCCCGTCCCGCCGGAGACAGCCACAGGCCGGGCCGTTAGTTAGAAGGTACAGGCCTCTCAGTAGAATAATAGCGACGAGATTGATGAGCAGCCAGGTCGTCAGATAACCGCCAAGACGGCGCTGATGGGACTGATCTACCGCCGCTGGCAATCGTCTATAGCTGCCACGCTCCCTCTCCGGGCGCAGAGGGGCTTTCATTTCAGCGAGAATAGACCTGCCTTCCCGCCACCCAGACAGCGTTGACAACCTCCGCTGAGGCACCGAAGAAGAGACTATCAAGCAGGCTCTCGACTGTCCAGCCCTGGAGCATGGGGTGCTCCAGATCAATGGCCACGAGATCAGCCAGGCGACCGGGTTCAAGGCGCCCACTCTCAACACCCAGGGCCGCCGCTCCATGCTCGCAGCCACAGGCCAGTAAATAGGCCCCGGGCGATGCGTCGGATTCAGCCACGAGCACGCGCCGCTCGCCATAGCGCAGGCGCGCCGTGTACTCTGCCCAGCGCAATTCTTCGAATGGATCAAGGCGTGTATTGCTATCGGAGCCAATGGTCAGGGGAATGCCCTGCGCCAGGAAGTCGCGGTATGGCGGAATGCCATCGCCCAGGTCGCCTTCAGTCGTAGGACAAAGGCAAACGCTGGCCTGAGAGCTGGCCAGGAGAGCCAGCTCCTGCTGATCGGCATGCGTGGCATGAATGACAGTGGTCAGCGGCCCAAGCACCTCGCAGCGTGCCAGCAACTCCAGCGGGCGGCAACCACAGGCCGCCAGACAGCTCTCGATCTCTGCCAGTTGCTCATCGGCATGGATATGCAGCGGCAGCCGCTCCTGCCGGCTGTAGGCAGCAATGGCGCGCAGCCAGTCCTCGGGAACCGCTCGCACCGAGTGCGGCGCCAGTCCGACGGAGGTTCCCAGGCTGCGCAGGGCCTCGACCCGCTCCAGATAGGCGGCGACCGAGGAGTCGCAGAAGCGGCGCTGTTCCTTTAAAGCCGGCTGGCCAAAGTCGTTGCGCGCATAGGCGGCCAGCAAGATCACCAGACGAATACCTGCCTCACGGGCTGCTTGTAGCAGGGCCTCGGCCATGAGATTGGGGGGACTGTAGGGCTGACCATCGGGTTGATGGTGCACATAATGAAACTCGCCAACCGTGGTGTAGCCGGCAGCCAGCATCTCGCGATAAGTAGCCCGGGCCAACGTGTAAAGACGTTCAGGGTCGAGGCGCTGGGCCTCAGCATACATCGCCCGGCGCCAGCTCCAAAAAGTATCACGCCCGCTTACAGGCCGCTGAGCCTGACCACGTAGCGCGCGCTGGAAGACATGGCTGTGGACATTCACAAAGCCGGGCAGCAGGGCCTTGCCCGGCAGCGGCTCTAATACAGCCCCTTCCGGCAAGGCGAAGGCCCCCCCATCGGCAAAACGTGGCTGCAATCCAGCAATGCGCCCATCCTCATCCAGAGCCACCAGCAGATCGCGCTGCCAGCCGCGGGATGTATAGACATAATCAGGCCCCAGATAGCGCATGGCCGCCTCCTTCCTCCTTAAAAGATAGTCTTCCCTACCAGCGATTCAGGCTCGCCGCTCTCAACCACAACGAACGCGCGGCGCACTAGAGCCACGAACCAGCAGGCGGCCTTTGAGGATAACGCGTCGCGTCGGACGCTCCGGCTCAGCCACCCGCTGTAGCAGCAGTTCAGTGGCCGTCTTGCCAATCTCATACGTCGGCTGCTCGATCAAGGTAATCGGCGGCTGGACCAGCGAGGCCCAGGTCGTCTCATCAAAGGTGACGAGCGCTACCTCATCGGGAATACGCAGCCCGCGCTCGCGGATCGCCTCCAAGGCTCCCGCAGCCAGCAGACTATTGGTCGTGAGCAGCGCCTCCGGCGGCTCGGGCAGCTCTAACAGTCGCAGGGCCGCCGCGTAGCCAGCCTCAATCTGCGGCGGCACAAAGCGCACGAGCTCCGCTGTCGGCAGCAGCCCATAGGCTCGCAATGCCTGTTCGTAGCCGGCACAGCGCTCCCGCCCCGTGGTACTGCGCTCTCCGCAGATGGCGGCAATACGCCGATAGCCATTCTCAAGCAGGTGCCGGGTCAGGCGATAGGCCGAATCAACGTTGTCCAGTAAGACCATATCAACGTCAGCGTCAGGAATCGAGCGATCGATGACCACCACCGCAAAACCTGTCTCCAGCTCGCGTAACCCCGCCGCCGTCGGCCCGGTCGGTGAGAGGATGACGCCCGCTACGTTGGCATCGCGCATCACATTGAGATAAATGCTCTCCTTCTTGGGGTCCTCGTCCGTGTTGCAGAGAATCAGGCTGTAGCCTTCCTCGTAAGCGGTATCCTCGACGGCGCGGCTGATGGCCGTGAAAAAAGGATTGCGAATGTCTGAGACAATCAGGCCGATCGTCGTGGTCTGCTGAGCACGCAAGCTGCGCGCAATGAGATTGGGACGATACTCTAGCTCCTTGATAGCCTTCAGTACACGCTCGCGCAGCGCCGGACGCACGTGCGGACTGTTGGCCAACACCCGCGAAACGGTGGCTGTCGATACACCCGCAGCCCTGGCTACCTCTTTGATGCTCGCCATGCACGCTCTCCGAATGCCTCTCGGTGATTGGCTTGCTGGCTGACTGACTCGCTCCAGTCAATTTGAATCTTACTATACCACAATTTTGTATCTCGGCATATCACCATGCAGCCATTTCGGTAATCATATTGAAATCGTTTACAAAAATCTCTACCATTTCCCGGCCAAAAAGGCCAATTTTTGGGCCTTCAGAGCCGCGGGAGAAGGGCAGATACTTGACAAACTTATTGTAATCGTTTACAAATAAGATAGAGTGTGTGCCCTGGCTCCTACCCCCTGGAGGCAACGATGATTCGCATAAGTGAGCAGCAAGTTCGGCTGCAGGCGCAGGCCGAGAACAAACAAGGAGCCATTCGCCAGGCGGGCGACCTCCTGGTGCGCAGTGGCTGCATCGAGGCAGGCTACATTGACAGTATGTTGCAGCGTGAGCAGGTCGCCAACACCTATCTTGGCAACGGCATTGCCATCCCCCACGGTTTGCCCCGCGATCAGGAGTTGATCCACCGCACTGGGATCGCTGTACTGCAGCTGCCCGCCGGCGTAACCTGGAACCCCGGCGAAGTTGTCCATCTGGTAGTGGCCATTGCCGCCCGCTCCGATGAGCATATCGATGCACTGCGGCGGCTGACGCGTGTGCTCGGCGACGCGGCTGCTGTCGAGCGCCTGATCCATACGACTGATCCCCGTGATATTATCGAGGCCCTCACCGGCGAACGGCCCGCCACCCCGAGCACCCTGACCGACTATGCCGCTTCCTTCGAGGCGGTGATTCAGAATCGTACCGGACTGCACGCCCGTCCGGCGACACGCTTTGTGGAATTGGCCCGCGGCTTCCAGGCAGCGATTCGGGTGCGCTACGGCGAGCGTGTCGCTGATGGGAAGAGTCTAATCGCGCTGCTTCAGCTGGGGGCTGAGCGCGGCGCCACCATTCGGGTCTCAGCAGAAGGCCCCGATGCGGCTCAGGCCCTGGCCACTCTGCAAGAGGCCATCGCCGCTGGCCTGGGTGATGAGCTGGAGCCGCTGCCGGCCCACGATGAGAAGATTCCAGGCGCTGTGCCTCGCTGGGCCCCGCATTCAGCGGCAGCCATCTACAGCGGCCTGGGAGCCTCTGGTGGTCTGGCGATTGCTCCGCTGCAGCGCTATCGCCGTGAGCGTCTAGAGGTCGCCGATCAGCCGGGCGATCCAGCCAGCGATGGTCTGGCCCTCCAGCGCGCCCTCGATGCCGCACAGGCCGAGCTGGATCAGCTCTATGAGGAGGTGCGGGCGCGCCTCGGTTCGAGCCGGGCCGCGATCTTCCGCGCCCATCGCGAGTTTCTGCAGGACGCCGAGCTGATTCAAGAGGCGGTCCGCCTCATCTACGCCGGGCACGGCGCTGCCTGGGCCTGGCAACAGGCCATCAACAGACGCGTGAACCAGCTGCAGCAGCTTGATGATCCAGTGCTGGCGGGACGCGCCGTCGATCTGAGCGACGTCGGTGAGCGAGTCTTACGCCACCTGCTCGGTGTGAGCGCCCCCAGGGCTTTCCCCCTCGGCGGACCGGTGATTCTGGTGGCGGACGATCTGACGCCTTCGGATACGGCAGCTCTGGACCCGGACATTGTGCAGGGTCTGTGCACGGCACGCGGCGGCCCAACATCGCATACAGCCATTATCGCTCGTTCCCAGGGCATTCCGGCGGTGGTGGCTGCTGGTGAGGGAGTGCTGGCTCTCGCCGATGGAACACCAGCTATTCTCGATGGCTTCAACGGACGGCTTTATGTGAAGCCCAGCGAGGCCGATCTGGCTGAGGCGCGAGCGCTGCAGGAGCAGCTGCAGCAGCAGGAGGAGGCGGCTCAGGGTCAGCGCTTTGCTCCGGCAGTTACCCGCGATGGTCACCATGTGGAGATCGCGGCCAATATCAACCGCGCTGAGGAGGTTCCCCAGGCCCTGGCCGCCGGCGCCGAGGGCGTCGGCTTGATGCGTACGGAATTCCTCTTCCTGGGACGGGCCACTCCCCCTTCTGAGGATGAGCAGTATGCAGCCTACTGCTCGATGGCCCGTGCTCTGAATGGGCGCCCGCTGATTATTCGCACGCTGGATATCGGCGGCGATAAGCAGGTGCCCTACCTGGAATTGTCTGCTGAGGATTCCTCTTTCCTGGGTTTGCGCGGCATTCGCCTCTGTCTGGCCTACCCCGACCTCTTCGTGACGCAGCTGCGTGCGCTCTACCGCGCTGCTGCCTGTGGGCCGATCAGTATTATGTTCCCGATGATTGCAACGTTGGAGGACTTCGCTCAGGCCCGCGAGTATGCCGAGCGTGTGCGACGCGAGCTGAATGCACCGCGCTTGCCGCTGGGCATGATGGTCGAGGTACCTTCGGCAGTGCTGCTGGCCGAGGAGTTCGCCGCGGAGGTCGATTTCTTCTCGATTGGTACCAATGATTTGACGCAGTACACGCTGGCAATGGATCGTCTCCATCCGCAGCTCGCTCGCCAGGCCGACGCGCTCCATCCCGCCGTTCTGCGGATGATTGCGCGCACGGTGGAGGCGGCACGCGCTGCCGGCAAGTGGGTTGGCGTCTGCGGTGGGATGGCCAGCGAGCCGCTGGGGGCTGCTCTCCTGGTCGGTTTGGGCGTCTCGGAATTGAGCATGACCATCCCCTCCCTTGCGACGATCAAAGCTCAGATCCGCAGTCGCTCACTGCTCGAATTGCAACAGTTGGCCCAGCGGGCTTTACGCTGCCGCACGGCAGAGGAGGTACGCGCTCTATGAAGGTGGCAACGGTGACCCTGAATCCGGCAATTGATCAGACGGTGCGCGTGGCTTCTTTGGAGCCGGGCCACGTCCACCGAGCGCGAGCCATGCTCTGGCAGGCTGGCGGCAAGGGGATCAACGTGGCCGCCTTTCTGGCTGCGAGCGGGTGCCCGGTTATTGCTACAGGCTTTCTGGGGAGCGAGAACGCCCCGGTCTTTGAGCGCTTCTTTGCCGAGCGCGGCATCGCTGATGCCTTTGTACGTCTTCCAGGCCAGACCCGCATCGATATCAAGATTGTCGATGAGGAGCGACGAGAGACAACCGACATCAATTTGCCGGGCCTGGCTCCTTCAGAGGAGGCTCTGAGCAAGCTGTGGCAAACGGTCGAAGAGCTGGCCGCCGAGTGCCGCTGGTTCGTGCTGGCGGGAGCCTTGCCGCCAGCGGTGCCCAGCTCCCTCTACGCAACGCTCATCGCGCGTCTGAAGGCCCTGGGTCGGCTCACGGTACTCGATGCCAGTGGCGAGGCCCTGGCCCAAGGCATCCTTGCCGGGCCTACACTGGTGAAGCCAAACCGGGTGGAGCTGGAACAGCTGGTCGGTCAGCCCCTGACCAGCCTGAGTGAGGTGGCTCAGGCCGCTCACTCCTTGCTGCGGCACGATATTCGGCGCGTTGTTGTCTCGCTCGGCGAGCAAGGGGCGCTTTTTGTGGAACGCGAGCAGGTTCTGCAGGCTTTACCGCCAGCGGTGACGGTAGAGAGCACGGTCGGGGCCGGCGATGCAATGGTAGCAGCTTTGGTGCTGGCCGAGCAGCGCGGTCTCGATCTGGCAGCCACTGCGCGCCTGGCAACAGCTTACGCCCTGGCCCGTATTACGCGCCTCGATGGGACGTTGCCGCCGTCGTCAGTGTTGGAGGACTACAGCGAGCGCGTGCAACTTTCACCGCTGGCCCTGTTGACTGCGGAGGGCTAGCACTGTGCAGGATTTCCATCCACGGCGCGGTCGGGCCTGGGTCCCCGCTCATCAGATGAGCCGTGACACTGGCAGCCTAGCCTCGGCGATGATCGTGACCACCCTGCCATCTGAGCCTGAGATGGCTGCCTGGCTCACCTGACCTGCGCGGCCTCTTCCCCCTCGCCTGGATGGGCTGAGCCGCAGGCGAGCAGCACCTTGCTGCCAGCTCGGCGGCCAGTCAGCAAGCCAAAGAGCAGCATTCCAGCCCCTATCTACGTAGGAGCAACGAAGCAGCGTCGTTTCGTCGACACCTAGCACACCACAAAGGAGTTCACACATGGCACGGATTGTAGCCATCACCTCATGTCCTACGGGCATCGCTCACACCTTTATGGCCGCTGAGGGTCTCCAGCGCGGCGCCGAGGCTCTGGGCCATACGATCAAGGTCGAGACGCAGGGATCGGTCGGAGCCCAGAACACTCTGACTCCCGAGGAGATCGCCGCCGCCGACGTGGTGATTATCGCTGCCGATACCAAGGTCGATCTGAGCCGCTTCAGCGCGAAGACGGTCTATGAGACCTCAACCAGCGCCGCCATCAAGGACGGCCAGACGGTCATTCGCGAAGCGCTCGCCCGCGCCGAGGCTGCGGCTGGTCAGGTTGGCGTAAGCGGTGCTTCTAAGGCAGAGTCCAGCGAGGACAGCGGCTATCTGACGCGAGTCCAGCAGGCCAAGGCGGCGCAGGCTCAGGCCCGTCGTGGTCCTTACAAGCACCTCTTGACCGGCGTCTCCTACATGATCCCCTTTGTCGTCGCAGGCGGTATTTTGATTGCGCTGGCTTTTGCCATCGCTGGCTACCGTATTGCCTTCTACGATACCTCCAATTTGACTACCTTGACGACTGGCTTCAGCGCCAATCCGCTGCAGTCGGTAGGGGCGGCGCTCTTCGTTATTGGCGCTAAGGCGGGCTTCCTGCTCTTCGTACCCATCCTCTCGGGCTTCATCGCTTACTCCATTGCCGACCGGCCTGGCATTGCCCCAGGTATGATCGGTGGAGTTCTGGCCAGCCTGACCGGCTCGGGCTTCCTGGGCGGCATCATCGCTGGTTTCCTGGCTGGTTACCTGGTCTATTGGATGAACCGCAGCATCCGCCTGCCCAGCAATCTCGCTGGACTGATGCCGGTGCTGATCCTGCCGTTGTTCGGTTCACTGATCGTCGGTCTGCTGATGCTCTATGTGGTTGGCACACCGGTGGCCTTGCTAAACCAGGCCCTGGTCAACGGCCTCAAGGATCTGCAGGGGGCCAATGCCGCCGTGCTGGGGCTGATTATCGGTCTGATGATGGCCTTCGATATGGGGGGCCCGGTCAATAAGGCGGCCTACGCTTTTTCGACGGGTCTGCTACTCGATGCCCACAACCCCGTCTATCTACCGATGGCCGCGGCTATGGCCGCCGGAATGACGCCGCCTCTGGGGCTGGCACTGGCGACGTTGCTCTTCAAGAATCGCTTCACTCCTGACGAGCGCGAGGCCGGCAAGGCCGCTTGGGTGCTGGGCCTCTCCTTCATCACAGAAGGCGCCATTCCTTTCGCTGCCAATGATCCGTTCCGCGTTATTCCTTCGATTATGGTCGGCTCGGCAGTGACCGGCGCGCTCTCGGCCTTCTTCGGCTGCCAGCTCCATGTGCCTCATGGCGGGATCTGGGTCATGTTCTTGCCCGGCGTGGTGGGCAATCTGCCGCAGTATCTGTTGTCGATTGTAGTGGGCACGTTGGTGACAGCTGGCATGCTCTTCGTGCTCAAGCGCCCCATCGCAGTTGAGCAGGAACGGCTGGAGCCGGCCCTGGCCTGAACAGCGAGCGCTTGCCGGTCCAGTGAGCCGGCGAAGCCCAGTAGCCAGGTGAGACAGCAACTGGCAGAGGCCACTGCTGTCTCACCCCCTCGTTCGCAGGAGAGGAGACTACACCACGTACGCGGTCGGCAGCAGCCTGCTTCCGTTGCGGCGAATCAGGCCCGCTTGGCAGGGAGCCAGCCATCAGAAGAGGACTGACTGGCTTCCGTGCGGCTTAGCTGCAGCCTAATCTGCCGCCAGCATAGCTTGGCCGCGACGCACTGCCCTGATCCTTTGCCCGGCGCACTCGCCGCTATCAGGGCAGGACACTGGTTGGAAGATCAGCCTGGCGAGCGAGTAGGACGGGAGAAGCGGCGCGCGAGCTGCCAGACCACGGAGCCGCTCAATACTGTTAGCCGCGCTCTTCTCTCTGTAGAACACGATGCCGACCTTGATGATCGGATCAACCGTCTTCATGACACGTATAAATTGCGATGCATTGATGATATAGGCCCCCGCTCCTTTTTGGGGCGCGTGTGTCGTATTCCCAGGCCGCTCCATAGGTCCCATTGCTATAGACTTCGTTGCCAATCTCCCAAAATTTGATATCATAGTGATGGGTGACGTTGGTATACCTCACCCAGGCAGCAGCCTCCTGGAACGTCCCAGAGCCATAGTTGACGGCGATGATGGGGGTGGCTCCCACCTGGCACATGACTTGCATGAAGCGCTCAAAGGTGATTGGCCCGGCCTCTGTGTTGCCCAGTTCAACGCTGTTGCTCTGCCAATGAAAGATATCCACGGTCGAACCACCCGGATAGGGCATGATCCGCAGGCTGTCTGCCCGTAGGAGCGCGGGCCCTGGGGATCAAGGAGATACCCATTCCAGACGGCACCGTTGACACCAAAGGCGACAGGTACCAGGAGGCTCACCGTCTGCCGTGGCGCTATGCGAATGTCGACCACAACCGCCGTGGTCGCAGCTCTGGCACCAATCTCTTGCTGGCTGGATGCTTCGGCCTCTATCGTGGGAACGCTGGAGAGACTCAGTAGCAGCAGAGCGGTAACTAACGGCAATGAGCTTTATCCAGCTGCATTGGACCGGCTTCGGGGAGATGCATTTGCCGGTCATGCTCTCTCCTTACTGGTTGTCTGCTCGTCAGCCCGCTCTGCTCGTTCGCCCGCCTGTCCGCCCGTCATGCACTATGACGTGCCCTGCATCGCCTCTCCGAGGACCGACGGAAGCGTGAGGTTGTTTTCCTTCTTTTGCAACCGTTACCGTAATCGTTTACGTAAATAGATATATTAAGAAGACTTTTGATTGTCAAGAGTGGGACATTAGCAGGCAGGATGGAACCTTCGGGATGCTTGTGCTTATGCTGGCGTTTCGGTATACTTATCTCGTAAGCAGGTAACCGAAGCAGGTCACCTGTGATCTCTCACAGAGTAGCGCAGGAACCCGGAGCAGCACCGCAGAGTAGAGATGACATGAAGGCAGGTTTCCACCGGCCTGCCTGCCTTGAGGCAGTTATGTTCCACAAGCAGCGGAGGCGAAAAGCAAACACCTATGGCCCACAAAGTTACGATACTCGATATTGCACGCCTGGCGAAGGTCTCCACGACCACCGTCTCGCGTGTCCTCCATAACAAGCCGGATGTCGACCCGGCGACGCGCGAGCGCATCCT
>NZ_JADGIA010000277.1 GCF_019683635.1 Thermogemmatispora sp. | reverse complement strand
GAGGGAGGGCAAATAGAAGAGATTCGCTATGGCTAGTGCAAGTAGCTTTAAGGTCAAGGTGGAGGGCGGCTATCTCCAGTTCAGCGCCGCTCACTTCATTACCTACGGCGGCAAGTGCGAGCGCCTCCACGGCCACAACTATGGCGTCACCGTGGAGGCGGAGGGGACCCTCAACGAGGATCAACTGGTCTTCGATTTCACCATCCTGAAACGCCTGACGCGCGAGATCTGCCAGCAGCTGAACCATCGCTTCTTGCTGCCGATGAAGAATCCGCATATCGAGCTGATTGCCTCCGCCGATGAGTGGGAAATCCGCTTCCGCGAGAAGCGCTATGTCCTGCCGCGGGCCGAGGTGGTCGAGTTGCCGATCGATAACTCGACAGCGGAACGGCTGGCCGAGTATATCGCGCAGGAGCTACTGGAGGCGCTCACGCCCTATAATACGTTGAATGTACATACGCTGACGGTGGGCGTGTCGGAGGCGCCGACGCAGACGGCCTACTGCCATCTCGATCTGCGGCGACGCCTGCCAGGATGAGACAAGCCGCTCGCTCGCTCAGGCCGTTGCCGCTGGACCCGCTTGCTCTGGGCCCGGCGCGGCAAAGAAGCGCTCTGCGGCGGCGCGGCCCTGCTGATAGAGGGCCTCGATCTCGTCGTGACTCAGGTCAAAGCGTGTGGCGCCGATGCTCCCGACGGGGATGCTGATGGTGCGGATGGCCTCCATGCCCCGAGCGCGCTGCTCCAGGACCAGGCGATCATGGGCCGAGAGCATGGTCGCCAGCAGGGCCTGACTAAAGGCGATGAGGTTGCCGGGCGGCAGCAGGGCCGGTGCTTGTGATAGGCCCTGGCCATCCTCATCTCTACCCTCGTTCTGGTCATCCTCACCATCGTTCTCGCAGAGGCGAAAGCCCAGCAGGGGCCGGGCCAGTTGGCCGTCTGAGGGGGCCAGCGCGAAGAGGGGAAAGTCGCTGACGAGGCCGCCATCGACGATGTAGCTGAGGCCACCGTCGGGTCGCTGCAGGGTGACTGGAACATAGAAGAAGGGAATACTGGCACTCATGCGTACGGCACGGGCAATATCGAGCTGGTCAGGATCGAGACCGTAGCCGCCACGCTCGCTGTGCAGGTCCTGGGGGAGGCGCAGCAGGCGTCGGCGGCTAACGTCAGCGGCGATCACGGTCAGTCGATAGTTGGGGGGATCGCTGGCCGCCGCTGCTGCTTCGGGGGGCAGGCGCAGGTCGCCGAAGGTACGCAGACCGCGCGCCAGTAGCAGCTCACGTACGAAATGCTCCAGGTAGGTGCCAGCATGCAGGCCGAGCCTGAAGAGCAGACGACTGACCTGGTGGAGGCGCAGATGGTCGTCGACGCCCTCATCGGCAAAGCGACGGTAGTCGATGGCTCCCATGATGGCGTGCAGCTCGGCAGCACTATAGCCGGCGGCGACCAGGGCGGCGATCATGGCCCCAGCTGAGGTGCCGGCCAGACGATACCAGCGATAGCCACGCTCTTCGGCAACGGCCAAGGCCCCGATGTGGGCCAAAGCGCGCATGCCACCGCCTTCGAAGACGGCGTCGGCGATCAGTGTGGGCGGGCGCACCGTCCAGGAGGCGGGGCCTGGTTGGGAGTAAGGAGCAAGAGGTAGGTCTGGAGTGCTGGACATGTTGTGAAGGACCTCCAGAGGATGAGGTTGTTGCTCGCGCGCCAGGGCGCGATGGGAGGGAAAGAGGAATGGTTTGCTCCAGAGAGCAGTTGCGCCCTCAGATGGACGCTCTTTATAATAACTATACACTGATTTCAACAGAAAAGAAAAGTCTCTGGACGGGCACAAGTGCAGTGATGCTCTAGCCTTTCCATCCCGAGTATTACCAGAGTGCTATCTTAATGATTTTTTTCTATGCAAGACCCCCAGGCCGTGATAGAATGGCAAGCGCAGAATCGCGAGATCGCGCCCACTGCAGCCAGGGGAGTATGTCACCCACGATGAGCAGGCTCTGAAGCCAGCGTCTCTCTCGCAGGCTGATACTCACTGTGCTGCTGTCGCGCCGCAGCTGCTGGTTGTAACAGGATAGGCTTCGAGAACGTTCTCCCCTGGTGACGACGAAGACGACGATGGATAAGGTCTATTATCTTGATTTACAGACCCTTCTGGACTACCTGCAGGGGCAATCGGCGATTCTCTCAACGACGGTGAGCGTACCTTCTGTGCGCGGCACCTGCCAGGGCCTGGTCTTTGTGAAGGAGGGGACGGTGCTCGAAAGCCTCATCCAGGGACCAAACGGCGCGCTGCTGGCGAGCGGGGCCCGAGCCTATGCGCTGTTGAGCAGTCGAGATCAGTGGCAGGTGCGTATTCAGCCCGATGTCGAGCAGGTTCTGCGCTCCCTGGTACGTCCCGCTCTGCCCGAGCCTGAGCCGCGGCCAGGACCGGGGGCGAGGCCGGCTCAGGCCGCGCTTCCTCCTGCCTCACCCGCCTCGCCTCCTTCCCTCTCGCTGACGCCGGTCCCCCGACCGCTGCGCCCGCTCGACGCCCAACTGCTGGCGGGCTTCAGCATGCGCCAGCGCTTCGTTCTGCGCCTGGTCTTCACGATGGTGAACGGCGAGCGCTCGGTCGAGCAGATCAAGGCTCAGTTGAATCTCTCGCCAGCAGTGGTTGAGGAAGCGCTGACGACCTTGCGCACTCTGGGTGTGATCAGCTAGCTCAACACTGCAGCTTCGCTACGATGGAGGATGGTATGAAATCCTTGCTGGCCTGGTGGTTCCGCCTGACGCTCCCCAGGCATCTCCCGGAAACAACGCCGGCTGAGCGTGAACGCGCTCGCTACGCACGCTTGACCAGCACCTTCGCTCTGGTGATCGCGCCGCTCGGCCTGCTGGCTTTTATCTATGGAGCGCTGACTTCGCTGAATCCAATCGCTCCCTGGATCGAGGGCGTGGCCTGCTTCTGCGCTTTGGCCTCCCCTCTGCTGAACCGCTGGGGCTTCACGATTGTCGCCGCCTCCTTGCTCGTGCTGAATTCGATGATCAACTCGGTGGGGAACCTGATTACAAACCCCCTCGATCCGGTCTACGTGGGGATCTTCAGCGCCCTGGTCATCCCGATCGTGCTCGCTGGCGCTTTGCTTCCCCCGGTGGCTGCCCTGCTGACTAGCTTCTTGAATAGCGTCGTCATCATCGGCCTGACGCTCTTTCAGCAACATACGCCCGAGTACGATCGCTGGCTGCGCCTGGGCTACGGCTCCATTATGATCGCTTTGCCGATTGCCCTGCAGTGGATTGTGGGAATCATCACCTATGTGATTATGCGCTATCTGATTGCAACTATCCGTCGCGCCGATCGGGCAGAAGAGATCATCGCGCTGCAAAAGGAGATCGCGGAGTATCAGCGCCAGCGCGCTCAGGAGCAACGCCAACTTGAGGAGGGCATCGCCCAGATTGCTCAGGTCCATGCGGCGGTGGCCAATGGCAATCTCGATGCCCGCGTGCCTACCGGACAGGAGGGAGTTCTCTGGCAGATCGCGGTGCCGCTCAATAATTTGTTGAACCACGCCCAGCAGTGGAAGCGTAATTCCGATCTGCTGGAGCAGACCTATACGCTGGCTCACCAGTTGGTGCGCTACTTGCAGCGCTGCCGCCTGCAACAGACACCCGCGGTCTTTACACAGCCAACGGGTACACCCCTTGATCCTATTTTGCCGGAAATTCAATACTTGAGTGAGAAGGCCGCCAGGACGAGCCGCACGTCGTCTCTGCAGTGAGCCGAGGGCGCAGACCCTCCCTGCTTCGCTCACTCATTCTGCGCGCCTGCGCCTGGCCTCTGTCGGCCTGCCGCGGCGCGTTGCGATTCCTGGAACCTGCTATTTGGAGCTTACTAGCTGGAAGGAGTTTTGGCTTATATGCGAGTCCTCGTGACGGGCGCTTTTGGCAATATCGGCTTTAGTACGGTGCAGGAGCTGCTGCGCCAGGGTCATACGGTCCGCTGTCTCGATCTGCGTACGAAGCCCAATGAGCAAAAGGCGGCTCAGATTAGCCGTGAGGCGGGTGAGCGGGTGACGGTGCAATGGGGCGATATTCGCCAGCGTGAGGTGCTGGCCGAGGCGGTGCGCGATCAGGAGGTGGTGGTTCATCTGGCTGCTATTCTGCCGCCAGACATCTATGAGAAGTTAGCGCTGGCGTATGAGGTGAATGTGGAGGGGACGCGCAATGCGATTGAGGTGGCGCGGCAGCAGCCCCAGCCTCCACGCTTCCTCTTCGGTTCGAGTCTGGATGTCTTCGGCTACACGCAGGATCAGCCGCCGCCGCGCAAGGTGACCGATCCGGTGCAGGCCACCGACGATTATACGCGCCACAAGCTGGAAGGCGAGGCGATGCTGAAACAGTCCGGCTTGACCTGGACGATCTTCCGCTTTGCTGACGTGCCTCCCCTGGGGCCGAGGCCGATCCATCCGATTATGTTCCGCATTCCACTGGATACGCGCCTGGAGATGCTGCATACGTTCGACGCCGGGCTGGCGGTGGCCAATGCGGTGAGCAGTGACGAGGTCTGGGGGAAGATCTGGCTGATCGGCGGTGGACCATCCTGCCAGGTGCGCTATCGCGATTATTTGAACCGCATGCTGGAGGTGATGGGAGTCGGTTCGCTGCCGGAGGAGGCTTTCGGCCACGAGCCGTACTGTACGGACTGGCTGGATACCAGCGAGAGTCAGCGGGTGCTGCGCTATCAGCGCCATTCCTTCGAGGAGATTATTCAGGACGTGGCAAAGTATGCAGCTCCTCCGGCGCCGGTGCGGGCGCTGATGCCGCTGCTGCGCCCGGTGGTGCGCCGCCAGATGCTGAAGCTTTCTCCCTATTGGCAGAAGGCTCAGGCTCCTTCGGCCTGAGTCTCGCGCTGAAAAAGCCCCTGGAGCTGCTTGAGGCGCGTTGGCCTGACTGCCCTTCTCAATAAGAGCAAGAGTAGTCAGCCGACGCGCCTTTTGCTGTTGGTGGGCCTGCAATGAGCCGCTCCGGCTTTAGATGAGGATGCGCCCGTCTTTGAGGAAGAGGGTATCGTCAACCCAGACTTCGCCTCCTTTGCGCAGGTCGCAAATCAGGTCCCAGTGTAGCGCCGAGCGGTTCTGTCCCCCAGCTTCGGGATAGCTGGCTCCCAGGGCGAGGTGGATAGTGCCGCCGATCTTTTCGTCGAAGAGGATGTTGCGGGTGCTGCGCTGAATGTTCCAGTTGTTGCCAAAGGCAAATTCCCCGGCGATGCGGGCGCCGCTGTCGATATCGAGCATGCGCAGCAGATAGTCCTGGCCCTGGCGGGCGCTGGCTTCGACAACTTTGCCGCCAGCGAAGGCCAGGCGCACGCCGTCTACGAGGCGCCCGTCGACGGCACTGGGCAGGTCGAAGGTGATGGTGCCTTCGAGGCTCTCTTCGACGGGACTGGTGAAGATTTCGCCGCTGGGAAAGTTGCGCCGCCCGTCGCTGTTGATG
>NZ_JADGIA010000064.1 GCF_019683635.1 Thermogemmatispora sp. | reverse complement strand
GGAGATAAGGTCCCAGGAAGATCACCTGGTTGATAGACCGGAGGTGGACACCTGGTAACAGGTGCAGCTGACCGGCCCTAATGACCGAACGGCTTGTGCTCTCTTATCTATCTCAGCTCTGCCTTGTTAGGCTGTCTACGACTCCTCTCGGCAAAATTGAGGCAAGAATTGCAGCAGTTGTTATGTGTTCTTTAAGAAGAAGAGCTTATTGTTTGATGAGACAAACAAGAGAGGAGCCTGCTGGCACCCTGTCTGGTAGGCTCCTCTCTTCTTGTTTGTTTTCTGATCATCCTCTTAGCGGTAGCGCATGTCACGCAGTGGACGGCTAGCTTCTAAGAGTCTGTCTCGGCAAGGATAGGGGCAGTCACACCTGCCTGCGATGATCTGGTGACTTAGCGCGAGCGGCGCGCCAGCCAGAAGCCGATCGCAGCACCGGCGCTGGCTCCCATGCCAACCAGCAACGCGCGCTGGCGCAGGCGTCGTCGACGAACTACCGCTGCTGCAGCAGGCTGGCGGTAAAGGCCAGCTGCTCGATAGGCCTGATCGAGTAGCTCAACAGGATGCAGAACCTGCATCCTCAAACCGCGCTCGCGAATCCCCAGGGCAATTTGCATCATACAGCCTGGGTTACCAGTGACTACCGCCTCTGCCCCTGTAGCTGCGATATTGTTCATTTTTCTCTCCAGCAGCTGACCAGCCAGGTCCTGATTCGTGATATTGTAAATACCCGCGCTACCGCAGCACCAATCGGCCTCTTTTAGCTCCACTAACCGCAGACCAGGAATGCCTTGCAACAAGCGGCGTGGCTGCTGCTTAATTTTTTGACCGTGGATCAGGTGGCAGGCGTCATGGTAGGTGATCGTGAGGGGTACCTCGCCCATCTCCCGGTTGAGATCGATCGAGGTCAGGAACTCACTGATATCTTTTACCTTAGCGCTAAAGGCGGCAGCTCGCTCGGCGTAGAGCGGGTCATCTGCCAATAGGTGGCCATATTCCTTCAGATTAGAGCCGCAGCCCGCCGAGTTAATGATGATCGCATCGCACTGATAGGTCTCGAAAACATCGATATTGTAGCGCGCCAGTTCCCGCCCGCGCTGTGCTTCGCCTGCGTGAACATGTAAAGCACCGCAGCAACGCTGCTGTGGGGGAGTGATGACCTCGCAGCCGTTAGCGGCCAGCACCCGGATAGTTGCCTCATTCACGTCGCGGAAGACCTGATCCATGATGCAGCCGCTGATGAAGCCGACGCGATAGCGGCGCTGGCCCAGGGCCGGCGTAATCTCTGGCAGTGGGCGAGAGAAAAGAGGACCACGCGCGGGGGCCATTAAGGCTTCCGGAGTCTTCAGTCGACCCTGGAATGGGGTCGGTAGAGAGTTCACTATGTCCAGTAAGCCGGTAGCATGAACCAGGGCCTGCAGACCGCTGCGCTGGTAAAGCTTAAGAGCTGCAAAGAAAAGCGTCGTCATCAAGCGCGAAGGCAGCAGTACGTCGAAGAAAGCTCGACGCAGGAGTCGAGTAGTACGTGACTCCAAGGTTGCTGTAGCTGACCCGTTGGCTGACAGATTTACTGGAGCCTGTTCGGCTCGCTCGATCTCTAACTGAATCTGCTCGCGGGCAGCCTCGATTAGCTTCCCGAACTGCACACCAGAAGGACAGGCGGTCTCACAGGCACGGCAGCCCAGGCAGCAGTACATATGCTCCACAAACTCTGGGCTGATGGCAATCCGGCCCTCTGCTACCGCCTGCATCTGATAGATGCGCCCTCGTGGTGAATCCATCTCTACCCCAAGCAGTGCATAAGTGGGGCATGTGGGCAGGCAGAAGCCGCAATGGATGCACTGGCGCATTAATTGATAGGTATGTGTGTGACGACGAAGTGGGCCTTCAGTAGGCGCAGCGACAGCCAGCGTCGTTTCCAGCGCCGTGGAGTGACTGGACATAATTTCCTCCCAGAGTAGTCTTGCTTGCAGAGGACCGACCGATGATGATAGTCAGGAGCACTGCGGCAGGGACACCCCTCCTCCCCGCTAGCGCGGTCTGCCCTGCCATCTCTCTGCGCCGTGATGTTTTGTCTACCGCCTTCTGGCTAACCGTCCCAAGAGAGGTCAAGTCAGGCAGCAGAAGGCAACGTTTCGCATTCTATGCCCCTGCTCGTGATGGACGACGACCGGCGAAAGGTCGACTCTGACGAGGAGAGGCAGCCACAACAGTAACCTCCTGGCGATTGTGAAAGAGCTGACGAGCCTTCACAATGGCGTATGTCCTCTGCAGAATCCCCAGCGCCTCGCGCAGAACGGGCAGCGGCTGGATGCGCTTCGTGACATGTGGCAACTTGAGCACACTGAGGACAAAGCCATCATCTCTGAGCAGTTCAGCGGCTCGTACCAGCAGGCGAGCTGCATCGCGAGCGTCCATCCGCATATCATTGGTAATGACGGCGAAGCGCCGTGATTGGTGCAGAGCCTCAGCCAGATAAACCTCGGCGGAGCAGCGTCGGTGTTCAAGATGCGAAGAGGCTTCCTCTCGTAGAGCTGGGGCAAGCGCGGCGGGATCAACTGCTACCACGTGCAGACCGGCCTGAAGCAAAAGGCGAGTCCAACCACCGGGAGCAGCCCCCAGATCAAGAGCCTCGCCCTCGGTTGGCAATGTCAGGCTAAAAACCTCTAGCGCCTCCAACAGCTTCAATTCCGCTCGACTGATCTGCTCAGGTAAGCGAGCGAAATGTCGCTCACCTCCCGGCCAGGAACTCAAGTTCTCCTCGGCTAGGGAGATCCCGACAAAGCCCCGTTCAGCGGTCAAGGCTATCGACAGCACGATCCGCGGCTTACGAATGGACTCGATGGCCCCCGTTTCCTCGCTGATCACACTGGCTAGCCTCTGGTTGATCTGGCCACTTGTATAGGCGAGTGAACGGACTGGGGGCTGCATGGCTGGAGGCAGCAGACGAGCCTGGACCGCAAAGCGCTGTCCCGGCCCCAGCCAGGCGAACTCAGGCAAAGCAGCCAGCGCAAGGGCCAGGCGGGCGCAGTCGTCTTCTATCGTCCCACTCAACTCAACGATGGCCTGTGCCGGTGCCAGATGACGCACAAAGATGGGCATCTGCTCCATCGCCTGGCGCAAAAACCTGCGCCTCTCCGGGACGGTGCACAAAGCAATTCCAGGAGCCAGCTCCTCTTCCACTGTCAGCGCCCGACAAAGCGACTGCAACTCAGCCAGTGCGGGTTGGAGGAACTCCGGCTGAGCCGTGGCAATCACTCGTTCTGCATTGTTATCGTTGGCTCCGTAAAGCGTGATCTTCACCGCTGGCTAGAGACCTCCCACGAAACGACCCTTGACGAAGATTCCGCCTGGATCAAAGCGCTGCTTGAGCCGTTGCATCAGCGGAAAGTCCGAACCAACTGGTCCCCAGACATCAATCTGGCGCTTTAAGGCTGTTGGGGCGCGTTCGATGACCAAGCTACCTTTCCCCTCCTGAGCCTGCTGTCGCAAAAGCCTCAGCGCTTCTAGCAGTTCACTACTCACCTCCGCAGGGCGCAGTTCGAGATAGACGATGCCACTTCCGGCGTGGGCCACAGCAGCCAGCTCCAGGTTTAAGCGCCTACAGAGCTGCTCGGCGAACTGCAGGTAAGCAGCAATTGAAGTAATCAGCATCGTCGCCTTGCAAGTCAGCTCACCGCTTGTCTGGGCACGCACAGCCTCCCAAAACGCCTCCTGCTCGGCTCCTTGCAAATCCTCCCCCATCAAAGCCCCATGCTGGCGAGCCAGGAGGCGTGTCTCATCCATTTGACGATGGATAGCGCTGAGACTTCCTTCAAAGTCAAAAGCCAGCGTATAACCATTGGCCGGCAGGGAAAGGCCTGCTCGGGTCGCAATCGCCCTGGCGGCACTGCCATCCAGCAGCTCAATGGCCGTTGGAGTCAAAACAGAGCCGAGCACCGCGCTCACCAGCCGCATTGCCTCGGTCACGGCTGGAAAGGTAAGCAAAAGCGTACGCTCTGCCGCGGGCAGAGGATGGAGCTTGAAATTCGCCTCAACAATGATCGCCAGCGTTCCTAGCGAGCCGATATAGAGCTTGTTCAGATCGTAGCCAGCTACATTTTTCACTACCCGGCCCCCGCTGCGGGCGATTTCGCCATCGGCCTGAATTGTGCGCAGCCCGATGACCAGATCACGAGCGGTCCCGTAGCGCAGGCGGCGCGGGCCGCTGGCATTAGTGGCCAGAATCCCCCCAATAGTAGCCTGCTCGGCATGAGGTGGGTCGAGAGCCAGACGCTGACCACGGGTGGCCAGTTGCCTCTGAAGCGCTGCCAGCGTGATACCGGCTTCGGCCTGACAAGTCAGATCGGCGGCCTCGTGCTCTAGCAAGCGCGAGAGACGAGTTAGCTCGATCACAGCATCCAGGCTCGTAGGAACACCTCCCAGGCCGAGATGGGTTCCGCCACCGCGTGGCAGAAGGCTCACCTGATACTGGTGAGCTAGAGCCACAACCTGCGCTGCCTCCTCCGTACTCGACGGCATGATTACGGCCCGGGGCTGCATCTCATCAACCGCATAGCGCTGCAGTGTTGCGGAATCAAGAAGGACAGCGGTCTGGGGTACCTGCTCTTGAAGGGCGGCAATGAAGCTGGCGAAGTCACCCATCAGGCTCTGCTCCTCCACAAATAAAAAGTTAGCGCCAAACGCATAGCGGCGGAAGGGCCAACCCAGCCGAGCGGCCAGGCCAGGTGGCGACATGAGACGGACTGGCTGACTGGCCTCACCTGACGCCGCCGTCGACATTATAGCATAATTACTGTTCTTATCTCTCGTTCTCAACGGCTGCGCTCGCGCTAAGAGAAGGCGGACCAGGTCAGCCAGCGGCAAAGCGGCAGGTGAGCGCAAGCGAGCCATCTGGCGGTCATTCTTGCTCTACATTACCTTGCCTGGTTTGCTAGCCTCTGAGGCCAGGAGCGTTTATAATGAAAGCTATGACGAACGAGGCCCGGCAATTTTCCAGCGAGTTTGATCACATTGCGCATGAAGCGCTTCAACTGCTGCAACAGGTTCCTGCGGCGCTGCTTGATCATCCTTTCCCGACACCTGAGAGCTACTCCATCTTCATGCTGGCCACCTACTTGGTCGAAGTCGGGGAATTTTGGATTGTCGGCCAAATCGGCAAGAGGCCACAGCCTTCACCGAGCCTGGCCGAATTTTGCGCTGCAGGAACGCTACCGGCGCTGATTGCGCGCTATCAGCGCTGGCTCAAGGAAGTCCATGACATACTTGACAGACTTCCAAATGAAGCGCTAGATGAGCCGCTAGCTTTCGCCCTGGCGCCAGGCGGGCTTGCGCAAATCGCCTCAATGACTGCGCGAGCCTGTCTGCAGCAGGCGATCCGTCACTGTGGACTGATCCTGGAGCATATGCGCACTCTCTCCCGCTCGCTTCTCAGCAGCACCGGGGAAGAACCAGCGGCCAACACCCCGGGCGTCCCAGCAACAGCTGAGGAGCGGCAGAGCCAGGACGGGCAAACCTGAGTCTGGAAGCAGAGAGCGAGTCAGCTCACCAGGCCAGCTAGCCGGCCCCTCTCCGACTCCTGCCTGCGCGTTAACACAGCTTGCTTGCTAGAGCGCAAGCGGGCAGCTGAGGGAAGCCAATCGAGTCTAAGCAAGCGCAGGAAAGGAGAAGGCAAGCGAGCAAGTTGACCGGAGCGCCGAAGAAAGAGGCTGTCCGGGTTCGATAGGGGCATCGAACTCAAACAGGCGTCCGCACTCAAAGCTGCTTCACCTCTGCGCAGCGTCCTGGGCGTGGGAAAAGCTTGCCTGGATTAAAAAGCTGCTCCGGATTCCAGGCCTCGCGAACCTGCTGCATCACCCGCAGATCGACAGGGCTAAAAATCAGGGCCATCTCCTCCTGCTTTTCTACTCCCACGCCATGCTCACCGGTGATTGACCCGCCGACCTCAGCGCAAACCGCCAGGATTTCATGGCCGGCCTGACGTACACGTTCGACCTCGCCGGGCACTTGCGAATCAAAGAGAATCAGCGGGTGGAGGTTACCATCGCCGGCGTGAAAGACATTCCCCACACGTAAGCCATAGCGTGCACAGATTTCGCTCACACGGCGTAGTACATAAGGCAGCTTCGTGCGTGGTACGACTCCATCCTGCACATAGAACTCGGGACTGATGCGACCTACGGCCCCAAAGGCATTCTTGCGACCTGCCCATAGCAGCTGGCGTTCTGTCTCATTGGCGGCAATGCGCACGGAGCGGGCATGATTGCGCTGGCAGATGGCCACGATGCGTTCTGTCTGGTCCTTTACCTCCTCACGCAGCCCCTCAGCCTCCAGCAGCAGCACGGCGGCGGCGTCCAGCGGATAGCCAGCGTGCATATCTGCCTCCACGGCCTGGAGAATCATCTGGTCCATCATCTCAATAGCAGCGGGGATCATTCCACTGGCAATGATTTCAGAGACCGTATTCGAAGCATCGTCCAGGCTATTGAAGACTGCCAGCATCGTCTTCACCTCTTCTGGCAGGTGAACGATGCGCGTAACGATCTTTGTCACCACGCACAGTGTGCCCTCAGAGCCAGTAATCAGGCCCGTCAGATCGTAGCCTGGTCGATCCGGTGTCCAGCTGCCTACCTCCACAACCTCGCCATCGGAGGTCACAATTTCCAGGCCCAAGACATGATTAGTGGTTACCCCATAGAGCAGCGTATGGGGACCGCCGGCGTTCTCTCCCACATTGCCGCCGATAGTGCACGAGCGCTGGCTGCTCGGATCGGGCACATAGTAGAAACCGCAGGGATTAAGCGCATTGCTCAAATGAAGGTTGACCAGGCCCGGTTGCACCACAGCACGCATGTTTTCATAGTCGACCTCCAGAATGCGATTCATCCGCGCGAAGGCGATGACGATGCCCCCGTAGAGGGGGATCGCCCCGCCACTCAAGCCTGTGCCGGCGCCGCGAGGCACCACGGGAACACGGTGGCGAGCTGCGATCTTCACTATGCCTGCTACCTCCTCAGTTGAGGAAGGAAGCACTACAATATCTGGCCGGCTCCGATCGATCGAGGCATCATACTCATACAACATTAAATCGTATGGATCATGGAGCACATAGCGCTCTCCCAATAGAGCGCTCAGCTCGCGCACCACACTGGCCTTACGCTCCTCGGAGAGGCGCTCAAAAGGTGGGGTTGCCGATCCCCGGGCGGTAGTCGCTGGCAACTCTGTAATGCTCATAAGCCTGGCCCTTCTTCCAGAGGCGCCGCTGCACAGCTGCGCCTTTGCCTGCTTTGCTTCTGTTTCGCTCAAGCTCCTTGCTTGCTCTGGCCCGCGACAAGGCCGAGGGAAGGATGAGGAATACCTGCTTGCTCATCCTTCCAAGAGAATGATATCACCTCAGCGAGCGATCTGGAAGAGAGGCTGAGCGGGGTGCTGGTTCGTCACCTGCCAAGCCGGCAGATGACAAACGCCCCTTCTATTGGCCATAGGCGGGGCAGCAGGTTTTATCCTCCGGCGCGAGGGGGAGAGCGGAAGAGGCGCCAACACCAGAAACAGCTAGCACCAAGAGCGAGACCCAGGCCCGCCAGTACAGCCAGGTGTAGCAAGCCTGGTCCGCCGCTTGACGCTCCCTCTGCTGGGGTCATGGTAGGTGAGGAAGAAAGAGAGGAAAGCGAGGAGCGGTCAGTATCGCTCAATCCGGTAGCCATCCCCGTCCCCACTGGAGAGGGAGATGGCAAACGCAAAGTGCTCCAGGCTGGCTGCGTACCGGCAATGGCAGGCGCAGGCGTGCTGTGAAGCGAAGAGGCAGCGGTTCCTCCCCCTTGTGTGCTTCTTTGAGCCGCGCTGGAGGAGGCTGTTGGGCTAGCTGCTTTGGGTGTTGATGGCGGTGAAGGTTGGAGCGAGGGAGCGTTACTGCTGCCGGGCGTAGGGTCGGTTGTTGAATGCCAGACCGGGGCGCCATCGCTTATGCGGGCAAAAGACTCCTCGCTGTTCAGCAGGGGGACATTCACCTCATCGATGACAACCGAGCCATTGAAGAGCAGTCGAAGGGTAAAGGGTTCATTAGGAAAGAAGAACTGCGAATCCGGGAAAACTACCAGGAAGCCGTGGGCGGGCAAGGCTGAAGAGAGTGGCAACAGAAACAGCGGAGTTTGGGGGCCAGTATCGAGCGCGGCGTGGACCGCATACAAATCGACGGGCTGGTCAAGAGGGTTATACAGCTCGACCCAGGCATCGCGATTCAGGGTCGTTGTACCGGCTGAAGAGCAGTTCCAGGAGCTAGCGGGCCGAGTCAAGACCTCATTCAGCAGGATTGCGCGAGAGCGAAGTGGAGGGGGAAGAGCGCCGGGAACCGCTGAAGGGAAGGGGGAGGCGCAGCTATGTACGGCGGCAGCCTCACCTCCTTTCGCGCTCAAAGCAGACAAAAAAAGAAAAAAAGCCAATGCAAGCAAGACTACCGTATACCGCACAAGTGCCTCCCTACTATCCTTCTTCACTATATTTTTTGCTTTGCTTATAGATGGATGGGTCTCAGTAGACGAATGGAGCAAGCAGGCAACCGAGCAACTGACCAGGATCGACCTCCAAAGCTTATCTTCGCGGAGGCAATGAGCTAACTAGCGAGCCGATGCTAGCCAGCCGGGGGAGCCTGGCAGGCTCGGTCTCCACAGCTGTGGTGCAGTGGTGCCAGCGCTACGCTCTTAAAATCACTGATACAGGTACTCAAACGGAATAGTGCGTCGTCGGTGCAGCAGCTTACGCAGGGCTTCAACGCTGCTTTCACCAAGTGTAAAAGCGATCACTGAGCCGATGATGAAGCCGCAGATGCCGCCGAAGGCCACCCCTTCGAGGAACATGCGGTTGCGCAGAAATGTCATCATTGACCACCTTTTCTAGAGTCTGTTATTGCAGATAGACTACCGTTTTCGCCTCGCTCCACAGGCGTTCGAGCCGGTAGTACTCCCGCTCTCTTGGCCCGAAGATATGGACGATGACGGCGCCGAAATCCAAGAGGACCCAACCGCTGGTGGCATCGCCTTCTTGATGGAGCAGGCTAGCGCCCTGTTCCTCCAGCACCTCTTCCAGGGCGTCGGCGATAGCCTGAATCTGGCGCTCATTGCTTCCGCTACAAATGACAAAGTAGTCGGCGATACTGCTCAGGCCCTGAAGGTCGAGCAGGACGACATCTGACGCCTTTTTATCAGATGCCACGTCGACCGCTGTCCGTGCTAGTTTACCTGGGTTGAGAAGCACTTGTTCCACAGCGACTCTTACAGGACCTCCGTCTTGTCTGCAGCCAAGGGAGAGACAGACTCTCTCAGACTGATTCGAATTCATTGTACGCTCTATTGTAACGGCATTATAACACGTTGGAGAGGAGTTGTTAAGGGTCTTGTCCAGGGAAGGAGAAAACTCAACCAATTAAGGGAGAGAAGGCGCGGGGGCGAGCGAAGAGGAGCCAGCCCGGAAGCAACCGGGCTGGCCAGCGACTGGCAGACAGATCACCAGCAGATAGAGCTACTCGATGCTCTTGAGCCACTCCTCGCGGGTGGTATGGTGTTCGAGGTTCGCTTGCTCGCGAATCTCCGCTCGCAGTTCTGCCAGTGTGCCCCATCCCTCGGCTACCACATCATATTTGTGGATCGTCTCCTCGTTACGCTGGCTGGCCCAGACAAAGGTATCGGGAGGAAGATGCTCATAGCGCTCGATAACAGCGCGTAGCATCTCGCGCACGACATCCTCGACAAAGCGCGGATTAGTGTGGGCTTTGTTGACCACATACAGCTCATCAGGGCGTTTCAGCAGCGCATAGTTCTCCGAACTCATGGCATTCTCGGCGATACTGATTAGCTCGTGGGCATCGATCAGCTCTTTAGTTCCAACCATGAGGATCGCGCGTCCGCGCTGATTATGGGTGGCGAGCGGTGTGACATCGAGCATTTTCTCGATAGCCTCGTCTGGAAAACCCTCCTCGCGCAGGCGAACGCGAGCGAGAGAGTGCACCATATCCTGAGCGCAAGGGCAAGCGACCATGCCCTCAACCTCAACCCCTACCAGGCGGCGGGCCCCTTTACGCGTGGCCACAGCCTGGGCCAGCAGGCCATAGACCTCCTGGGTAGGGCGTCCCGAAATGGGGGTCCATTTCTGCACCGGGTAGGTCGTATGCAGATGGGCCTCAGCCCGTAGCACTTGTTGTCGCTCGATAATGCGCCGTGCCAGGTGCTCGGCCAGCACCTCGACCCGCGGCCAGACCATCAGGCTGATCTCATCCAGGACCTCCTCCAGAGCCTCACTGAAGCGCGACATATGGACGCCCGCCCTGACAGGGTCGAGGTCGGCATAGAGGTCGAAGACGATCTGGAACCATTGGGCTCGCTCTTCGCTGCCAAGCAGAATGGCTTTCTGTAGACCAGCCACACCGACTCGTCCCAGGCGCACATGCACTGCTGGCCTGCTATTCTGAATATCATGCTCCAGTGGAACACGCAGATTGTCCGCCAGCTTTTTGACGCCATCCTGGGGTAGCGCATCCCGTAATTCACTGATGCTGCGCCCGCTGCTCGGGTCAATCAACTCCGGAGCGATCTCCGCCAGCGGCACCAGGACAAAGGCGCGCTCTGTCATCCTTGGATGAGGAATAGTCAGATGCTCCTCGTGCATCTGTAGATCATCGTAGAGAAGGATATCGATATCTATTGGTCGCGGTCCATTGCGCACGGTTGGACGGCGTCCCAGGGCGGTCTCTATGGCTTTTGCATAGGCCAGCAGCTGCTCAGCGGAGAGGGCGGTGCGTCCGGCACAGACCATATTAAAAAAGCGGGGCTGCTCAGCGTACCCCACCGGCTCTGTCTCGTAAACCGAGGAGATCCTGCTGATCTCCACAACCTCCCTCAGTCGTTGGAGCGCCGCAGCCAGATTCGCGCGTCGGTCTCCTAAATTTGAGCCGAGCGCCAGGTAGACAGTGTGTGTTTTAATTGGTGACTTACCATTCGACGAATACCCGGCTGAGGCAGTCAGGTCCAAGCTCATAAAAAAAGTGATCCTCCTGGAAGCCCCTTCCATTGTTGAACGGATAGCATCCTCATCGTATTGTAACACCGGGCGGAAGGTTTTCCTTCCACCCGGGCAAGCTGGCAACGTTCGGGATGAGTGGGCGCTGGCCTGAATCGGGCGAGGGAGGGTGCGCTGCGGAGCAGGAGCAAGGCGTGCAGGAGGTGAACGAGACTATCCCTGGTATTCGAAGACCCAGATATCGCTAAAGACGGCCTCGCTGCCGTTATTGCTGTCGCCTCCTACTAGCAGCCCAATCAGACCCTCGCTGTAGGCCGAATCTGAGTAGCTATTAATGACGAGCTGATTATTGATGTAAAACCTGAAAGAGGAGCCATGTGCCAGGACCATGAGCATGTTAGGGACGTTATAGCCAGTCTGAATAGCGTTGGAGTGGGTCCAATCGATCAGCGTCAGCCAGGCCTGGGGATTTGTCCCCGTGGCGCGCACGAAGCGATATTGTCCCTGGCTATTGATTTCAAAGACATAAAAACTGGGAGTAGTTGGGTCAAGACGAAAGACCAGGCCACAGAAGTCGCCGCGCAACAGGCGTGCCTGAACCTTGATCACGGCATCAGTCATATGTTCCTGGCTGGAAAAGCACCAGGCGGCCTCATGCGGTCCCAGGGTCTGCACATGGTAGCCTTGAGCCGAGAAGAAGCACTGGCTGCCGGAGCTGGCCCAGCCGCCGCCGGGATTGCGCAAGTCGTACTGATAGAGCAGGTTCCCAGCGCCGACCGAGGAGGAGATCCCTGCGGTGGCCTGGGCCCGTGAGCGTGCAAGCTGGGTGGCCATCAAGTTGTTCTGAGCAATGGCGGTCTGAGTGGCCTGCAGTTGTTGAGGACTCAGGGCGGAGCTGCCGGAGCCGGCCCCTTTGCCGGCGGAAGGTGCACTCCGCCAGAGGCTAACGAGCGGCACAAAAAGCAGCGCTAGGAGTACACAGGCAGCGATAAGTGAGAGCAGGCGAAAACGACGGCTCGGCAAACGCCTGATGGTGGCGCTCGCCTCTAGCAGCGTGCTCTCGCTGGCCACTACTTCCTGGGGCGGAGGAGCGGCTAAAGCGTTCTCACTGTCGCTTTCCTCACTCTGGCTATCGAGATCAGGTTGCTCTGGCAGGTCGGTGAGAGGGAAAAGCTGGGGTGTGGCCGGAGGGCGCACCATTTCCCGCTCTTCATCGGGGACAATAAAGGTCTCTTGCTCAGCCAGACGAGAAGGGCTGGGCGTGGCCTCGGCCTGACTTTCCTCGGCGATCAACGTCGAGTCATCGTTGCCCGGTGTAGTAGTGGCGGTGCTGTGATCTTTCAGCGTCAATGGCCCGGGCCGGGATCGGGAGCTGCGACCGCGCTCCTGCTGCAAGGCGCGCCAGTAAGCGGTAGCCAGTTCCTGGGCCTCCTGGTAGCGCTCGTTCGGATCTTTGGCGAGGGCTTTGAAGATCACTTCTTCAACGGCGGGGGGAATCTCGCTATTGAATTCGCGCGGCGAGGGCGGTGGCGTTTGGATATGGCGCAAGAAAATGGCGACTGGCGACTCAGCAGTAAAGGGTACGCGCCCGGTAAGCATCTGGAAGAGCACGACACCCAGCGAGTAGATATCGCTGCGATAGTCGCTGATACCGTTCGACTGCTCTGGTGCCATGTATTCCGGTGTGCCGACGATGGTGCCGTCGCTGGTCAGCGATTCGGCCCCCATGATGGCCTTGGCCAGGCCAAAGTCGGCAAGATAAGCATAGCCGTCGGGCCGCAGCAGAATATTCGAGGGCTTGACATCGCGATGGAGAACGCCGTGATCATGGGCATACTGCAGCGCTGAAGCGATCTGGTCGAGGAAACTGGCGGCCTCTTCCAGGGTCAGGCGCTTGCGCCGGTGTAAATAGTCGCGCAGCGTTCCTCCCTCGACATAAGGCATCACAAGATAATACCAGGGGCTCTGCTCCCCAAAGTCATAGAGTGGCAAAATGTGATCGTGGGAGAGTGCGCCAACCGCCAGCGCCTCCCGCTCAAAACGGCGAATAAATGACTCATCTCGTCCGTAGAGTACCTTGATGGCGACCTGCCGTTTGACGCGGCGGTCGTAGGCCACATAGACTTCGGCCATGCCTCCTTGGGCGATGCGGCGGCGTAGTTCATAGCGCCCAAGCGTGAGTCCTTCGATCCCCTTCATCCTATGACTCCTGATCCGTTGCCTCGCTCCGGTAAAATGGTGGCTACCTCCAAGCTGGCCGTTCTATTTCTTTCTCTTTTCAGGCTAGAAAGCCTCTCTGGCCTATAACGCATCTGTTGATGACCGGGCCTTATTATATCTATTTTTCGGAACAAGTATGGATCATTTTATGACCATCATACCATATGGAAAGTCCCCGGCAGGTGGTTAGCACCACCTGCCTGCAGGAAAGTACCCTTCTGCTGGTCTAGCGGTAGCGAGGGGTCCAGTAGCGTTCGAGATGGACGGTCTCCACCGGGCGAATGTTGTGGGTGTACTCGTCCATCAATTTATACATAGATTCTTTATCGCCGAAGATCGCTGCGATCTGCGAGGCATACATCTGGGAGGCTTCCTGGCGTAGGGGAAGCAGCTCAGACATCTCGACGTAGGCTGGCTCCAGCGTATCGCCGAACTCGTGCAGGCGCCGCTCCAGCTCGCCAAGACGGGTGACGTATGGGAAATCTTCATAGAACTTGACGTTGGCATGGCGCTGCACAAGGCGGTCGGCTGCCGAGCAGACCAGCTGATGGTCGACGTGGTGACCCACGCCAAGGGGGGCGTACCAGACGGTATCGGGGAGTTGCTCGCTCAGACTCACCAGCAGCTGGCCGAGCTGCTCATCAATGCTCAGGTCGGCGGGATGAATGGTGCTAAACAGCTCCTCCTCCCGTGTATAGTGAGGGGGATTCCCGCGGTAGATGGCGTCTGGGTAGTCCAGCCAGAGATAGTCAGCTCCGAGATAATCCAGCGCGCGTGCGTCCTCACGCCGTCGGGTCTCTACTGCCTCGCGCGCATCGTGGCCAAAGCCCATGCCCTGATGGACGGCGGTAGCCAGCGCGCTAAGGGGCTGGTTGGCTGGTGGCAGGCCGGCAAAGACAGTAATAACCAGAGGATGCAGGCCGCAACTGGCCTGTAGGGCGATCGTTCCACCGCAGGAGAAGACGACGTCGTCGAAATGAGGAGAGAGAAATATATGTCGATGCTTTCTGGCGATATCGGCAATACTTTGTAGCTGCAAGGGTAAGCCCTCCCGTGAGTAGTTCGATTAAGACTACTGGATGCAGGTGGCCCCGTGGGATGCTGATGGGGCCGCGGTCTCCACGCAACATATCATACACTATGTCGCAATGCAAGGGAGACAGTTATTGCCTCAGCGGGAGGGCTAACTGGGGCTGATGACGCAGCGAGACTGACGCCTGAAGCAGCCCTCACAAGCGCCGAGCGAGCAGGGGCGAAACTATGGCAGCCGTACCCCCTCCTCCTCTTGGTAATCGACCAGGCCATCGCGGGCCAGGCGGCTGACAAGCCGTTGGAGCCAGGGGAGATCAGCCTCGGTGTAGGACGGCTTGATGCGTGGCCCTAGCTCGGCCAGGGAAAGGCGCTGCTCTGGTGGCAGGGTCCGCAGCAGAGCGACAATACGGCCCCGGAAATAGCGATCACTTTGCGTGAAAGGCTGGGTCTGATAGCCGCTCTTCTTCTCGGCCACTTTGCGCAGAGTGCGCAGGACCGTTCCTGAAGGAAAGAGACTCTGGGCGCTCAGTTCACGGTAGGCTGCGCAAGATTCGCAGACGGGACAGCGCTCGCACTGCGGGCTGGCGCTCGTACAGATCATGGCTCCCAGATCCATGAGGGCTTGATTCCACTCATAGGCCCGACCAGGAGGCAAGACCTGCTCGGCCAGGGCCAGTGTCTCGGCATCGCTCAGACGTGGCTCTGGATGTTCCAGGCCGATGAAGAGCCGATGGAGCACGCGGCGGATGTTTGTATCGACAGTGGCGACTTGCCGACGATAGGCGAAGCAGGCAATGGCCCCGGCAGTGTAGCGTCCGATCCCTTTGAGCTTGAGCAGCTCCTCTAAGCTGTCGGGAATGCGCCCCTGGTAGTCGCTGACGACCTGGCGGGCAATGGCCTGCAGGCGCACGGCGCGCTGGTTATAGCCCAGGGGCACCCAGGTTGAGATAACCGCTGCCGTTGGCGCAGCGGCCAGGTCCGCTACAGTGGGAAAGCGGCTCAGAAACTCATGATATTTTGGAATGACACGCTCTACTTGGGTCTGCTGGAGCATGATTTCGGAGACCAGGATGGCGTACGGATCGCTGGTCGCGCGCCAGGGCAGCGGACGCTGCTCGCGGGCATACCACTCTAGCAGAAGATGATGAACCCGCGCGAGCTGCTCGGGCGCGGGTTGCGCGACGGTCGAGGATGACGGTGAGCTTCGACGCATAGTCCCCTACCTGCTTCCTCCCTGGCGGATCAGCCTCTAGTACTGACAGACGCCGCCCTATTAGCTGCGTCGCACGACGGCGTCATCAGACCTTCCCCGCCCATCGGGGCCGGTGGGGGAACTTGAGCCTGTCCTGCGACGTCCCGCAAGCGAGAGGAGGGTTTCACCGCCTTCCTGCCAACAGCGGGCATCGGGGGCCGGCAGGTTTTCGCAAAGAATCCAGTCGCTGGCATCTCTGAGGACATGCCCCTTGATGCACTTTGCGTACTCGATATGCTCGTTCAGCTCAGGATCATCGGGTCTGATCCCGGCAGTGGCGATCTTGGGCACAAAAAATTTACACCAGGGCACGGTATGGTACCTTCCTTGTTGCGCGTGTGATGAGATGAAAACGTGGCTGAGCGGCTAGACTGCGCCCAGGCTGTTTGCATTATACCCTATCTGCCGGCTCTGAATCTAGAGGAAAGGACTCTTGCCCGGCTGCTGGTTAGCCCGGCAACTCTGCCCGCTGCGACGACGTCGCTCACCGGAAGAGAAGGTGATATGATAAGAAAGTCAGGTTTATTCTCCTTGGAGAGGTGTGCTCTGTGTTAGCGCAAGAGGTAGCTGTCCTTGATGGGGATTCACCCCTCTGGGAACGTGCCAGGGGCCTCTTGAATGCTGCTCTCTTGCTGGAGCAGCAGGATGAAGGCTACGTCTGGCATGGCTGGACCAGAGGACAGATCGAGGCTTTTCTGCGTGGGCTGCCCTCGCCCTGCTGCCTGGTGGTGGCTGTATGGCAGGCCGCCTTACCGGAGCAGGCCGCCGCTCATGCGCCTGATGGGGAGGCCGCTGAGCAGCTCATGCTGGGCCTGGTTTGTGAGGTGGTGGAGGGCGAGGTCCGCTCACTGCGGACGTTTGAGGCCCTGCGGGCCGCAGGACTGAAGGCGGTGGATGAGTTAGAGCCAGGCTATGAGGATGGTCTCGCCATTCTGCGGGCCGCCCATGCTCTGGTCGCCCCTGTGGCCTGGGCTTTGTTCACCGACTGGCAGACCTGGAATGAGTGGCTGTATGGCTCGGATGAGGCACAGCCGCCCGAGGGCGCGGTCGATAAGGGGGCGCTGCTGACCACCCTGGCTCAGGCCGGTCGCTGTGTGCTGCTGGGAACGCAAACGGCCCATCGCTATCTGTGAACGCTGTCTTCTCAGGATGCAGGCAGGGATGATATGCACGAAGATTCGAATGCTCTGGTATGGAATCCTATTTTGCGCCACTATGTGGTGAATGCACCACACCGCATGCATCGCAGGGAAGGAACAGATCAGTGCCCTTTTTGCGCCGATGTGCTCGAAGGGCGAGTCGGACCAGAAACTCAGGTGTGGCTACATCCCAACGATTTTCCTCCTTTTCGGCCACCAGTCGGTGAGGCTTATGTGGTGATCTACCACCGCGATCACGAACGAACGTTTATCCGCCTCAGTGTGCCAGAGGTTTGCGCGGTGATGCAGCTCTGGCGCGAGCTGTATTGCGACCTGAGTCAACGCTATGCAGCGGTGATGATCTTCGAGAACAGCGGCACGAGTATTGGCCAGACGCAGCTCCATCCACATGGCCAGGCTTATGGGGTCTCGGTGGTGCCGCCGCTGCTGGAGCGGGAGCTGGAGACGGTGAGATTGGAATTGAAGGCGGGACGCGGCTGCCCTTTCTGCCGGGTGCGGACTGAGCTGGAGAATAGTCCTTACGAGATCGCGGCGAATGCAAGCTGGCAAGCCTTGCTCCCCCCCTATGTGCGCTATCCCTACGAAACGCATCTCTATCCGCGACGCCATATTGCCGATCTGGCGGCGGCCAGTGATGAGGAGCTGGCCGACCTGGCTGCCCTGCTGTTGCAGGTGATCCGTGCCTACAATGCCCTCAATGATGGCCTCATGTCGCCCATGCCCTATATGCTCGGTGTCCATCAGCTGGCTGATGAGCGCTTTCATCTCCATATCGAGATTCTGGCAGTTGGGCGGGCGCCGGGCAAACTGAAGTATGCCGCCTCGTCCGAGATGCTCTGGTCGCTGTGGACCAACGATTCATCTCCTATTCAAAAGGCACAAGAATTGCGAGAAGCGATCGTGAGGGTTGCTCATGGTAGCGAATGATCCAAGAGGGCTGCCGCCTGCCGCCCGGCTAGCGGTGGAGCATTTTTCGATCGTCTTTGGCATGGACGAGGGGCAAAGCGATGAGCAAGCCGCTCTGGGAGTGGCCTGGGCGCCTGGACGAGTCAATCTGATAGGTGAGCACACTGACTATAATGAGGGCTTCGTACTGCCGTTGGCGGTCGACCGTGTGGTTGCCTTCGCTGGGCGAGTGCGCAGCGATGGACGGGTCCGCCTCTGGTCACGGCAGTTCCAGGAGCTGGCTGAGATCGAGCTAGAGGGGTTACCCGCTACCTTCGCAGCTCAGGCAGCGCGGTTGCCCGCCTGGGCGCGCTATGTGCTGGCGGTCTTGAGTGAGCTAAAGGCGGCTGGTCTGGCACTGCAGGGATTCAACGCGGTGCTGCATGGTGATGTCCCCTTGGGAGGGGGAATGAGTTCTTCGGCGGCTCTGGAGGTAGCGACGTCCTGGGCGGCTTCCCTATTCTCAGGCGGTCGCTTTGCTATTGGGCAAGGGGCTGCGACCTCAACGACCCTGGCTCCCCTGGAGGTTGCTCGTCTCTGCCAGCGGGCCGAGCATCTGGCCTCTGGCGTACGTTGTGGTATTCTTGATCAAGCTGCCTCCTGCCTTGGACGCCCTGGCCATGCTCTGCTGCTTGACTGTCGCTCACTAGACTTCCGCTATCTGCCCTTTGAGAGCGAGGAGGTGGCTCTGCTAGTGGCTGATACCCACGTGCGGCGTGAGCTAGCGGCTTCGGCTTACAATGAGCGGCGGCAGCAGTGTGAAGAAGCCGTACGCTTGCTTGCGGCGCTGCTGCAGGCTGAGGCGGAGCCGGAGTCTGGCGAGAGGGCAGCAAGGCCGCAGATCACCGCTCTCCGCGATGTGACGCCGGAGCTGTTTGCTCGCTATGCTTCCCGGCTGCCCGAGGTGCTCCGGCGACGAGCCGGCTATGTAGTGGCCGAAAATGCGCGAGTGCTGGCGGTAGCGCATCTACTGGAGCGCGGCGAGGTAGAGGCGGCTGGTCCCTACCTTTGGCAGACGCACGCAGGGCTGCGCGATGAGTACGAGGTGAGCTGTTTGGAGCTTGACGTGCTCGTCGAGATTGCGCGCCGGGTCGAGGGGGTGTTGGGAGCGCGTATGATGGGTGGAGGCTTCGGCGGCTGTACCATCAACCTGGTGCGTAACACAGCGGTAGAGCAGTTGACGGCGGCGATCCTGAGCGAGTATCCGCGCCAGACCGGGCGGCAGGCGAGTGTCGAGGTCTGCCGGGCGGCTGGTGGCCCTGGCGCGCTCTACCTTCCGGCATAAATTGCACAGTGCAAGGAGCCAATCAGCGATGAAGCTCTTCCTATCGACCGATTTTGAAGGCACCAGTGGCATTGTCGCCTGGGAGCAGATTATCGAAGGACAGCCGGAATACGCGCAAGGGCGTCTCCTGCTGACGCGTGAAGTTAATGCTGTCATCAATGGAGCCCAGGAGGCCGGCGCCAGCGAATTCGTGGTCAACGATGCCCATCACTTTATGCGCAATCTCCACCCGCAGGAGCTAGCCGGCGAGGCCACCTTAATCAGCGGTCGCCATAAACCTCTCTACATGATGGAGGGACTCGACAGCAGTTTCGCCGGCGTCTGCTTTGTCAGCTATCATGGCTCGATTGGGGCGGAGCGAGCCGTGCTCTGCCATACCTATAGCCCGGCGGCCATTTGGGAGGTACGCCTCAACGGGCAGATCGTAGGTGAAGCGGGCGTCAATGCTCTGGTGGCAGCCCATTATGGCGTTCCGATCATTCTGGTCAGTGGCGACGACGTGACGGTCCAGGAGGCGGAAATCGTGGCGCCCGCTGCTGAAAAGGTCGTCGTCAAACACTCTCTTGGGCGTTTTGCCGCTGCCCACCTCCATCCGACCAGAGCCTGTGAACTGTTGCGCGCGGGAGCACAACGTGCCGTTGAGCGCCTGGCTCGCGGCGAGCGTCTAGAAGCACCCAGTTTCAGGCTGCCAGTCCAGCTGGAAGTTACCTTCTTAGTGGCCGACATGGCTGAGATGGTCTGCAGTGTGCGGGGCGTGGAGCGGACGGGGGCGCGTACGGTTTGCCTCAGTGGCGACAATTTGCTGGATATCTACCGCCAGTTTGTTGCGGTCGTTGTGCTGGCGCGGGCCCTCGCTGATCGCTAGGGCGGAGCCAAGCGGTACGGTGCAATGATAGCTGCTCACCGAGGTGCTCTTCTCTCATTTAGAACAGCGAGGTGATCGATGGTTGAGCCTATCTATCGCTACTGTCCTCTCTGTGCGGCGCCTTTGCGCGAGCGGATCATGGGGGCGATGACGCGACCGAGCTGTCCGGCCTGTGGCTTTGTACTCTATCTTGGCCCGAAGGTCGTGACTGTCGTCGTCATTGAGCATGAGGGGCAGCTCCTGCTAGGTCGACGCGAGATCGAGCCTGGGCGGGGGAAGTGGAGCTTCTGCAGTGGCTATGTTGATCGTGGTGAAGAGCTGGAAGAGGCAGCGCTACGCGAAGTGAAAGAAGAGACCAACTTGAACGTCGAGCTGCTTGACCTGCTCGGTCTTTACAGTCGGAAGGGCAGCCCGCACCTGCTGGTAGCATATCGAGCGCGTCCTCTTGCTGGTTCGCTAGACGGCCTGGTACCACAGCCAGGAGAGGTCAGCGAGCTGGCCCTTTTCCGTCCAGAGGCCGTGCCCGAGCTGGCTTTCCCGTTTGATTATGACATTCTGCGCGATTGGCAGGCGCTGGTTAGTGGGAGCAGGTCGCAGCGTCGGTAAGCCAGTGTGCTCTCTGAGCCGATCAGTGAGAAGGCAGGACCAGGGAGAGCCTCCATGATGATCATGGTTGAGGGCACTGTCGGCACCTCATGCCTCGCTCTTTGTTCCCTGGCCCTGTCAGCTATGGAGATGTCAGGATTGGCTTGGCCCTTGCTCTGGCGACTCGGCGCCGGCGTTGTTCGCAGCCTCCGTCGGAGCTGGCAGCGAGCGTTCGATCCGCTCCACAACCTGGATCAAAATATCCAGACGCTGCTCCAGCTCTGCCGACTGCTGATGAAGGGTGCGGAGCTGTGTCGCCAGGGCATGCAGCTCTGGGTTGAGCAGGGCCAGTTCATGGCCCCGGTAATGCTCTCGGTGATCTTCGCCAGCTGGAAGCGCCTCCTGCTCTTCGGACTCAAGAGCGGGAGCCACCTCAACGCGCGGCGCAGCCGAGGTCGGGCCTCTCGGCGGGAGGTCCTCGGCTGGTGTACTTCTGATCACCCAGATCAGAGCTATCATGGCCAGCAGGCCGAGGACAAGTAAGCCTCCTGAAATGAGCAAGACCACTGCTTTGCTCCTTTTCTTGAGCGCTTCAAATCGCTGATGAGTAAGCTTCTTCTTTCTTCCCTGACTTTCCCTCCGACATCACGCTCCCAGACGGAGCCAGACTGCTCTGACAGACACGAGGACGGTGTCAGCCAGGCCAGACTAGTGAGACCAGCCAGGGTTGCAGCAGACGGCTCTTTGCGTGTGCCTCACTAGCAAGTAGGGAAGCGCCAGCTCGCTAACTGAGAGGGGCTGCTTCCCCTGATCTTGCCTGGCCTTCCCCGCTAGCCAGCGTCCTGGCCACCAAACCGGATGACCCGGGCTGGTCTCGCATCATCAATGGGCGAGCGGAGCGTCTGCCGCCACCATCGCAGTCACGCTCGTGAGCGAGACTGGTAAGCCAATGATGGGCGGCAGTGGCTCGCCGGCGAAGTCCGCTTTAGTGAAGATGGATCGTCACTTCAGCGCTCATTCCTGGCATCAGGGTCTTACCAGAGGTGCCATCCAGGTTAATAATCACCGGGATGCGCTGGCCGACCTTGGTGAAATTGCCGCTGGCGTTATCCTGCACTGGCAGGAGCGAGAACTCCGAGGCGGCAGCCTGGACAATCTGCTTCACATGGCCTGTGAACTTTGTGTCTTTATATGCATCGATTGTTATATCGACGCTCTGGCCTGTTTGGATATTATTGATAGCATTCTCATCGACGTAGGCCGTGACCGTCAACTGGCTGGGATCATAGACCTCCAGCAGCGGGGAGCCGGCGATCACCTGCTGACCGGGGACGGCCTCGATCTGGATCACCGTTCCGCTAATAGGGCTTGTCAGAGGCAAGGCCCGCTCCGCGCTCGTGCTCGTGCGAGTAGCAGCTGTAGATGCGGCTGTACTCTGTGCTGGCGCGGCAGCGCTTGCGCTCGCCCCTGTTGTCGCGGTAACCACAGGCGTCAGTTGGGCCACTGTCTGGCCAGTGTTCACATGGCCACCCAGGTTGGTGCTCAGTGTAGTCAGCGTGCCGCTAGCTGGTGCGCTGATCGTCACAATCGGAGCAGTTACCTGAGCGTCATCGGTGCTATAGTACGTATAGTTATAGTAAATCCAGTAGGCGATTCCTCCAGCGATTGCGAAGAGGGCGACCACTGTCAGGACGGGTATCAGAATCAAGCGTCTCATCTGAATCACACTCCTCAGTTAGCCTTCGTGATTGCGCAAGGCGAAGTAAGCAAGTTCAAACTCCGTGCGGATTTCGTCAATCCTATAGTCCGGCAAGAGACCAGATGGTTGATATGGCCTGCGAGGCTAGCCAGCGAACATGGTCTCCATTGCGGCTGCCGTGCGCTCCTCACTCTCCTGCTGAGCAGCGCGCCGGCGCGCCCAACGGGGACGGACGCCCGAGCGCACGAAGAGCGTCGCCACCATCGCCAGCACCGTTGCCACCAGGGTCAGGCGGAAAGCATCCTGCATGGCCAGCACGTAGCTGCGCTGCTGCAGCAGTTGAGCGATCAGCTGCAGGGCCGCGTTATAGGCCGAGCGAGCATCAGCTCCGTGCAGGATAAAGAGCGCCTGGATGCGCGGGATCAGCTGTCCCAGCGGCGAGCTGGGCGTGACCATCTCCGCCAGATGGCCGAAATGAATCTGGTTCTGTGTCTGGACTAGCGTGGCCAGCACGGCGATGCCCAGGGAGCTAGAGACCGAGCGCGTGACCGTGCTGATCGAAGAGGCCTGAGCCAGCTTCTCGGGGCGAATTGTTGAGAGGCTGGCCACGGCCAGTGGCTGGACCGAGAGACCAAGGGCCACGCCACGCAGAACGAGAATCCACTGGAACCAGCCGAAAGGCGAGTTGACCGTGATCGTCGTCAACTCCCAGTTGGCCAGGGCCAGAGCCAGCAGGCCCGGAATCATCACCGGGCGCACCCCGAGTCGGTCGACCAGGACGCCGCCCAGGACCGAGCTGACCATCGAGGCCAGAGCCTGTGGCAAGAGGAGCAGGCCGGCCTGGAAAGCGCTTAGCCCGCGCAGATCCTGAAGGTAAATTGGGAAGAGGAACAGACCTCCAAACATGCCAAAGATGATGAAGATCTGCGCAATTGTACTTGTCGTGAAGGGGCCATTAGCGAAGAGCCGCAGATCGAGCAGCGGCTCGCCGCCACGCGCCGCTAGAGTCAGCTCGATGGCCGTGAAGATGGCCAGCGCCAGCACGCCGGCGATCAAGAAGCCGCGCACCAGCGTCGAATCCCAGCCGTAACTACTGGCCTCCGAGAGGGCATAGAGCAGTGAGGCCAGGCCCCCGGCAGCAAAGACAAAGCCCGCCGCATCAAAGCGCGGCCTGCGCTCCACCGGCTGCTCGCGCAGCAGGATAGTCGCCAGCAGTACGGCCACAATGCCAACGGGCACATTGATATAAAAGATCAGCTGCCAGCCGGCGTATGTCACCAGGTAACCGCCCAGAGTTGGGCCGATAGCCGGGGCCAGGAGGGCCGGCACCCCGAAGAGGCCCATGCTCAGCCCGCGTTCCTCTGGGGGAAACTCCCTGAAGGCCAGAGCCATCGAGAGCGGGAAGAGCGAGGCGCCTCCCACGCCCTGGACAATACGGAAGAAGATCAGCGCTGGCAGGCTCCAGGATAGACCGCAGAGCGCCGAGCCGAGCGTAAAGGCCGCCAGCGAGATGATATAGAAGCGTTTAATCCCCAACGTATCGGCAAAGAAGGCCGCCGTTGGAGTGACCACACCCTGGGTCAGGATATAGGCCGTCAGCACCCACTGGACCGTGTGCAGGTCGGCCCCAAAGGCAGCTTGCAGGTGGGGAATGGCAATATTGACGATGGTCTGGTCCAGAATCGACATGAAGACGCCAATGATCACCACAATCGCCACAATCCACTTATAGGCCAGACCACCTCTCCGCTGCCCTGTTTGCTCGCTTGCTTGCATACAGCAAAGCTCCTCTCCTCTATCGCGAAACTCAATTACTCACACAGCGCGGGGATCAGTCTCGGTTTGCTGTACTCCTTTGTAACTAGACTCGCTCGCGTTGATCGCAGGGTACCATGCCATAAAAAAGCAGATCGACCAGCTGCTCGATCAGCTCTTCACGCGAAAACTGTCTCACAGCCAGCTGGCTGAGCATGCCCCGTGCAACGACCCGCGTGACGAAGATCGAAACCAGAATCTGCACAATCAGCTCCGGGGCGAAGGTGCGCCGAAAGCGACCCTGCTCCTGCCGCGTGCGCACAAAGTTGATCAGGATCTTGCGATTCTCCGTCACCACCCTTGCCAGAATCTGGGCCGCGTCAGGGTGGCTGTGGATCAGCAGCATGGCCAGGCGTAACAAATCACCCTGGGGGGCGGCCATCAACGTGTCGTGGAAAGCCGCCACAATGCGGTAGACTGCCGTGCGATCATCGATCTGGCCTTCCTCGGCCTCATGTACAGCTTCGGCAATAGCGGACTGCAGTGTCCCATGCGGAAGATAATGCCTGATCAGGGCTGCGAGCAGCTCCTCTTTCGTATGGAAGTGCCAGCAGAGGGTACCACGCGAGACCCCTGCCTCAGCCGCGATCTCATCCAGCGTGGTGGCTGAGATTCCCGAGCGCGCAAAGGCTCGCAGCGCCGCCTCCAGAATCAGGGCACGTGTGTCCTGGGCTGGCCTCTCGCGCAGCAAGCCGCGCTCTACCAGTGTTGCGCGCAGCTGCTCTTTGCCGCCAGCAAAGTGGTAGTAAAAAGCCGGACGCGATAGTTTGGCCTCCCTGGTGATCTCCTCAACGGTCACTTCCTCAAAAGAACGACTGCGCAGCAAGCTCTCTGTTGCCTGAATCAGGCGCTCTTTGCCTCTGGCTTTAGCGTCGCCAGGTTCAGGATCGCGCTCAGCCATGATGACATCGACTCCCCGGAAGCAAGCAGACTGTACTATCCAATAGCGGTACCTGTACTGTTTAGTCCAGTACATTTGTCTAATATAGGAAAGGAAGTCAGGGATGTCAAGAGGCGAGCGCTGATTGCAGGCCAGAGGGGGGAAGAATGGGTCAAGCGGAAGGGGGCTGGACATAGTATTATAATGGGCAAGGGCTGGGCCAGG
>NZ_JADGIA010000276.1 GCF_019683635.1 Thermogemmatispora sp. | reverse complement strand
TGGCGCCAGCGCATCTGACCTTTGCCCAGTTTCTGCAGCAGCGTCAGCCGGCCAATAACCTGGACTCGTTCAGCTTCCCGGCGAAGGTGCCTGCTCTGCCTGTCGATAGCGAGCCGACCCAGCTGGCCACGCTCCCCAGCGCTCAGCCGGCGACCATGAAGCCTCTTGCACAGAGCCTGAGTCCGGCCTTGTTGAGCGGCTCGGCAGGTGGCAGCGCCCTTGACCTCCAGGGAAGCGATGGGCGTCTAGAGATCCAGATTCCCGCAGGATCACTTGACTTTTCGCAGGCGCAGGTTGTCAACACTAGCGCTTCCAGCGCAAGCGTTAGCTCTCCCTCTCCGCAGCTTACTCCCATTCCCGTAGCCTCTCCGACTCCTACTCCCTCACCTACGGCGTCGCCGATACCCACTCCCTCACCTACTCCTTCACCCACGCCACCACCGACGGGCACACCGACGCCTCCATTCTCATTGAATGTGACCCAGCTCCACGGCCTTTTGCCTGGAGCGGTCAGTGTGCTGGGGATGTACCAGATTCAGGTCACCGACAGCCAGGGGCGGGCAGTGAGCGGCATTCGCCTGCAACAGCCCGTCACGGTGCTCTATCACTACCAGCCGGATGATTTAGCCCGCCTGGATCTCGACCCAGGTACGCTGTGGCTGACCTGGCCGGATGCCATCGCCGCAGCGCGTGCTGCTGGACAACCCTTCTCCCAGTATCAGGTTCCTCTCCAGAACGACCCCCAGACGCACACCCTCTCTGCGCAACTGACTGCCCTGGCTAGCGGCACCATGGCGGTGAGTGGCCCCTCCCAGAGTGGTGTACCACCTACTCCTCTGCTAGATGCTGTGCAAGGCAACTCAGGGCAGTTCTCCTATAGCTACCCGCTCTCGGTCGTTGCTGGCCCGCCGGGCACGACGCCGGCCCTGGCCCTGGTCTACTCCAGCGAGAGCACTAACGAGCATCACAATGCCTCAGCGCCCAGTGGCGCGTTGGGAGAAGGCTGGTCCCTCTCTGGTCTGGGAGCGATCACTGCCGATGACTACCCCAGCGGCAGCGCGAAGGCGGGCACCTGGTACTTCCTCGATGGCGCTGGTGCCAGCGATCGCCTTGTTCCTAATCCCGGAAGCACCACGAGCTTCGTCCCACAGCACCTTAATGGCTACCGCATTCAGATGATGAATGCCAATACCAGCACGCCCTGTTTCCAAGTGTGGGACGATGTTGGAAATGACTACACCTTCGGCTGTACCAGCGACTCATTGCAATATGTCATTGAGAGCGATGGGACGCGCAAGAACTATGAGTGGGACCTGAATCGAATCACCCTGGCCAACGAAGGGCCGGGGACCTCGGGGCGTTACATCAACATCACCTACTTTCAAGACAAGACCTCGCAGGGGGTGCGTAGTGCCGCACCGCGCCAGATTGTCTATGGCGATGCCTCTGGTGTTGCCGGCACGATTGACTTCTACTACCGTGCTCCCTTCAGCAGCGCGCCCTATGTCACCAGCTACGGAACAAACTACAACTGCAGCAAGGCACCGCCCGTCAATACCACGCTGCGCTGCGATGATCCCCTGGATTATCCCAATGGTCTGCCGGCCCCGCTCGTGATGAGCACCTTCAGCCTGCAGCAGATTGTCAGCTACATTGGTGACGACAGCAGCGCCTCCCATAAAGCCTACAGCTATCAATTCACCTACCATGATGATCCCTTTGTCCAGGCCTGGGACGACTATACCCAGATCCAGATCTATCACACGGGCAATCACCTGCTCACCCAGGTTACGCCGACGGTCTACCAGAATGGTGCTCCGCATGATCTAAAGCCGCTGATCTTAACCTATACCTCGGATGGGCTGGCTGATGGCTATATTGATCTGAGCCATTCCATTCAGAATGGCCAGCAGCACTACACCCAGATCACCTACTGGCGCTACCTGACCCGGGTAGTTGATGAGCAGACCGGTGAGGGGGCCAGCATCAGTTACGCCACAGCCACGGCAAATGCTCACGGCACGCCCTATGACAGCGCCACTGGTGATGATCGCCACGATCCGCTCTATTGCAGTACACACAGCGACTGTACAGGAACCTTTGCTCATCCCGACGATAGGCAATGGGGCGTCCAGGTCGTCACCCGTATCACCGCTCTGGGCACAGATAGCAGTGCCTCGGCCATTCCCGAAGCCACCTATGTCTTCCATTACCGGCTCAAGGTAGTTGGCACCGGTTGTCCCAAAGACTCCCAGGGTGACAGTGACTGTCTGGCCGATAGCTGGGCTCCGCCCAGCGAAGGCGACTGGATGGACTTCTATCATCAGGAGTTTCGTGGCTTCCAGTGGGTCTACATTACGACCCCTGCCGGCAACCTGATTGCGCGAGCCTATGCCACGACCAACGGCTGGGGTTCGCAGGCTGGCGACAGTGGCAACTACACGGCGGGCAGCCTCTATGAGGAGGACATCTATCAAGGCAACAGCACCAGCAGCCCGCTGCTCAAGCAGACCAGGAATGTCTACGCCGGCAACGGCATGCACAACGCCTGCGATGGGCGCTACGATCTCACCTACGTCCCTTGTGCCGTGCTCTTGCTGACCAGCAAGACCACCTTCTACGAAGGGACGAGCAACAGTAATGCCCCCTGGGTCCAGGTCAGCAATACCTACGCGGGCTACAGCTCCACCAACGGCATCGATCAGAGCCAGTATCAGAACCTGCTTTCGCAGCAGATCACGGCCTCAAACGCTCCCACCATCACGCGCAGCTGGACTTACCAGCCCACCAACACCACCATCAACGGCTGGGTCTATCACAATCTTCGCTCGGTTGTGCATAGCCAGCTCACCGACAGTAGCGGTCATGTCTGGCTCTGCCAGGACACGACCTACGATGAGGGGGCGGCCTCGGGGGTGCCGCGCCCGGCTGCCGGCTGGCCCACAACGGTGAAGACCTACAGCGACTGCACCAACCCCAGCCAGACGGCCCTGACCACCTATTACGGCTACAACGCCGATGGCAATTTGCTGGCAAGCGTTGATGCCGTTGGCGCTGCCAACCCCAGCCTCTACGGGAACGCAGGCTGTAGCCTGAGCAGCGCACCCCCCTTCATGTCCTCTGCCTGGACCGCCAGTCGCTATACTGCTTGCGCAGTCTACGACAGCTATCAGGCGCGCCCCATCAGCAAGACGAATGCCCTGGGGCAGACGGTGACCCTGGCCTATGACTATACTCAAGGTGGCCTCCTGCGTAGTACGACCGATGCCAACGGCCAGACCACCAGTCAGAGTGTGAGCTATAGCGGGGCCAACGTGACCACCAGTGTCACGCTGCCGCTGGAGACGGCCAGCTACACGAATCAAGAGACCGTCAATCCCTCCGCTTGTACTGCCAGCAGCAATCTGCCCTGCTACGAAGTTGACACGGTCAGTAGCCTCTACCCCAACGCTGTCAGCCGCACCTTCTACGATGCGCTGGGTCGGGCTGTCGAGACGCGCACACCAGGCCCCACGCCGGGGCAGGACACGATCGTCTTCACGGTCTACGACGACAGCACCAACAGCGTCTTCCGGAGCGTCCCGTTCCAGGTTGCGAGCGGCAGCGGCTGGGTTGATCCCAACGGCGCCGTTGACATCAACGGCCAGGCGCCTGGCGGTACTGTCACCTTCTACGACGCGCTTGGGCGAGTCATCGCTGAGCGTGATCCTAACTACGGCTCCAGCCAGGAGCCGGGGATTGCCTGCTCGGCAGTCCTCAGCGGGACCTATACCGCTTGTGTCAACTACGGCCTGGGGAGCCCGGTCGGAGACAGCACGCTCTACAGCTACGTTCAGAGCATCGATGCTGACAATCACATGACGGTCAGCTTCAGCGATGCCCTGGGGCGCACTCGTTACAGCCAGACTTACAATGGCGTGGCCAGCCCATCGGCCTCAGCGATCAGCAGCAACGTAGCCGCTCAGCGGGCGGTGCAGTACAACGCTCTCGATGAGCCGACCGTCGTGGCCGTGACTGACCTGGCGCCGCAGACTGGCCAGACCATCACCAGTGTCAGCACGAGCATGAGCTACGATGATCTGGGCCGGCTCGTGCACCTCTTCGATCCCGATCGTGGTCCCCACGACTACAGCTATGATCCCGATGGGCACCTGGTGACCGATGTCTCCGGCTCGCGCACGCTGGGCTACATCTATGACCTGTTGGGGCGGCTGGTCTGTATGCAAGATGCGGCCCCGGCCCAGAGCGTGGCGGGGGCCTGTAGCAGTGGGGCCCATCCCTTTGTCCAGAACACCTACGACACGAGCACCCTGGGCAGCCAGGGAAACAGCGACTTCCCCGTCGGTCACCTCACCCAGAGCGTTGCCACGACCTGGTATCCCGATGGCAGCTCGGCGACGGTTACCGAGCGCTTCCAATATGACCAGCGTGGGCGCCTGACGACCAGTACGCTGGCGCTGGGGTTGCCGGCCTCCTGGAACGTGACGACGCCGCTGCCGACCTACCAGCAGCAGATCAGCTACAACAACGCTGATCAGGTCACGACTACCACGACCAGCACCAGTGTATCTGGTGACCCGGGCTACAGTTTCACGCAGGTTTATGATCCCACCGCTGGTACGCTGGTCGGTCTCAGTCCCACGACGGGGAGCAGTCCGTTGCTGGCGAGCGTGACTTACAACGCGCGCGCTCTGCCGGACACGGTGACGATCCAGACGGCCAGTGGCAGTGCTCCAGCGGCCACGGAGCAATTCAGCTACGATGCCGATCTGCGTCCGGTGGCGGTGCAGGCGCTCTGGGGCAGTGGCAGTGGGCAGAGTGGCAGCATCTTCAGCCAGACGCGCAGCTACGATGCTGCTGGCAACGTCCTCAGCCTGACCACGCAGCAGAGCAGTGTCCCGGGTGTGGCGAACTCCGGCGGGAGCGAGACGCAGGTCTTCTGCTATGACGCGCAGGAGCGCCTGGTCTGGGCGGGCAACCTGGGGACGCCGCCGGCGGCGGGCAATGGTCTCTGTGGTACTGCCACGCCTTCCAATACCATCAGCGGGGCGGGCTATAGCAGCAGTTTTAGCTACACCAATCTTGGTCAGCTGTGGCAGGGGCCGCTCAATGGCAATGGGCCAGCCTTGCAGTACCTCTACTGCGACAGCTCGCACCCGCATCAGTTGACGGGTCTGTACCCTGCCGGGACGACCTGCTCAGGCACTGGCGGCGTGGTGGCGCCCTACGCGGCGAGCTACGACCTCTGGGGGAACATGACCACGCGCAGTCTCAACGGGACATCGCAGACGCTGGACTATGATCCCCTGGATGAGCTGGTGCACTGGCAGAATCCGACGGCCGCGGCGGAGGAGTGGTATGCCTACGATGCCGCTGGCGAGCGGGTGCTCCGTCGCTCGGTGACGCCGGGGTCGACGACGCTAACGGTCTATGCCTTCGGGCTGGAGGAGCATGCCTACACCGGTGATGGGCGCCTGCTGAGCACGACG
>NZ_JADGIA010000275.1 GCF_019683635.1 Thermogemmatispora sp. | reverse complement strand
ACGCTACATCGACAGGGGGAGGAGCACCCAAAGGTTGGGTCGTCCGGGGAGGAGGTGGAGGACCCACATGCCAGGTTCTCCCTCCCCGTCTGGCGGCCAGAGCGAGCACTTCTTCAGTCGAGGCATACTGGAGAGCACCTTTCACTGGGGAGAGAGAAGAGATATGACCGAACCGATCGCGGATGGAGAGCAGCCATAGTGGAAGGTCTTCCTGTTCCTCCAAGGCGCGGCGTGCTATGAGGGCTGATCCATCCGGCAAGATGCAAAAAGCCTGCTCTCCGGGAACAAGGGTATACAGGAGCGTTGCATCGGTGAGGGAAGAGTCGAACCTCATGAGCCAGTTCCTTATCCTGACGACTCTGCTTGAGAGACGAGCGGTCGCTACTAGATAGAAAGACGAGGCAGAGGGATCAGGATCAAATAGGTTGTCAATCTCTGATTGCGCTGTGTTCGGACCTCCATCTGTTCATGCTGTCCCTGGGATTTCGCAGTGTTTCACGCCCGGATCGGGCGAGAGCTGCACGCTGACGCAGGCAGGATGGTACTGGTGGCTGTTCCCTGAGCTAGTTTCAATCCCTGTTCCTTCCTTCCAATCCCTGAGCGGGCGAGAGCGGTGTTCTGAGGCTGCTTACGAAGGCTCAGGAAGACGAGCGAGAACCTGCATCAACAGAGCCTCCAGCCGATCGAACCGTTTATCATGCTCATCGAACCGCTTGTCATGGACGTCGAACCGCTTGTCATGGGCATCAAAGCGCCGATCGTGCTGAGCCAGCATTGCGCGGATCTCCCGCAGCAGCTCTTCATGCTTCACTGCCATGCCGAGCAGGATCGTCTCATTGTGGTTGATGTCCATGACAGCTCGCTCGACTGCTGCCAGCCTCTCTTCCTGAGTAGGCATGACTTTCTCCTTTTGCCGATGGCTTGTTCCTTCCAATCCCTCATCGGGCGAGAGCAGCATTCTGACGGTACCCCCTCTAGCGTAGCATCTGGAGCGGCCTCCGTCAAGGCTTTTCGATGATCCCAAAGAGCGGTCACTGCTGACTGCTCTCATGCGGCCATGATGCCAGGGCCGCTAGCGCAGATAGTGGCGCAGGACCACATCCATGCGGTTGTGGCCCTGCGCCACAGCCACCTGTTCCACTGCGACCCGATCGTAGTCGACGGGTTGCAGCCGGCCCGTCGCTGGCGGGAGCGCCCGGCCCGAGAGCAGCCGATAGAGCGCCTGAGCATACTCGCGCCGGAGGGCGTGCACGTCCAGATGGGAAGGGACGCGGGCAAAGATGCGCTCCTCTGGCTCTCGCCCTGCTTGCAGCTGCTGCAGCAGCTCCTCCACGCCCGGTAGCACAGGGGCCAGGCGTGTTCGTCCTCCCTTGCCGCGGCGCACCAGGACCACCCCCGCAGCCTCGTTGAGATCCCCTACGCGCAGCGCCGCTACCTCGCGGCGTCGGAGGCCCGTGGCCCGCAGGAAGTGGATCAGCTCCTGCCAGTGGGCCGGGTTCAGTTCTTGGTCCTGCGCCACCGGACCCCGTGAGCGCCGGATGTCCTCTCGACGGCGCGGCGGCAGTGGCACCGCGGCAGCCAGCGCCCGATCGCCGAAGAAGAGCCGCAGCGCTGAGCGCGTGGTGGCCAGCGTCCAGGCGGACCAGCCTGCCTGCATCCCCTGCTGCAGATAGGCCGTGGCCAGCTCCTCGGCGTGGGCCTCCACCTCGGCCAGCCGGCGCAGCCCAGAGGTTGCCCGCGTCCACTTCAGGAAGCGGATCGTCTGCTCCTGGTAAACGGAGCGAGTCTTATAGGAATGAATGTGCCCCGTCGAGCAGGTCCAGTCGGGCAGCCCCTGCTGGCGAGCTGTCTGCTTAGCCGACAGCCGGCTCTCGCCGATGGCCATCAGGCGATCAAGCCGCTCGACGGCCTCGCGGATCAGACTGTTACGATGCCTGCTCATGATCGTGCTCCTGGCTCTGCGCTCCGCCGTGCCTCCCATTTCCATCCCAGGGGTTCAACGATGTCCGTCCCCCGGGCTGATGCCCTGGGCTGCCAGCATCCCTACGGCAGCGAGCGGGGAAGGGACGAGTCCCCGTTCTTGCTGTGTCGCTGTTTAGACCGCGCTGCGCGGTCTTGGGAGAGCGGGATGCGGTCCCTGACATCCCTGGCGAGGGAGACCCTGACCCGGCGGGAGCAGCACTCAACCAGCTCGGCGGGACGCTCACAGGTGCTTGCAAGCAGGGCGTGGGGTGCGCACATGCACAGGCGAACTGTCCCCCTGCTGCGACAGCGTCTTGTCTCCGTTGGAGCCTTCACTTTCAATCCCAGAACGGGCTCAAGCTGCATTCTGACCTCATCCCTATTGAGAAGCGGGGGCGTATTCGCTGGGAGTTTCAATCCCAGAACGGGCTCAAGCTGCATTCTGACTTTGTAGGCCGGTTAGGGCGGTATATGAAGGCCAGTGGGTTTCAATCCCAGAACGGGCTCAAGCTGCATTCTGACTTTCCCCCAAAAGACGGTCGCTGTCCTTTCCCTACCAGTTTCAATCCCAGAACGGGCTCAAGCTGCATTCTGACCCGCCGCAGAACTCTTGCGGCGAGGGATATTGACAGTTTCAATCCCAGAACGGGCTCAAGCTGCATTCTGACATCGCGGACAGTCAGCAGTGACGGTGATCGTTAATCCGTTTCAATCCCAGAACGGGCTCAAGCTGCATTCTGACTGGGAACTACGGCGGCCCATCGCTCCGGGAATTGTAGTTTCAATCCCAGAACGGGCTCAAGCTGCATTCTGACCTGATCTACATGGATTGGTACCCCGAAGAATGGTCTGTTTCAATCCCAGAACGGGCTCAAGCTGCATTCTGACGGAGGAAGCGGAGGGCTATCGGAGTCATTGCGACTCGTTTCAATCCCTGAACGGGCGAGAGCGGCATTCTGACATATCATGGCTCTGTCCCCTTCAGATGCCCTCTGGGCTATGTTTCAATCCCTGAACGGGCGAGAGCGGCATTCTGACGGTACCCCTTCTAGGGTAGCATCTGGAGCGGCCTCCGTCAAGCCTTTTCGATGATCCCGAAAAAGCGGTCAGCAGTGAACGCGCTCATACGGCCATGATGCCAGGCCATATGGTCTTCAGACGGCTTCAACAGCCCTTCGAGGATCGCTGCGAGGAATGCCGGGAGCTGAGATCCTCGAAGCGAACGGCAGGAGCGGCAAGAACGGCAGCAAGAGGGACCGCGTCGGAAAAGGTTGACGGCGGCGGCGCGAGATGGTATGGTAGAGGCAGATCGGAGTCTGGGATCACAGGAGGGCGCGATGGAGCAGCGGATTGCCGACCTGGAGCGGCGCGTCAGCGAGCTTGAGTTTGTCTACCGGAATCTCGCCAAGGATACCACGGTTCTGTATGGCATTCTTCGCATGGACCTGGACGCGCTCAAGGAGCGAACAGAGCGGATCGAGCAGCGTCTCGACACGCTGAATGGAGAGGTTGCACAGGTCTCGGGGCGCCTTGACCGAATGGATCAGCGCCTTGACCGAATGGATCAGCGCTTTGACCGGTTAGAGCAGCAGGTGGGGCAGATCCTGACGCTGCTTCAGAAGCCGCAAGGCCGCTAGCGCAGATAGTGGCGCAGGACCACATCCACGCGGTTGTGGCCCAGGGCCACAGCCACCTGTTCCACTGCGACCCGATCGTAGTCGGCGGGGCGCAGCCGGCCCGTCGCTGGCGGAAGCGCCCCGCCCGAGAGCAGCCGATAGAGCGCCTGAGCATACTCGCGCCGGAGGGCGTGCACGTCCAGATGGGAAGGGACGCGGGCAAAGATGCGCTCCTCTGGCTCTCGCCCTGCTTGCAGCTGCTGCAGCAGCTCCTCCACGCCCGGCAGGACGGGGACCAGGCGTCTCCGTCCGCCTTTGCCTCGGCGCACCAGGACCACCCCCGCAGCCTCGTTGAGATCTCCTACGCGCAGCGCCGCCACTTCACGCCGGCGCAAGCCTGTTGCCCGCAGAAAATCAATCAGTCCCTGCCAATGATCGGGGTTCAGTTCGCGGTCCTGTGCCACCGGACCCCGCGAGCGGCGGATGTCCTCTCGACGGCGCGGCGGCAGCGTCACCGCGGCCGCCAGCGCCCGATCGCCGAAGAAGAGCCGAAGCGCTGAGCGCGTGGTGGCCAGCGTCCAGGCGGACCATCCTGCCTGCATCCCGTGCTGCAGATAGGCCGTGGCCAGCTCCTCGGCGTGGGCCTCCACCTCGGCTAGCCGGCGCAGCCCAGAGGTTGCCCGCGTCCACTTCAGGAAGCGGATCAACTGCTCCTGGTAAACGGAGCGAGTCTTATAGGAATGAATGCGCCCCGTCGAGCAGGTCCAGTCGGGCTGGCCCTGCTGGCGAGCTGTCTGCTTAGCCGACAGCCGGCTCTCGCCGATGGCCATCAGGCGATCAAGCCGCTCGACGGCCTCGCGGATCAGGCTCTTGCGATGCGTGGGCATGATGCTCCTGTTGTGCCGGCAGGGATCTGCCAGGTCGGTTTGTTCCCTGCCGCGCACCACTTACCATCCCGAGGGTTCAACCGTGTCCGTCCCTTGCAGGGCGGCTGCCCTGGGCTGCCAGCATCCCTACGGCAGCGAGCGGGGAGGGGACGAGTTTCCCCGTTCTTCCGTCACTCTGTTTAGACCGCGTTGGAGCAGTCTGTGGAGCGTGGAGGGATGCATTCCCTGGCATCCCTGGAGAGCGAGCGAAGATGGCACTGACCTGGCGGGAGCGGGGCTCAACCAGCGCAGGTAGAGCCAGACAAGGTGCTCGGGAAGGGAAGACCCGCAGCACTTTCACACACTGCGAGTATATCCTCGTGACGGGGAAAGGATCTGGGAAGCACCTGGGAAGGAAACGGGAACGGGGTGGAACGTTCTCATTCCTCAACGGGTAAAGCAGCATGCTGACGGCGTTCTCTCTCCAGGGGAGCCGTTCGAAGATCGCTGCGTGGGAGCGTGGGAGAGAAGACATGAAGAGCAGAGCCGGGGGGCCGGGTCAGCGCCCGGTCCTGTGCCACCGGCCCGCGCGAACAGCGGGTCACTGCCAGTATCCAGGCAGACCCGCCCGCCAGCCTTCCCCTGTACCAGCTCTCAGTGCTCTCCTTCCAGCCCGGCGAGCACTCGCAACAACGCCAGGGTCGAACGCGCGTCCAGCTCTGCAGTGTGCCAGCCTGCAAGAATTCCCTCATGTGCGCAGGCGCGCTCCAGGGAGACATCCCAATCCCATCCCATCCACTCCCGGTAGAGGCTCATGGCACACCGCCATCTCTCAGCGGCGGCCAGCCAGGTTGGCAGTGCCAGCTGATACCGTCGCGCACTGGCAACGAGTGCCAGCCGGTCAAAATCTGCATTGTATCCCCAGATCGCTTCCTTCCCTTCCAGCAGCCTGATGAGTCTGTCCCATGTCAACGACCCCTGGCTCAAGCCAGGGGCTTGCCCGCAGCCTCGTCGGCCCGGGCTTCGGGGCTGGTTGACGGCAGCCCACTGCCCCGTAGGACAGT